>DASYPH010000296.1:0-7581 GCA_036006925.1 Gaiellaceae bacterium
GACTCCGCCTCGACCTGCCCGTAAAACGGCAGCTCGTCCATGCGTTTTCGGCCCTTGAAGAGCCGCTGGAGGCCGCGCGGATTGACGACGGCACCGGACAGCAGGTGCGAGCCCGGCGCCTTCCCCTTGTCGAGCACCGCCACCGGCACGTCGCCGAGGCGCTCCGCCACGTCGGGGTGCTCCTCCACCAGCTGGCCGAGGCGGATCGCGGCTGCGAGACCCGCAGGCCCGGCGCCGACGATCAGGAATCCGACCTCGATCCGCTCGTCGGGCGGATCCACGGGCGGACCGATCGCCTCCGCAGGCGACCACGGTGGCGGGAAGTCGGACGGCCGGACGCTCACGACCGGCGCGCGCGAACGAGTTCGGTCAGCTTCGGGACGATCTGGTGCAGATCCCCGACAACACCGAGATCCGCGAACTCGAAGATGGGCGCGTTGGGATCCTTGTTCACCGCGACGATCACGTTCGAGCCCTGCATCCCGACCTTGTGCTGGATCGCACCGGAAATGCCCAGCGCGACGTACAGCTTCGGCGAGACGGTCTTGCCGGTCTGACCGACCTGCGCCGAGTACGGATACCAACCCGCGTCGACGACGGCACGCGTCGCGGCGACGGCCCCACCGAGCGCCTGCGCCAACTCCTCGGCCAGCGAGAACTTCTCCGGCTCACCGAGCCCGCGACCGCCGGCGACGATCACGTCAGCGTCCTCAATCGACGGGCCTTGCTGGACTGCGTGGGCCTGCTCGACCATCTCCGCCCGCGACGAGAAGTCCTCGAGCTCGACGGGCGCGTCTTTGACCTCGGCCGTGCCTCCGATCTCGCTCGGGTCGAACGCGCCCGCCCGGAAGATCGCCAGCTTGACAGGGGTCGACCAGCCGACGTCAACGTACACGGTGTCGGAGAGCTGCGGCGCCTTCCCGGTTTCGCCGTCGAAGTCGACGAGGCCCCAGTTGAGGCCCGCCTCGAGCCGGGCGGCAAGTCCCGCCGCGACATCGGCGCCGAGCACGGACTGCGCGAACAACACGGTGTCGAAGCCCTGGTCGCGCACGAGCTTCGCCAGCACGTCGACGCGCGGCTGCGGCAGAGCGCGCGCGACGCGCTCGTCGTCGGCGACCCACACGGTCGTCGCACCGAACGCGCCCGCGCTGTCGGCGAGATCGCGGACGCCGGCACCGACGAGCACGCCGGCGACGTCGCCGCCGATCTGCGCCGCTTTGCTCAGGACGCCGAGCGAGCCTTTCGCGACCGCGTCCTCGTGATGCTCGAGGAAGACCAGCGTCTTCGCCATCAGACGAGCCTCTTCGCAACGAGGAATTCGAGAATCTGGTCGGCCCCCGAACCGTCGTCCTCGATCTTGCGCGCCTCGCCGCGCGCCGGGGGGTCGTTGACCGCGACCACGGTCGTGGCAGCCGCGTCTGCCCCGCCGACGTCGGCAGCTGTCAGTGTCTCCTGCGGCTTCTTCTTCGCGCCCATGATCCCCTTCAGCGACGGGTAGCGCGGCGTGTTGATCGAGTCGGCGACCGCGACCACCGCGGGGAGCGGCGCGCGGATCGTGTCGTAGCCGTATTCGGTCTGGCGCTTGCCCGTGAGAGAGCCGCTCTCGACCACGAGCTCGCTCACCTGGGAGACGACTGGGGCGCGCAACCGCTCCGCGACCGCAGCCCACAGACAGGCGCCGCCACCGTCGGCCGACTGCTGACCGAAGAACACGAGCTCGGCGCTCTCACGCGCGAGCGCCCCCGCAAGTACCTTCGCGGTCGCGAGCAGATCCGAGCCCTCGAGCGACGCGTCGGAGATGAGCACGGCGCGATCGGCACCCATTGCGAGCGCCTTCCGCAGCGCGTCGAGCGCGCGTTCCGGCCCCATCGAGACAACGACCACTTCACCTTCACCGGCGGCTTCCTTCAGTCGCAGCGCCTCTTCGATCGCGTAACTGTCCCACTCCGAGATCGTCAGCTCCCTCGAACGGTCGAGCCGTTTCGTCGCGGGATCCAGGTGGCGGCCCGAAGCGGCGTCCGGCACAGCTTTCACGCAGACTGCGATCTTCATGCGCGCGGACTCTATCCAGCCTGCCCCGCTTGGCATCGGCGGAACAGGCCGCTACGGTGCGAGCGCGATGCGGTCACTCGCCCCGATCCTCGTCGCGCTGGCGCTGGCGCTGGCGCTGGCGGCTGCAACGGCGGCGACGGCGAGCAGCGCGGTTCCCCGAATTCTCTTCCCCGTCGTCGGACCGGTCGTGTACACGGACGACTTCGGGGAGCCGCGGGGCGGACTGAAGCACCAGGGCAACGACCTGCTCGGCGACAAGCGCGCGCCGGTCGTGGCGGTCGAGCCGGGGAAGATCGAGTACTGGACCACCTCAGCGAGCGCCGGCTGCATGCTCTACCTCTACGGCGCGAGCGGAACGATGTACGAGTACATCCACCTGAACAACGATCTGACCGCGGCGAACGACAACAAGGGCAAGTGCGACCAAGGCGTCGCCTACGCGCTGCCCGACGGCTCGCACGTGGTCGCCGGACAGGTGATCGCCTATCTCGGCGACTCGGGCGATGCGAACGGCCTTCATCCGCACCTGCATTTCGAGGTGCACCCGAACGGCGGCAAGGCCGTCGACCCGTACCCGATTATCAAGAAGGCTCCGCACCTGCTGCTGGCCGCCTCCCCGAGCGGCGCCGCGTTCACGCTGCGGTTGACCGGCACGGTCGTCGACGCCGGCCCCGGCACGTTGACGCTGACCGTCGACACGCTCACCGCGTGGCCGTCACACCTCAAGCTGAGGAAGCTGAACCGTCCGCTGACGCTGACCGTCCAGGATCCCTCCGCGGTCGCTGCTGCACCCGGCGACCGCGTCGTCGCGTGGACCCTGCCGGCGCCGGACACCATGCCGGCGCTCACCGGCGCGCCGGGCGCGATCACGCTCGATCGAATGCAGCCCGCTTAGGCGGGAACGCGGGCCTGCAGGAAGTCGACGATCTCGCTCGTCGGGGCACCGGGAGTGAAGACCTCGGCGACACCCTGCCGCTTCAACTCGGACACGTCGTCACCGGGAATCGTTCCACCGACCAGGACGAGGAGATCCTCCGCTCCCTGCGCGCGCAGCAACTCGAGGATCCGCGGGACAAGCGTCATGTGCGCACCGGAGAGAATCGAGATGCCGACGGCGTCGGCGTCCTCCTGGATCGCTGTCTCGACAATCTGCTCGGGCGTCTGGTGCAACCCGGTGTAGATCACTTCCATCCCTGCGTCGCGCAAGGCACGCGCGATGATCTTCGCGCCGCGGTCGTGGCCGTCGAGACCGGGCTTCGCGATCACCACTCTGATCTTCGCTGCCACTGGTCGGTCAGTATAGGAACGTGAAGCTGACCGTCGTCGGCAGCTCTCCGGCGTGGCCGAACGCCGGCGGCGCCCATTCCGGCTACCTCGTCACGAGCGAGGGTCGCCGCGTGCTGCTCGATTGCGGTCCGGGCGTGCTCGCGCGGCTGCGTGAGACGGAGCCCTGGCCGACGATCGACGCGATCGTCATCTCCCACCTCCACCTCGACCACTGCGGCGACCTCGTTCCCTGGCTCTGGGGGCACGTGCTCGGCCCGGCTATCGGCCAGCCGGGGCCAGAACTTCATGTTCCGCCGGCCGGCCTCGCGCGTATCTCGACGTTCGCTCCGCTCGGACGCTTCTTGCAGGTGTTCGACGTACACGAGTACGCCGACGGCGTCCCCTTCTCGGCCGCGGGTCATACGATCACGCCGCGCGCGGTCGCCCACTACGTCGAGCCTGCGTACGGATTCCGCGTCGAGCACGGCTCGGCCGTGCTCGCCTACTCGGGCGACACCGGCCCGACGCCCGCGCTCGTCAGCCTCGCCCGAGATGCCGACGTCTTTCTCTGCGAAGCGACGCTGCTCGAGCCGGAAGGCGACCCCCACGGGCACATGACGCCCGACGAGGCCCGCTCAGTTGCCCGCAGAGCCAACGTGCGGCGGCTGCTGCTGACCCACCGGTCCGCCGAGCAGCCGATCGACGACCTGGTCTACGACGGGTTCGAGCTCGAGTTGTAGCCGAGCAGCTTTGCGTAGCGCTTCGCCGCGCGGCGCTGCTTGAAGACGTTTCGGATCCCCCAGGCGGAGAGACCGAGCACGAGCGCACCGAGGAAGCAGAGCGGTAGCACGAGCCACTTGGCCGACACGGCGGCGACCGTGGGCGGAGCGACCGGCGCAGAGGCGACGCTCTTCACCTGGCCTGCGCCCCCGATTCCCTTCGGCACCCAAGCTGCAACCAACCAGTTTTGCGGTTGCGACTTGTAGCGCTTGAACTCGATCGTGAACGTCTTCCCGGCCCAATCGCTGTGGGGGTCACCGACCACGCCGAGATCGATCGCCACGTCGTTCCGGTACGCGTAGAGGATGCTCCAGTTCGCGATCCCGACCGCCGGGAACGGGATCACGTTGTTGTTGCCGGTGTCCCACGACTTACGGGTCTGCCCGGCCTTCATCTCAGGCCCGAGCATGTTCCACGCCGAGTCGAGATGCTTGCGCGCAACGGCCGTCCGGATGAACACGCTGGCTGTGTCGAACAGCTGTCGCCGGTCGCCCGACGTCAGCTTCATCTTCGCCGGCTCGCGGTACACCCACGCCGGCTTGTCGATCAGCGGCGTCTCGTTCGAGCGTCCGGTATTGCCGACCAGGATCCCGCCGATCGCCAGCCCCGACAGCACGGCCACGCTGCCCACCCCCCAGAAGAGGCGCCGGCGGAACCGGGGCGACGAAAGGCGGCCTGTCATTGCCCTACGTGGTTCCCTTGCCTCCCGGGCGGACTAGCTGCCGGCGCCGTTGTTTTCGGAGCCGTTCGGAACTGGCGCGCTCGACTTCGGGTACCAGCTGTTGACGAGCCACTTGTCGCCACGCTTGACCAGATCCATCTGGAAGAGCTGGGCCTTGATCTTCGCGTTGGCCTTCGGCAGCAGCGCGATCTCGACCATTGCCTCTTTCGGGTACGAGAAGTCGATCTTCATCGGCGCGTATTTCACGTCGTCGACCGGGTACGGGATCACCGCGATGTTGCCGCTCCTCCACTGGGCCAGCGTCTGGCCCTGCTTGATCGAGTCGGTGACGAGCTTGTAGGCGTCCGGCAGGTTCTTGCGGGCGACCGCAGTCTCGATGAAGCGCCGGGCGACGATCGTGGCGCCCGGGGTCAGCTTCACGGTCGGCGGAACCGCCGAGCGGTCGTCAGCCGGCTTGTTCAGGAGAGGCGTTGCGGTCGAGTGGCCCGTGTTCGAGTAGTGAAAGCCGATGAAGCCGAGGAGCGCCCCGATCGCGACCACGCCGACGATCCACGGCAGCGCTTTCTGCCAGCCGGGCTTGCGAATCGGATCACGGTGCTCGAAGACGGTGTCTGCGTTCATCGCCACGTCAGAGTAGACGCCCGATCCGACGGGTCGTTAGCCGCGTCTGTTGAGTGAGTGTTAACGCCGAGGGACGCTAGAAGACCGGTGTCTCGCGCCACGTGCCCCAGACGGCGCGGAATGCGTCGCACATCTCGCCCATCGTCACGTGCGCCCGGGAGGCCTCGACGATCGCTGGCATCAGGTTCCGTTCGTCGTGAGCGGCATCCTCTTTCAGGCGCGAGAGAGCCGCCTCGGCGGCCCGTGAGTCGCGACGTGCGCGCAGAGCCTGCACACGCTGGATCTGCTGGGTCTCGAGCAGTGGGTCGACGCGGTGGATCGCGATCTGCTGCTCGTCTGCGAGCTGGTAGCGATTGACGCCGACGACGACCCGCTGCTCGGCTTCGACCTCCGACTGGTAGCGGAACGACGCCTCGGCGATCTCGCGCTGGAAGAAATTCTCCTTGATCGCCTGCACGACTCCGCCGAGCTCGTCGATCCGCTCGAAGTACTCGTACGCCTGACGCTCGAGCTCGTTCGTCAGCTCCTCGACGTAGTACGACCCCCCGAGCGGATCGATCGTGTTCACGACCCCCGTCTCGTGGGCGATCACCTGCTGTGTGCGCAGCGCGATCCGCACTGCGTCCTCGGTCGGGAGCGCCAGCGCCTCGTCATAGCTGTTCGTGTGCAGTGACTGCGTCCCGCCGAGCACCGCTGCGAGCGCCTCGATCGCCGTGCGGACGATGTTCACCTCGGGCTGCTGGGCGGTGAGCGAGACGCCTGCCGTCTGCGTGTGGAAGCGCATCAGCCACGAGCGCGGGTTCTTCGCGCCGTAGCGGTCACGCATCACAGTCGCCCAGATCCGCCTGGCCGCGCGGTACTTGGCGATCTCCTCGAAGAAGTCGAGATGCGCGTTGAAGAAGAAGGAGAGACGTGGTGCGAAGTCGTCGACATCGAGTCCACGCTCGATTGCCCATTCGACGTAGGTGAACCCGTCGGCAAGCGTGAACGCGAGCTCTTGCGCGGCTGTCGAGCCGGCCTCGCGAATGTGGTAGCCGGAGATGGAGATCGGATGCCAGAGCGGCATCTCGCGTGCGCAGAACTCGACCATGTCCGTCACGAGCCGCATCGACGGCTCGGGCGGGAAGATGTACTCCTTCTGCGCGATGTACTCCTTCAGGATGTCGGTCTGGATCGTGCCGCGGAGCTTGTCGCGGGCGACGCCCTGCTCCTCGCCGACGCAGACGTAGTACGCGAGCAGGATCGCGGCGGGCGAGTTGATCGTCATCGACGTCGAGACGTCGCCGAGCGGGATGCCGTGAAACAGCGTCTCCATGTCTTCGAGCGAATCGATGGCGACGCCCTCGCGGCCGACCTCGCCCAGCGAGCGCGCGTGGTCCGAGTCGTAGCCCATCAGCGTGGGCATGTCGAAGGCAGTCGACAGGCCGGTTTGGCCGTGCTCGAGCAGGTAGCGGAACCGCTCGTTCGTCTCATCGGCGGTGCCGAAGCCGGCGAACTGACGCATGGTCCAGAGCCGCCCGCGGTACATCGACGGGTAGACGCCGCGCGTGAACGGGAAGGCGCCCGGATAGCCGAGGTCGCGCTCGTAGTCGACGGTCGAGCGGTCCGGCGTGACGAGCGGATCGTTCTCGATCCCCGACATGGTCGAGAAGAGTTCGCCCTGGCGTTCGGCTGCCGAGGCGTACGACTCGTCGCGCCACCGATCGGTCGGCGTCTCCTGCCGCGGGTCCTCGGTCGTCGCCATCGCTGAATTCTGCCCGCTCGGGCTAGCGCTCGCCGCCGGGTGTCCAGAGTGGCTCGGCGCCGCCGGAGTTCGCAGCGCGGGCGAGGATGAAGAGCAGATCGCTCAAACGATTCAGATAGACGGCGGCAAGCGGATTCACGTCGGCCTCGCGCGCGCAGGCGAGAACCTCGCGTTCGGCACGCCGGCAGGTCGCGCGGGCCATGTGCAGGCGCGCCGCTGCCTCGGTTCCGCCGGGCAGGACGAAGCTCTTCAGCTCCGGCAGTCCCGCGTTCGCCGTGTCGCAATCGTGCTCGAGCCGGTCGAGCGCTACTACCGCGATGCGAAGGTGACCGAGATCTACGAAGGCACGAGCGAGATCCAGCGCCTCGTGATCGCGAGGGCGTTGCTCAAGGACCCGTCGGGTGGCAGCCACCGTCACGAGACGCCTACGAAAGTG
>DASYPH010000297.1:0-1589 GCA_036006925.1 Gaiellaceae bacterium
TCTTCGATATCAACCGAGACAGCCATCGTCGCCTTGGCGAGCGGCCTCTCCCCCAAAGCCGAGCCGCGGCGTGCCGACTCCAAGCGTCTTAGCGCACCACTCGCCCGGTGCACGGTCATCCGCGTGGCCTACGGTATTCGCTGCGAAGCTCGGGCAGGATCGCATGCGCCCGGAAATCCGCACCGAGGGAGTCGCGTGAGTTTTCGTTGGGTTCTGGTCGCCTGGACGGTGTTCTGCATCGTCAGCTGGTTGCTGGCTGCGGGCGTGTGGAACGGCATCGAAGCGAACTGCGACGAGTCGACTTCCCTGCTCTGTTTCAAGCCACGCGATATTTGGCTCGCGACGGGCATCGTCGTGGGACCGCTGTGGGTCGCGGGCCTATTCGTAGCGACCGTCGTTGCGGCCTACCGGAGAAGGAAATCCTCGAGAGTCAAGGCGCCTCCGACCACGTAGGCTGAACGCCACCGCGACATAGCCTTCAAAGAATGGGTAGCACCAGCCCGGAGCCGCTCGGCTGGTTGAGCGAACACTCGGAGCCGGCCGTGCGGGCTGCGTTGCGGGCGGCCGCGCCTCATCTGGCGGACCTGCCGATCGCTCTCGAGGGCACTCCCGACCTCGGCAACCCGAACTGGGCTTCGAGCCGGGCGACTGTCGGTGGACGCATGTTCTTCAAGTTCGCCCTCTCGGAGCGGACAGCTGTCCGCATCTGGCGCGAGGCACAGGCGCTCGGCGTGCTCGGCAACGAGTTGGGACTGGCCGTGCCGAAGCTGGTCGTCGCCAGTCGCAACCCCGCGTTCTCGTCCACCGAGTTGGTGAGCGGCGGCGCGCCACTCAGCTACAAGACCGTCGCGGCGGCTGCGCCCGATCGCATCGCGCAGTTCGCGGCCCAGCTCGCGTGCTTCCTCGCTCAGCTCCACGCCCCCCGTGTCGAAGCGCGCGTCCGCGAACGGCTCGAGAGTCTGCTCCGGCTGCCCGAGCGGGGTCTTCACGTCTCGACGGATGAGTTACGAGCCCGCTTCACGGCGATGATCGAGCCGCACCAGCGGTCGATGGTGAGCCGCTGGTGCGACTGGGTGGACGATCAGCTCGCCTCCCCCGCTGACACCGTTTTTGTCCATGGCGACTTCCACCCCTACAACCAGCTGTGGAATCTCGACGAGCCGCGTCTCCTGGCCGTCGTGGACTTCGAGAACAGCGGACTGGGCGAGCCCGAGTTCGACTTCCGCGTACTTCCCGTCTACGGACCCGGGGTCGACCTGCTCGTGTCGACGGTCAAGCGCTACGAAGCACTGTCCCGGCGCAAGCTCAGCCTGTCGCGCATCATGGCCCTCCACCTCCTCAATTACCTCGGCGACGCACTCTGGCGCACCGAGGCAGGCCTCGGGCTTCCCGAGCCGGGAGCTACGCCGTCCGCATACGTCGAGGAGGCAGCAGGGCGCCTGGCTGCGCTCGGCATCGAGCCGTGACGCGACCGCAGCTCAATGGGGGGTGCGTCCGGTGAAACGACGGCCGTCGAGCCTGAGCGGGCGCGCGAACTGAAGCACGCCGACCCGGCCGTGGAGGCAGGGCTCTACACGCTCGAGGTGTTG
>DASYPH010000298.1:0-6318 GCA_036006925.1 Gaiellaceae bacterium
GATCTACTTCGCCCACGAGCGCGAGGTCTTCCGCCGCGACGGGATGCTGTACGCCGTCTCGCCGCACGTCGAGCGCATGAAGGGCGAAGACCCGTTCGTCACGTCGGTCCGCTTCCGCACGGTCGGAGACATGACGTGCACCGGCGGCGTCGAGTCGCGGGCGGGGACGATCGAGGCGGTGGTGGAGGAGATCGCCGCGACCCGCGTCACCGAGCGCGGCGAGACGCGTGCCGACGATCGTTTCAGCGAGGCCGCGATGGAGGATCGCAAGCGCGTTGGCTACTTCTGAGCAAGCACAGTCGACCGAGCTTCTCCGCCTCGTCACGTGCGGCTCCGTCGACGACGGCAAGTCCACGCTGATCGGCCGGCTGCTCTACGACACGAAGCAGATCTTCGTCGACCAGCTCGAGCACATCGAGGACGTCTCGCGCCGCCGCGGCAACGAGTACGTCGACCTCGCGCTGCTCACCGACGGCCTGCGCGCCGAGCGCGAGCAGGGGATCACGATCGACGTCGCCTACCGCTCGTTCGTCACGCCCCGGCGGCGCTTCCAGCTCGCCGATGCGCCCGGCCACGTCCAGTACACGCGCAACATGGTCACGGGCGCCTCGACGGCCGAGCTCGGGATCGTGCTCGTCGACGCCCGCGAGGGGGTCGTCGAGCAGACCCGCCGTCACGCCTACATCCTCTCGATCCTCCGCGTGCCGCACGCCGTCGTTGCCGTGAACAAGATGGACCTCGTCGACTGGTCGCAGGAGCGGTTCGACGAGATCTCCTCACAGCTCGACAGCCTCGGGCTGCCGGACCTGTGCGTGATCCCCATCTCGGCGCTGCACGGCGACAACGTCGTCGACCGCTCCGGGCACATGCCGTGGTACGACGGCCCGCTGCTCCTCGAGCACCTCGAGACCGTGGAGATCGCCTCCGACCGCGATCTCGACAGCCGGCGCTTCCCCGTCCAGTGGGTGATCCGGCCGATCTCGGACGAGCACCACGACTACCGCGCCTACGGCGGCCAGGTCGCCGGCGGCGTCTGGAGCGCGGGCGACGAGGTCGTCGTCCTGCCGGCCGGGCTGCGCACGCAGGTCGAGGCGGTGGAGACGATCGACGGGGCGCTCGACGCGGCGATCCCGCCGATGTCGGTGACGATCCGGGTCGCCGACGACCTCGACGTCTCGCGCGGCGACATGCTCGCCGACCCCGCTGCGCCGCCGGTCGTGGCGCGCGAGCTCGAGGCGCGCGTCTGCTGGATGAGCGAACGGCCGCTCGAGCCGCGCGCGCGGCTCGCGGTGAAGCAGACGACCCGCTCCGTGCGCGCGATTGCGGACGAGCTCGTCTCGCGCATCGACGTCCACACGCTCGAGGAGGTACCCGGGCCGGAGCGGCTCGAGCTGAACGACATCGGCGTCGTGCGCATCCGGCTCTCAGAACCGCTCTGTGTCGACCCCTACGGAGAGAACCGCACGACGGGTGCCTTCGTGCTCATCGACGAGGCGACGAACGAGACCGTCGGGGCCGGCATGGTGCTCAGCGCGGCATGACCTGGCAGTTCACGCTGACCGGTCTGGCGCTCGGCCTCGTCGTGGGCCTCACCGGCGTCGGCGGAGGCTCGCTCATGACGCCGATCCTGATCATCGTCTTCGGCTTCAAGCCGACGTACGCCGTCGGCACCGACATCTTCCACGGCGCGATCTTCAAATCGTTCGGCGCGATCCGGCATCGCCGGCTCAGCACGGTGCACGGCCACCTGGCGTTCTGGCTCTTCGCGGGCTCAGGCCCGCTGGCGATCGCCGGTGTCACGGTCGGCTACGTCCTCCAGAAGCAGATCAGCAACGCGGAGACGATCCTCGGCTACGCCGTCGGCGTCGCGCTCATCGGCGGGGGCGCAGGCTTCCTCGCCAAGTCGTTCGTGAAGCGGGGGGTCCAGCCCAGCACTGGCCCCTTCATCATGAGCCGGCGCGACAAGGCGATAGCGCTCGGCACCGGCGCGGTCTTCGGCTTCATCGTCGGCCTGACGTCCGTCGGCAGCGGCACGTACTTCGGGCTGATGATGGTGCTGGTCTATCCGCTCACCATGCCGAGGATCGTCGGCACGGACATCTTTCACGCCGCCGCGCTCCTCTGGGTCGCAGGGGTCGGGCACCTCATCGTCGGCGACGTCGACCTGCACGCGACCGCCTGGCTGCTCCTCGGCTCTGTCCCCGGGATCCTCATCTCGAGCCGGTACACGGTGAAGGTCCCGGACATGACGATCCGGGGCGGGCTGGGAGGGATCCTCATCATCAGCGGGCTCAAGCTCCTCAACGTGCCCGAGGCGAACTGGATCCTCGGCGGCGGTCTCGTTGTCCTTCTCGTCGTGCTGACGATCTACACGGTGAACGTGATGCTGAGCGAGACGCGAACCACGCCCGAGCGGGCCTAACCCCTTCCTTAACGTCGGCGCCGTAGAATCGGCGGGCTTTGCAGCGGGTTCTCACGACGGTCACCCTCCTGGGCCTGCTGGTGGCCACCGCTGCCGCCTTTGCGATCACCGAGCACCTCAAGCTGATCAGGAGCCCGGTCTATGGGACACTCGTCTCGAAGACGCTGTCGCCGGTCTGTCACTGCAGCGGGAGGACGGCGACGGTCCGCTTCAGGCTCCGCCATCGTGACCGCGTCACGGTCACGATCGTGGATTCCGCGGACCACAAGGTCGCCACCCTCGCCTCGGATGCTCCCCGGCCGGCCCGCCAAGCCGACCCCTTCACATGGGACGGCCGAACCGATGGCGGACAGCGCGCGCCCGACGGCGTCTACAAGCCGTGGGTCCACCTCGCGAACGCGCGCCGGACGTTCCGCCTCCCGAACCGGATCGTCCTCGACACGAAGGCGCCGAAGGTGCTCTCCGCCAGTGCCGCAAAGCCCGTTCTCTTCGTCGCTCCGGGCCGCACGGTCGCGATCCGGTACTCGTTCAGCGACCAGGCGCATGCCGTCATCTACCTCGGTCGCCACCGCATCATCCGGGGCCACCCGAGCAGGGTGCGCGACAAGGTCAAGTGGGCGGGCGCGATCGACGGCAGGCCCGTCCCCGCCGGCACCTACGTTCTCAAGGTCGCCGCGGTAGACGCCGCCGGCAACGAGACTTCCCCCGCCACGCGCAAGCCGGTCACGGTCCTCGTGCGCTACATCGAGATCGCGCCTGGCCGCCACACGGTCCCGTCCGGCCGACGGTTCACGGTGCACGTCGAGACGGCGGCGTCGCGCTACACGTGGCGCCTCGGCCACCGGCACGGCGCACGGCACGGGAAGCGGCTCCGGTTGCAGGCACCGAGCACGCCGGGCACGTACCACCTCGTCGTGGCGGAGCACGGCCATGTCGCGACCGCGCTCGTGCGGGTGCACGCGAAGTGATCGGGCTCGCCGAGATCGCGGGCCCGATCGCGTGCCTCGGCCTTGCGGTCCTGCTCGTCTCGCGGACGCGCCGGAACCGCATCGCAGGGCTTTGCTACGCGGGAGTTGGCACGGTCCTGCTCGTCGCGTCGTTCTCGCCGGCGAGCGCGTTGGAGCTCGGAGCCGGCGTCGGAGGAGCGATCGTGCTCGGCCCGCTCCTCGCCTGGCTCTTCCGGCGGGAGCCGTGGCTCGTCGCCTTCTGCACCCTCGCGTTCGTCCCGTTCCGCGTGCACTACGTCGGCCACCAGCTCCTGGTGCCGCTCTATGGGGTCGCGCTCGGCGCCGCCCTGCTCCTGCTCTGGCAGCTCCTCGACGGGGACGAGCGTTCGCGCGAGCTCGGTATCGCCTCCTGGCCGCTCGCGCTCTACGTCGGTTGGATCGGCCTCTCGCTCGGGTGGAGCGTCGACGTGCACACCGCTGCCCTCGACCTGCTTGCCTTCTACATTCCCTTCACGATCCTCGCGCTTTCGATTGCGCGCCTGCCGTGGCAGCCGTCGCGCATCCGGCTCCTCTACCTCGAGCTCGTGGCGATGGCCCTCGTCTTCGTCGCAGTCGGCTTCCACCAGTACGAGACGCGCAACATCACCCAGAACCTGAAGCTGCAGAACATCAACGCCTATGCGGCCTTCTTCCGCGTCAACTCTGTCTTTTTCGACCCCTCGATCTACGGGCGCTTTCTCGTGATCGCGCTCGTGCCGACCGTCGTGTTGATCGTCCGTGGGCGCTCGAACAGGGTGGGTCTGGCCGCGCTGGCCTTCGCCGCCGTTGCCTGGCTCGGGCTCCTCATCTCGTTCTCGCAGTCGAGCTTCGCAGCCCTGCTCGTCGCGGTGTTCGGGGCCGCCGCGGTCGTCTGGCGCTGGCGGTCGCTGCTCGCGCTCGCGGCGGCGCTCGCCGTCCTCGCCGGGATCGCGGTGACGCAGCCGACGCTGATGCACGCCCTCCGCAAGCACACGACCGGGGGTCTGAACAGCGCAACGCACGGCCGCGCGAGCCTGATCGCCAACGGCATCCGGATCGCGAAGGCCCACCCGGAGATCGGCGTCGGTCTCGGCGGCTTCGAGCACGCGTACTCGAAGCGGACGCACGAGACGCCGAGGAAGAGCGCTTCGCACAACACGCCCGTGACGGTCGCAGCCGAGGAGGGCGCCGTCGGCCTCGTCCTCTACTTCTGGCTCGTCGGTGCGCTGCTTGCCGCGGCGTACCGGCGGATCGAGCACCCGGTGTTCGGGCGACTTGCTCTCGCGGCAGGGCTGGCGTTGGTGGCGATCTTCGTCCACTCCCTCGCCTACAACGACTTCTTCGAGGATCCCACGACGTGGGGGCTCATCGGCCTGATCGCGCTCGCCGCCCCCAGGCGCGTGCCGGCGCGCGAGCCGCGATCGGTGGAGACGGAGGAGCCCGCGCCTGAGATGATCGCGCAGTGAGGGCACAGTGATCGAGCAGTGGCGGAAGGCGCTCGTCCTCGCGCCGCACACCGACGACGGCGAGTTCGGGTGCGGCGGGACGATGACACGCCTCGTCGATGCCGGCTGCGACGTCCGCTACGTCGCCTTCTCGATCGCGACCCGTTCGCTGCCGCCCGGCTTCCCGCCCGACACGCTCGCGCGCGAGGTGGAGGAGGCAACGGCCGAGCTGGGGATCCCCGCCGAGTCGCTCACCGTGCACGACTTCGACGTCCGCACCTTTCCGCAGCGGCGGCAGGACATCCTCGAGCTGCTGGTCGCGCTGTGGGAGGAGTGGGCACCGGACGTCGTCTTCCAGCCGAGCCTCCACGACGTCCACCAGGACCACCGCACCGTTGCCGAGGAGGGCCTCCGCGCCTTCAAGCGCACGACGATCCTCGGCTACGAGATCCCGTGGAACAACTTCGACTTCGCGTACCAGTGGTACGTCGCCCTCGAGGAGCACCACATCGAGCGGAAGATCGCCGCGCTCGAGCGGTATGCCTCACAGCAGCATCGCCGCTACGCGAACGCCGAGTACGTCCGGAACCTCGCGCGCACGCACGGCGTCAACGTGAACCGCGAGTACGCCGAGGTTTTCCAGGTCTACCGCGTCGTCGCCTGAGCACAGCACAATCCGCGAAGCGGGCCGCGGGACGGCGCGACCGCTCCGTATGCTCGGTACACGTCGCGGTGGTCACCCCTGACGAGATCCGTGCGATCGCGCAGACGCTTCCTCGCAGCTACGAGGTGTTCGTGCACGGCCAGATCAAGTTCCGGGTCGGGCAGATCGTCTGGCTCGCGTTGTCCACGGACGGAGAACGTATGGGTTGCGGCTTCCCGAAAGAGATGCGACAGGCCGCGATCGAGGCGGAACCCCACAAGTTCCAGCTGCCGTCCGAGAGTGACATGCGGTTCAACTGGATCCACGTTCGCCTCGAGGCGATCGACGCCGACGAGATGCGAGACCTCGTCGAAGAAGCGTGGTCGAGGGCCGTGCCGCTCTACGTTGCGAAGGAGTACGGCCGAACGCAGGGCTACCGATAGATCGTCGCCGCTCGGCTCGACCGATGAGTCACGGGCCGCCAGGCGGTCCACCCTCAGAACAGATTCGCCGGGCTACACGTAGATGTGAAGGGAGACGCGAGATGGCTCAATGGGAGAAGCAGATTGCTGCCATCAATCTGATCGTCGGAGACCTGGAGCGCTCGAAGGCGTTCTACTGCGAGGTCTTCGGGCTGCCGCTCCAGCACGAGGACGAGGACACCGCGATGTTCCGCTTCAAGGACACATACGTGTTCTTGCAGCGCGGGCAAGCTGACCAGGACGGCCCGGTCCCTGACGTCTTGGACCTGGCGCAGAAAGGAGTCGGACAGCTCGCGATCATCGTTGAGGACGCGGATGCAGTGCACGCCGAATTGGATCAGCGCGGAGTAACGGTGATCAG
>DASYPH010000299.1:0-6688 GCA_036006925.1 Gaiellaceae bacterium
TCGAGCGTCCCGACGGCGAGCGTGTACTCGCCGTCGGCCTTCGGGCCGTCGGCGGTGAAGACGTCCTCGACACCGTTCGGCACGACAGCGATCCTGTCCGCCGGCAGCCCGAGCACCGCGATCAACTCGCGCTTCGTAAACTCCGAGACCGCGATCAGACTGGTCGCCGCCCGCAACACCCGCGGCACGACGAGGCGTGAGTACATCGCCGTCCAGCGGTTGAACCATTCCGGGTGCCGCAGCACCGCGAGATCGTGGACGGTGACGACGAGTGGCCCGCGCGCGCGGACCGGCCCGCGGAACGTCGGACAGTGCAGCAGATCGGCACCGGGCGGCACCCGCAGACGCGGGTACCAGACCGCGTCGGCGTAGGCCGTCCGCAGGCGTGAGGTCGCCGGGTACTGCAGCTCGACGAGGTCCGTGCCGAGCCCGGCACGCAGCGCACGCACGTAGCGCGCCGTCCCTGCGCGCGTCTGCACGAGCGGCGTCGTGTCGAGCGCTATGCGAATCGCACGTACCCCTCGCGGAAGACCTCGCCCACGCGTCGCCACGAGAAGCTGCGGACGTGCTCGAGACCGAGCACACGGAGCTCCGCGCGGCGTGACAGTGCCTCACGCAGGGCGGTGGCGAACGCGTCGGGACTCTCGGGATCGGCGCGGACGGCGGCGTCTCCAGCTGCCTCGTCCATGGAGGGATGCGCGGAGACGACGACCGGTGCTCCTGACGCCATCGCCTCGGTCACGGGCATCCCGAACCCTTCGAAGCGCGACGGGTAGACGACGACCGAGGCGCCACGGTAGAGCCGTGCCAGCTCGTCGTCGGTGACGCGACCGAGGCGGACGATCCCGGGCCGGTCGAGCTCGGGCTGTTCGCCCCAGCCGCTGCCCCCCACGACGACGAGGGAGAGCCCGGTGTCGGCGAGCTGCGCGAACGCCTCGACGAGTGTGCCGAGGTTCTTGCGCGGCTCAAGGGTCGCGACGGTCAGCACGTACTCGCCGCCGAGGTCGGCCGCAGGCCCGTCCGCAGCGTAGCCCGCCCAGATCCCGGGATTCGCGACGAGGACGCGCTCGCGCGGGAACGAGAATGTGCTCGCAAAGTCGTCAGCGGTGAAGCCGGAGTTCGCGAAGACGACGTCGCACGTCGTCGCTGCGTTCCGGTACTTGCGCCCGTGCATCGCTTCGGTCCGCCTGGTCGTCCACTCCGGATGGTGCACAGGCACGAGATCGTGGATGGTGGTCGCCCGCACGCCGCGTCGCTGGGGCGGGTACATCCAGTCGCTGAAGTGCAGCGCGTCGAACGCCCCGAGCCACCGCTCGGCCGACGGGTGGCGGAGCTGCGACCAGATCGTGCGCCAGGCATGCGCGAACGGCAGCGGCAGCAGCCGTAGCTCGACGTCGATGCCGGCTAGCGCCTCGGGGATCACCCGACTGCCCGCCGGCGAGGTGGGCGCGAAGGCGACGACCTCGTCGCCATGCTCGGCGCCGACCTCCGCGAGCCCGGCGAGCGAACCACGGATGTAGTTGTTGACGCCGGTCCGCTCGTGCGACAACGGGCTGACGTCGAACGCGATCCTCATTTCGAGTAGTCGAAGGAGAAGAAGTGAGCCCCGAGCGCGCGCTTGTCCGTGCTGCCGGGCTGGACGAGCGCGGGCACACGCACCGTCGCGGCGGTGAAGACGACGGTGCACACGCCGTGGGCATCCGGGTCGAGCGGCACGCCCAGCGTCGGCTGGTCCGTCGGCGAGACCGCGATCGTGCCGACGGCGCGTCCGTTCTCGGTCGCGGTCACGACCTGGTTACGCGGAAAGAGGTGCGCGTCGGTGCCGAGCCGCACCGACAGTTGCCCGCCGCCGCAGCGAAGCCGGCGGTAGGTGACTCGCCGGCCCGACCAGGTGTCGTTGGCGTACAGCCCGCTGACGCGAGTCAGGATGACCATCGGCCCGTTCACCCGGTACAGCGTCAGCCCGATGCCCGGGTCCCGTGCGAGCGGTGTGCCGGCGATGTCGGTGAAGGAGACGGCGAAGCGAACGCGGGGCGTCCGGCCGGTCGCAGTCGCGAGCCGCCCGTCTGTTAGCTCGTGCACCGGCGTCTCCGGCAGACCGCCGTCGGCGGGGTCGGGGCCATCGACGGTGTACACGGTGTGGACGCTGCGGCTGAAGAACTCGTTGTTCCAGAGCGGCCTCGTCTCGCCCGTGTAGTGCCAGACGAACGAGACATCAGCATCGTGACCGACCCGCTCGTCGATCCAGTTGCGCGGTGCGACGCGGATGCCGGCGAAGAGGCCACCGACCGAGGCCTGCCTGATGCCGTGCCGCCCGTTCTCGACGATCGCCGACGCGAGCACGAAGTAGACCGCGACGAGCGCCGCCGGGATGAGTGCGAACCGTCTGGGAACAAAGATCAGTGCGGCCGCGGCGAGTCCGACCCCGAGCGCGACGAAGCGGAGCGGCCCGAAGTGGATCCCGCGGTCCTGCAGCCACCACCACGGCAGCAGTCCGAACGTGTCGGAGACGGCGCCCGGGTTGACGAACCTGGCGAAGGGCAGCGCCACCGGCAGGACACCGGCGATCAGTGCCGCGATCAGGAGCACGCGACGCAGGCGCGGCACGACGTCGTCGCTCGAGGCGAGACCGAGGAGGGCGATCACGGCGAAGGGAGCGATGTAGAAGTCGTTCCGCTCTTCGATCCGGAACGACTGCATCGACGCGAAGGCGGCCACCTCGAGCACGAGCACCACGGTGATCGACAATGTCGCAGCCGCGAACGCGCGCGCTCCGGGCGCCGTGCTGCGCGGCGAGAGCCAGATCGCGATCAGCGCCGCGAAGCCGACGATGCCGAGCGCCAGGTCGAGCTCGGCGACGTGCCAGAGGAGGTAGCGGCCGATCTCGGCGAACGAGTAACCACGGTCGGTGGCGGCGCGATAGGCGCCGAGCAGCGAGAGCGGCGAGCGGCCGCGCGCGACGGTGGCCAGCAGCGCGAGGACGGCGCCGACGGCGGTCAGCCCGTACAGCGTCGCGTACCGGCGCAGGACGCGGCCGGCGTCGCGTTCGATGAAGCCGTGGACGAACGGCGCGACGAGAGCCGCGCCGAACAGGGCGATCGCCTGGGCCCGCGTGGCGAACGCCAGCCCGCAGAGCCCGAGCAGCAGCACCTGCCTGGTGGCCGTCGGCCGCTCGAGCGTCAGCACCATGAGCAGCGCTGCCAGCACGAAGATCGGGTAGAAGGCGTTCTCCGTCATCAGCGTGCCGGTGTAGAGCATCCCCGGGATCGCGACCGCGAGCGCCGCGGCGGCCAGCGACAAACCGGGCGCGAGCAGCCTTCGCGCGAGGAAGTAGGTCGGAACCGCCGCGAGCGACATGACGCAGGCGTTGATCACCTTCGCCACCGCGTAAGCAGAAGGCACCGAGGCGTACAGCCGGAAGGCCGGTGCGATCAGGATGGGATAGACGAAGCCGTAGCCGCTCGACGGGACATCGCGAACGAGGAACATCCGATCGGCGCCGAACGACTTGCCGAGCTCGGAGTAGATCAGCTCGTCGACCATGATCCACGGCGCGGGCAGCTGCCGCACCACCACGATCCGCACGCCGACGGAGAGGAGGACGATCCCGGCGAGCCAGAGCGCCGGCAGCCGCACCTTCACGTGAGGATCCCGGCGTCGACCGCGGCGCGCGCAAGCGCGCCGGCGTCGTCGATACCGACCTGCACCGCCGCCTCCGCGATCCGCAGCAGTACCGCGTCGTTGACGGCGTCGCCGCCGGCAGCAGTCTCGAGCGCCGCGACATAGAGGTCGGCGACGTGGTCGAGCGAGTGCTCGTGGTCCACGTAGCGGCGCGCGCTCGCCCCGAGCGCCGAGCCCCGATCGGCGGCCAGCGCGAGCGCCGCCTCGAGGGTCGCCACCTCGTACTCGTCGACAGCCACCTTCAGGACGACGTCGTCGGGCAGCTCGCTGAACCAGCCGACGTCCGAGACGACGAGCGGCCGCCCGAGCGACAGCGCACGGATCACGGAACCGGAGGTCTCGCCCATGGTGGGGTAGCGGAGGTTGACGAGCACGTCGCAGGCAGCCATGAGCGACCACATCCGCTCTTCGGCGACGTAGTCGAGGAGCTCGACGCCTTCGGTCAGTCCGAGCCGCTCGAGCCGGCGGCCGACGTCGAAGCGCTCGCCGGCGGCACCGACGAGCAGCAGCTTCGCCCCGGGGCGCCGACGCCGCAGCGAGGCGAACGCCTCGAGCAGCTGCGGGATGCGCTTGTTCATGTTCAGGAACCCGAAACAGCCGTAGAGCGGCTCGCCGTCGACATCGGTGGCGGGCTCGATCTCGCCGTGCGGCCAGGCCGGGTGGGGAATGCGCCAGATGCGCCCGCCGTACCCGGTCTCGCGCGCCCGCTGTTCGACGTAGTGCGAGTGGACGATCAGGCCCGTCGCCTGGTCGAGATAGACGCCGGAGAGCGGGAATCGCTCCGGCTGCGTCTCCCAGAGCAGCGGCAGCAGGTTGTCGAGCACGCCGAGGCCGAGCAGCCGGCCGGCGACACCGAGCTCGCGCTCCATCGCGTCGAGGTAGGCACGACCATGGCCGCGCCCGATCGTCACACCGGCGACGAGATGGTGCAGGACGTACTCGTGCAGGACGATCACGCCGGGACGTTTGCCGAGGGCATCGACGATCCAGCCGTGGGCGTCGGGGTCGTTGCCGAGGTGGTACAGCGCAACGTCTGCCGCCGGCGCGCGCCTGCCGGGCTCGGCCACGACCACCTCGATCCGCTCCCGCAACGCCGGCAGCAGCAGCGCCGAGTAGTCGGCGATGCCCGAGCGCGACGGCCGCATCGGTGAGTAGTAGGCGACCTTCACGCTCACGCCAGCAACGCGTCGATGCAGGCGCCCCAGGTGACACGCTCGGCCACCAGCTTGCCGGCGCGGCCCCAGGTCTTCGCCTCCTCGACGTGGCTCGCGAGGTAGGCGCAGGCCTGGCCGAGCTCTGCCGCCCGCGGCGCGACCACGAGGCCGGTCTCGCGGTCGAGGACGACCTCGAGCGGGCCACCGGCGTCGCTCGTCGTCACGACCGGCTTGGCCGAGAGGAATGCCTCGTAGGGAACCATCCCGAAGTCCTCGTCGATGGGTGCGTAATAGACGGCGAGGCAGCGCGCGTAGAGATCTGCAAGCCGGGCGTCGTCGACGCGGCCCGCGAACTCGACCTGGCCGTTCAGGCCGCCGGCCAACTGCTCGAGGCGTTCCCGATCGGGGCCCTCGCCGGCGATCACGACCCGCAGGGTCGGGTCGGCTTCGGCGGCGGCGATCAGCAGGTCGATCCGCTTCGCGCGGTCGAGCCGGTTGACGGAAAGAACGAACCCTTCCGGCTCCGCGGAGCGATACGGGAGCGCTTGTGGCGGATGCGGCAGCACCCCCGCGTCGATCCCGTTGAACCGCCGTAGTCGCTCGGCGACGTTCCGCGAGGTCGCGAACACTCGACGTGCCTCGCCGAGCGCGACACCGTCGAGCCGCTTGACCGCAGCACGCGTCGCGCGGTCCTCGGGAGACTCGGAGAACTGGCCGAGCTCGGTCCGGTCGTAGTCGTACGCCTGGCGAAACTGGTGCAGGACCCACGCGACCTTGTTCGGGTGCCGGACGCAGTAGGCGGGGAACTTCGTCGCGATCACGCGGTCGATCGGACGGCCGTCGGCTTCGGTCAGGTCGACGAGCCGCCAGAGGAACGCCTGATCGAGCACGCGTGCGCCTGGATACCACTTGAACGGCACGGTCACGAGCTCCGCCTCGTGCCCACGGGTGCGAAGCGCGGCCACGAGGTCGTCTGCCATCAATTCCGCCCCGCCCCGCACGAACGGCACCTGCGGAGCGCACACCGCGACCCTCACGCCGCCCCTGACCGCGGGCTCATGGCCGTTCGAGTCGCTGGATGCGCTCATCGAGGTCGTCGATCAGCTTCAGGACGGCGTCGTTGAACGCTCGCTGATCGGCGAAGGCAGGCTCGACGTACCACCGCATCAACCGCCGCAGCACCGACTTGAGCGGCCCGCCCTTGCCGACGATCGGCCGCTCGGCGGAGATCGGCCAGAGCCGCTCTGCCTGGTCGCGCACCGACAGGCGCACCTGGGCCGGTGGCACGTCGGAGCCGCGGGGACCGGCCGCCCGCAGCTCCTCCTTCAATTTCGCGAAGAGAGCAGCGACCTCACTCGATTCCTCACTCACTGCGCGAGAGTGTAAAGAGCGGGGATTACGGCCCTGTAAGCAGCCCGTCCCTGCTCGTGGGTCGAACGGACGTGCCGCGTCGAAGCCGTAGGATCGCGGCGTGGTCGGGATCTCGCTGCTGACGCTGGTCCCGGGCGAGCTCGGCGGCAGCGAGACGTACGTCCGCGAGCTGCTCCGCGGACTCGCCCGGAACGGGACGCACACCTATGGCGTTCTCCTGCCGCCCGTCGCACCCGACGCAGGCGAGGGGCTCCCGGCCGAGGTGGCGAGCGAGTACCGGGTCGCCCGGACGATCCCGGAGCGCCTGGTCGCCATGAGCCTGGCGGCGGCTCGACCTGGAGCGCTGCGCGCGCGGCTTCAGCAGGCGGACGTCGTCCACTATCCCCTGACGATTCGGCTGCCGACCGTGTCGAAGCCATCCGTCGTCACGTTGCACGACGTGCAGCACCTCGATCTGCCGTCGCTGTTCCCGCGCTCGGAGC
>DASYPH010000300.1:0-11460 GCA_036006925.1 Gaiellaceae bacterium
GTTCGGGACGCGCGCGTCCTGCCCCGAGACGACGTTCAGGACGTGGAACCCGACATACGTGCTGCTTCCGCCAATCGCGTCGAGGGTGAAGGCCACTCGACGCCCGTCGGGAGCCCAGGCGAAGCTGACTCCCTCGCCGCAGAACACGTTTCCCGGGCAGTGCCAAATCGTTGTCCGCTTGTAGCCACGCACGCTCACGATGCTCGCGACACGGTTCACCGGGGCAAGGAAGAGCGTGAGCGGCCCGTTCCTCACCTTCGCTTGTGCCGACGCGTGCAGTTGCCCGCCGACGGCGATCGATTCCCAGTCGGCCTGGTGTGCCTCGACGTTCTTGCTCGAGATGAACTGACGGTCGGACCCGTCCGGGTTCATCGTTGCGAGGCCGGTCCTGCCGACGCCATTCACGACCCGGTTGTCGAGGAACAGGATCTTGCTTCCGTCCGGTGACCAGGCGGGATCGGCCGAACCCGCTTGACCGACGGGATTCTGTGTGAGATTGACCACGCTTCCACCGGTCGCGGCGATGACGTAGATGTCTCCGAACGCAGCGGGATTCGGGTAGGCCTCGAACACGATCTGCTTGCCGTTGGGCGACCAGTCCGAAGCTCCCACGTGCAGCGCGAACGAGGTCAGCCGGTGCAGGCCGCTTCCATCGAGGCGGATGGTGAAGAGCGCGGCCGGTGCGTTGTCAGCCGTCCCGCGCGCGCGAGAGAAGACGAGGTGCCTTCCGTCGGGGGAGAATCGAGGCTCGTAGTCGGTCAGGGGACGCGCGGGCCTGGTGATCCGCCTGATCTTCCGGCCGTTCGCGTTCATGACGTAGATGGCCCTGAATCCCTTGCGGTTTCCGCGGTCGGCGTCGATGGCGATCAAGGATCCGCTCGGTGACCACGCGGCGTCTCCGCTGACGCCTTTCGAGTCGGTCAGCTTCTTCACGCCGGACCCGTCGGGCTTCATCACGAAGACGTCGTTGACGTGCCTGGAGTTGTTGGGCGTGTGATCGGTTCGATCACTGTCGAACGCGAGCCGAGTGCCGTCCGATGACCAGACCGCCCACCCGCTGTCGTAGTGCCCGCGGGTCAGCTTCTTTGCGCCCGAAGGGTCGGCGTTCGCCACCCAGATCTGCCAGTGACCCGCTTGGTCCTTGACCATGTACGCAATCCGGCCGTTCCGGCCCGGCGAGGTCGCCTGCGACGAGCTTGCGAAGTTGGCGGTGAACGCGGCGGCGGTGACGATCGCAACCGTGGCCAGCAGATTGAGTGGGCTCCGCTTCATTTTCGCGCTCCTTCGCGTAGTTGCCAGGACAGGTCGTGTCGATGGTCGCCGAGCGCGTCTCCGCGGTCATCGCCGCTAGCCCGAGATGCGGCCCCCGCTACCGGCCGTCTCTGCGAGGCGCGGTCCGGGGTTAACCCGAACGCCCTGTCCATCACAATCGAGCGATGACGCGGCGGCCTGCACGTCTTCTCATCGCGACGGCGGGAGCGACGAACGCGATCCTCGCCGTCACCGTCGCCCAGGGACTATCTGCAGAGACGACTTACGCGGGTGCGTCGATGGTCGCTGCCGCGGCGACGCTCGCGGCGCCTCTTTCGTTGCTTGCGGCCGGTGTCGTCGTGGAGCCGGCTGCGCTCTCGGCTCTTTCGCTTCTGGCCGGATGGTTGTGGGTGATGCCGGTCTGGAATGCCTGGTCGAGTGGGCCCGCCTTCCTCGCGAGCGCGGCGGCGGTACTTGCCGCGTTCGCGTTCCCGGCGGTTGTGCATCTTGTGCTGGCGTACCCCGAGGGACGCGTCTCGTCGTGGCCGTCTCGCCTCCTCGTCGGGGCGGCGTGGGGATCGGCGGGGGCGTCGGCGCTGTTGCTGGCGCTGTTTCGCAACCCGTTCTTCGACGTTAACTGCTGGAGCAACTGCACCAGCAACGTCTTTCTCGTCGCCAACCGACCGGGCCTGGCGCAGACGGTCGGGCATGTCAGGTCGGGAATGGCGATCGCCCTTGGCGCGGCGCTCGTCGCCGTCTGCGCGTGGCGCGTGGTGTCGGCCGCCGGGCAGGGTCGTTTGCTGGTCGCGCCGCTCGCTGCCGGCGGAGCCTTGATCGGCGGAGGGGCTGTCGCCCACGAGCTCGCGCTCATGCGCACCGAGCCGGAGGATCCGACGAAGTCGGTCTTCGTCGCGATCTTCCTCATCATCTCAACGGGTGCCGTGCTGCTGGCGGCCGGGCTCGTTCTGCCGCTCATCCACAGGTGGGCCGCGCAGCGCGCGGTTCGCCGCCTCACTGCGGAGCTTGGGAACGCGCCTGGCCCGGGATCGCTCGAGAGCGCGCTCCGGACTGCGCTCGGGGATCCCGGACTCAAAGTGGCGTTTTGGTTACGCGACGCCCGACGGTTCGTCGACGTCCGCGGGCAAGCGTTCGACGGCGATCAGAACCCCGACGATGGCACCGCTCTCACTGTGCGCCGTGGAGACGAGACAGTTGCGCTCATATGGTATGGCTCCGTGTTGCCGACCAGGATGGAGACGCGGATCGGCCCCGCGACTCGTCTCGCGATCGAGAACGAGCGCATGCGTGTCGAGCTCCTCGCCCAGCTCGACGAGCTGAGGCAGTCGCGCAGGAGGATCGTCGAGCTGGGCGACGACGAGAGGCGCCGAATCGAGCGCGATCTCCACGATGGGGTGCAGCAGGAGCTGCTCGCTTTGTCATCCGAGCTACGAGCGACGCGTTCGGCGGCGCAGGCCGAAGAGGGAGCGATGGCGCAGGCGCTCGATGCCGCAATTCGACAGACCCATGTCGCGCTTGCCGACGTCCGCGAGTTGGCACATGGTGTGTTCCCTGCGATCCTCACCGACGCCGGTCTCGCCGCGGCCGTCCAGTCGCTCGCGGACCGCGCGGCAGTTGCGGTAAGCATCGATGAGCTAGCTGAGGATCGCTTCCCGTCAACTGTCGAGACAACGGCGTACCAGGCGGTTGCGGCCGCGCTGACGCGCGCCGAGACGCTCCCGTCCGTCGAGATCGTGCGTCTCAGCGTGCGCCGAGAACGCGATGCGCTCGTCGTACAGCTACGGCATGACCACTCCAACGACGCCGGACAAACGATGGCCTTCTCAGAGGAAGTGGAAGAGCGAGTTCGAGTTCTCGGCGGTCGGATCGAGGTCGAACCGACCTCGAGCGGAGGGCCGCTTGTCCGGGCGGTGATCCCGTGCGCGTAGTCGTCGCCGACGATGCACTGCTGACGCGGGAGGGGATCGTTCGTCTCCTCGCCGAAGCCGGAGTAGATGTCGTCGGGCAGGCGCAGGACGCGGCTGAGCTCCTGGACCGGATCGCGAAAACGCGCCCCGACGCGGTGATCGTCGACATCAAGATGCCGCCCACGCACACGGACGAGGGCATCGTGGCCGCGCAGCGCATCCGCGCCGAGCGGCCAGACGTCGCGGTGCTCGTGCTCTCCTCCTACATAGAGCCGACCTACGCCATGCGCCTGCTCGAAGAGCACCCGGAGCGAGTCGGCTACCTGCTCAAAGAGCGAGTGCTCGACGTCGCCATTCTCATCGACGCGCTACGCAGGCTGAGCGAGGGCGAGAGCGTGATCGACCCCACGATCGTCGCACGCCTGGTCGGCCGCCGGCGACCGAACGACCCCTTGACCGCGCTGACGAAGCGGGAACGCGAGGTGCTCGAACTCGTCGCCGAAGGCCGCTCGAACCGCGGCATCGCGAACGCCCTCTTCGTCACCGAAGGCACGGTAGAGGCGCACATCAAGCAGATCTTCCAGAAGCTGCGACTCGATCCTGGGCCTGAATCACACAGGCGTGTACTCGCCGTACTGGCGCTCCTGCGCGGCGGCACACAGTGATCTGTCCGCGATACCTCTCCCGAGACGCGCGCATGCCACGGAACACTCTCGACCTCCTCCCTTCCTAGAGAGGGGGTCAAGCGGGAATCTTGACGGCGTGCGACCCGTGCGACCCTTGTCGCGCGCACGAGCAACGCTTGTGAGACAGAAAGCGTGGCATTTGCAGCGCCTTCGTAAAGCCCTCTGACGGACTCGAACCGTCGACCCCCTCCTTACCATTGAGGATTCGATTAGCCGCGGCGTCGTGAGCACTGTCCGCTTGTCGCCTGGGTTTTCCTGCTGTTTGGCCGGTTTGCCGCCTGTTCGATCCTTGTCTTGACCGTTTCTGGTCGACCCGAGGGACCCTGAACCTGTCCCCAAGACTTGTCCCCAGAATCATCCTGGCTGACGCCCATCAGTCGGTCGGTTCCGGCGCGTGGGTGGTGGCGAGTCGTTGCGCTGTCGCGACGGCTTGGTTCACCGCTTCGGCTCCGACGCCATCCTGGCCGGCGGCGATGCCTACGAGGAGGAGGGTGAACGGGGCGGCTGCGCGTGCGACGCGATGTGTCGCGCGTGAGAGTTCCAGGATCTGGTTGTGGTCGATCGTGGCGGCGTCGACCTCGAGTGCGGCGGCGAGTTCGGTGATCCACGTGTCGAGCGCGTCGGCGGCGCTGTTCTCCAGCTCTTCGGTGCGTTCGTGCGTCGTGTGGTCTGGGCGCTTGTGTCCAGGCTGCATGTCGCTCCCTTCGTTCGACCGGTTTCCGCAGGGAGCCGATTCGCCCCCTGAAACCAAGGTTTCGTTAATCTCAACGATACCCGGTAGGGGTATTGGTAAGCTGCTGCGATGAGCGCCGTCGAGACAACCAGCGCCTACGGGTACTCCGCGAACAAGGACAAGCTGCTGAAGCGGCTGGCGCGCGCCGAGGGCCAGGTACGGGGGATCGCGCGGATGGTCGGGGAGGACCGGTATTGCATCGACATCCTCACCCAGCTCGCCGCGGTCGACACGGCGCTCGAGAGCGTCGCGCTCGAGATCCTGGACGACCACGTCAGGCACTGCGTCGCCGGCGCCCTCGCCTCCGGGGACGAACCAGACGCCGAGACCAAGATCGATGAGCTCCTCGCGGCGGTACGCCGCTTCACGAAGACACGCTAAGTGCTGGCCGCGACGAACATCGGGCACGAGCTGTGGCGCGCGCTCTCGTTCGCGTTCGGGATGACCTGGCAGGTGTTGTGGGCGCTGATCCTCGGGTTCGCGCTTTCGGGGATGGTGCAGGCGGTCGTCTCGAAGCGGGAGATGAGCAGGCTGCTTCCCGACGACTCGCCGAAGACCCTGCTCGTCGCGACAGGCCTCGGCGCGGCTTCGTCGAGCTGCTCCTATGCGTCGGTTGCGCTCGCACGCTCGCTGTTTCGAAAGGGCGCGAACTTCACCGCGGCGATGGTGTTCGAGATCGCCTCGACCAACTTGGTGATCGAGCTCGGGATCATCATGTGGCTGCTCTTGGGCTGGCAGTTCGTGCTCGGCGAGTTCGTCGGCGGGCCGCTCATGATCGTCCTGATCGCGGTGCTGTTCCGGCTCTTCCTCAAGCAGCAGCTCGTCGATGAGGCGCGCGCCGAGGCCGACAAGGGGCGGCTCGGCTCGATGGAGGGGCACGCCGAAATGGACATGTCCGCGAGCGGCCAGGGGAGCTGGTGGCGACGCCTTCGCAGCCCCACCGGCTTCACGGCGACAGCCGACTACTTCGTGATGGATTGGGCCGCGGTCTATCGAGACGTCTTCGGCGGCCTACTGATCGCCGGCGCCCTCGCCGCCTGGGTGCCAGACTCGTTCTGGCAGAGCCTCTTCTTCGAGCATCATCCGATGCTGGCGAAGGTCTGGGGGCCGCTGATCGGCCCGGCGGTCGCGATCATCAGTTTCGTCTGCTCGATTGGCAACGTTCCGCTCGCCGCCGTGCTCTGGAACGGCGGCATCAGCTTCGGCGGCGTGCTCGCCTTCATCTTCGCCGACCTGATCATCCTGCCGATCCTCGACATCTACCGCCGCTACTACGGCTGGAAGATGGCCGCCTTCATCTTCGCCAGCTTCTACGCCACCATGGCCGCCGCAGGCCTGATCGTCGAGTTCCTCTTCCAAGCGCTCGGCCTCATACCCACCGAACGAAACGCCAAGGTCGAACTGGCCCACGTCAGCTGGAACTACACCACCTACCTCAACATCATCTTCCTGCTGCTCGCGGGCGCGCTTGTGTGGCGCTATTTCCGCTACGGCGGCGGCTGGAAGATGCTCACGATGATGAACGAGCCGATGGGCGAGCACGGACACGAGCACCACCAGCACGCCTGATCGGAAGGTTCGGTCTACCCGTTCACGCTGACCCCCGATGGCCACCAGACAGTCCTCGTCCTCGAGGTTCGAGGCATGCCCCTAGACCCAATCGCGCTCTTCGGGGCCGGCTGGCAGATCCACGCACCCAGATCACTTCGCCTAGGGATAGCGGTCTGATAGACAACGGCCTGCCGTGGCGCGCCTGACGCTGACCCCGCAGAAGCGCGAGTTCTTCGGCCTCTACAACCAAGCGGCCGGGAATGTCGTCGCGATCGCCGAGAGGCTCGTTGAGCTACTCGACCGGTTCCCGGACGGCGCGGATGACCTGGAACGCAAGGTGAAGGATCTGGAGCATGAGGGCGACCGGCTTACTTACGAACTGGTCGATCTCCTCAATCGCACGTTCGTGACGCCGTTCGACCGCGATGACATGTACCGGCTCGCAGGCGCTCTTGATGACGTCTGCGACCACATCGACGAGGCAGCGAGCAGAGTCGTCGGCTATGGAGTGGAGGAGATCCGCCTGCAGGCAAAAGAGCAGGCGCAAACCATTCGGCGCTCCGCGGGGAAGCTCGCCGACGCCGTCGCAGTGCTCGAGGGCTTCCAGGACTCGCGGGCACATCTGGCCGAGCTACGCGACCTCGAGCACGTGGCCGACCGGATCCTTCAGGACAGCATCTCGACCCTCTTCATGGCGCGTGCCGACCCGCTCGAGGTGATCCGCTGGAAGGACATCCACGAGAGCCTCGAGGACGCCATGAACGCCTGCGAACACGCGGCCAACGTGCTCGAGGCGATCGTCGTCAAGAACCGCTGACGCGAAGCCCCTAAGCCATGTTCCTTCTCGTCCTTGTGGTTGCGATCGCGCTGGCGTTCGACTTCACGAACGGCTTCCACGACACGGCGAACTACGTGGCGACGTGGGTCGGGACGCGGGCGCTCTCGCCCCGCCCGGCAGTGCTGATCTCGGCGGCCGCGAACCTGGCCGGCGCGTTCGTCACGACTGCCGTCGCGACGACCGTAGGCAAGGGGCTCATCAACACCAGTCTGGTGACTCAGCAGACGGTGCTTGCTGCGTTGTTCGGCGCGATCGCCTGGAACCTCATTACGTGGCGGGCCGGCCTCCCGTCGAGCTCGACGCATGCGCTCATCGGGGGCTTGATCGGTGCCGCGCTAGTCCAATCCGGCACCGCGGGCGTTCAGTGGTCCGGGCTTTGGCACAAGGTCATCGTCCCTGGTGCCCTCTCACCGGTGATCGGCTTCGCCGGGGCGTTCGCGCTCATCGTCCTCATCTACTGGCTCCTCCACCGGCTCACGCCCGGCCTGGCCAACCGAGGGTTCCGTACCGGCCAACTCTTCTCCGGCACCTGGGTCGCCTTCACACACGGCGCGAACGACGCGCAGAAGACGATGGGCGTGATCGCGCTCGCCCTCTATACGCACGGCTCGATCTCGAGCTTCTACATCCCGAACTGGGTGAAGATCACGGCAGGACTGACGATCGCGGCCGGAACATACGTCGGTGGCTGGCGGATCATCCGCACACTCGGACAGCGGATCTACAAGATGCAGCCCGAGCACGGCTTCGCTGCCCAGATCGCCGCCGGAACCACCCTCTACGCCGGCACGCGCCTCGGCTTCCCGATCTCGACCACCCACGTCGTTTCCGGCTCCGTGATGGGCGCTGGCGCGACCCGGCGCCTCTCGGCGGTGCGCTGGGGCGTCGCCGGCAACATCGTCGTCGCGTGGCTCGTGACCCTTCCAGCCGCCGCCCTCGTCGCGGCCGCGCTCTACTACCCCGTCAACTGGATCTTCTAAGCGCCTCGAGGTCACTTACCGGTTCCGTCGCTCGACTACGACGCAATGACCCTCCAGGCAATCGGAGGCCAAGAACGCACCGAACTTCTCCGAAGGTTTCTGGCGTAAAGCGAGTCGCCTGGGCCTGCGCCTCTCACCTGAACTATTCGACCGCGGATCTACGCCGCTTCAGAAGGCTCGAGCCTCAAATTGTGCAGCGAGAGCTCGCTCGCATCCGCTGCGCCCCAAACCGAGCCCTGATCGTTCCCGTATTGACGCGCGCACGGGTGCGTAACGTGTCGGCGGAGGAGGGTGATGCGGCAATGCCTGAGTACCGATACGAGCTCCGGCGAGTGACGAGACAATGGCGACCGGACACCTCGGCCGAGAGGCGCCGCTCGAGGTTGGTGATCCCAGCCTGAGCAGGAACAGACAGGAAGTCCGGGGGCGACAGCGAGACCGCGCTCCTCGCGGCCGTCCGCAACGGTGACGAGGACGCGTTCGGCTCTCGCGTCGACACCAGGTGTTAAATCGGTAGATGCGCTACCGCAAGCCTGGAGGCGCTCGTCGGTGAATCGCCGACGCCATGACTCCGGACGAGATCGTCAGAGCTGCCAGGCGAGGTTCCGGAGCACGGGAACGCGTTCGCCGTCGCCGGCGACGCCGTCGACGTCCAGCTCGGCCGAGCCGATCATGAAGTCGATGTGATGGGCGCTCTCGTTGGCGCGCTCGCGGTTCTCGTCCTCGATGAGGAACGGGAAGCCGTTGCCGAGCGCGATGTGGCTCGATGAGTTCTCGTCCAGCAGGGTGTTATAGAAAACAGTGTCGAGAGGGCCGATCCGCCCCTCGCCGTCGACGAGGGCGAGCTCACCGAGCCGGCGCGCACCCTCGTCGATTTCGGTGAGGCTGCGCAGCGTCTCTGCGTTCTCGTCGGCATCGATCTCGACCGCAACGCCATCTTCAAAGCGAACGGTGAGTCCGCGGATGATCGTCCCGTCGTTGAGGACGAGCGGCTTCGTCGCGGTGACGTGCCCACTCGTGCGACGGGGGTCCGGCGTCGTGAAGACCTCCTCACTCGGGAGGTTCGAGAAATGCCGCAAACCCTTCGCGGTCGAGAAGTCGACAGTCGACCAGGTCGCAGTCGGCAGCAGGCCGATCGTCAGCTCGGTTCCGGGCCCGCGCAGCTCGATCGCGTCGAACCGCCGCTCGGTCAGCCGCGCGGCGTAGTCGTTCAGCACCGCCATGCGCTCGTCCCAGGCGGCGAGCGGGTCGGGCACGTCGAGGCGCAGCACGTGCTCAAGCTCGCGCCAGAGCTGCTCATACGCCTCGTCCGCCGGCAGATCGGGATGGACGAGCGTCGCCCACGCCGGATGCGCCGCCGGGACGAAGCACCAGTTGATCGAGCGCTCGCTGATGACCTTGAATGTCTCCTTCACGCTCGGCAGCATGTCCTTGCCGAGTAGCGACTTGTCGAGGCCATCCATCACGTTCGGCGCGGTCACGCCACGCAGCGAGATGCGCGCGCCGTTCTGCTCGGCGTGCTCGAGCACACGTTCGCCATACCACTGGGGAACGAAGTCGAGCGTGTCCGGGCTGGCGCTCTCGATGCGCACGCGCTTCAGGTACGGATCGAAGTACGCAACGTCGACGAACTTGGCGCCGCGCTTGTAGGCCGCCTCGGCGGTCGCACGCGCCTGCTCCTCGAGGCCGATCTCGGCCGCGACCAACACGATCTGCCCTTCCTGCACGTTCGCCCCGTGGACCGAGAGCTCGGCGAGGCGGGTAAACACGTTGCGTCCTTCCCGGGAGCGCACGCCGCGCTCAGTCGATCCAGGCTGTGGGCGCAAAGACGCCGTCGCCGCCGTCTGGGCGATCGGAGCCGATGGCAATCAGCTCGAGGCCGTTGTCTCCGGCTTCGAAGGCCCGCACCGTTGCGGGGTTGACGCGAACAACATCCCAGCAGCGGAGGTCGCGGATTTCGTCGTCGAGTCTGACTTGGCCGGAGCCGCTGATGACGACGTAGGCCTCCTCCTGTTCGCGGTGGCTATGCGCCGTCGGTGAGCGGACGCCCGGGCTATACCGCAGATAGGAGACGCCAAGGTGCTCGGAGTCGAGGTGCTTGCGCGCGAAACGCCCCTCGGTCCCGGGCGCGCGCTCGCCCAGAGAGTCCTCGACCTCCTCTTTCAGGTTCACGATCGCATACGCGCTCATCAATTCTCCTCTCTATACGTCAGTGTTGGGTACCGGCCGGTAGGCAGAACACGGGAGCAGGAAATCACGCGGCCTCTGGCGCCGATGCAAGACTTGGCGGTGCTTCGTGGAGCGGGTCGGGAATACGGTCGCCGAGTCGAAGCAGTAAGACTCCGGCCAGCACCACGGCAAGCGCACCACCCCACCAGATTGCGTCTGGCGAGGTCTGTAGGAGAACGCCGCCAATCGCCGGGCCGAGGGCCAGGGAGCCGGTGAAGGTCAGACCGTAGAGAGACAGATAGCGGCCGAGCAGATGGGCTGGAGCCATGTCCGCGACCAGCGGCCCAAGAACGAGAGTGTGGAAGATTTCGCCGATTGCGAAGACGATCGCAACGCCGACAAGGAGACTGGCCGCAGCGAACTCCGAGTGGATCAGCGTCGCTGGCAACACCGCGAGCAGAGCGACCGCAAAAATCGCGCTTGCCGCCGCGAAAGCGTGCGTGCGGCGCATGCGTGCCACGACGCGCACCGCCGGGATCTGCGCGATCACGATGAACGACGTGTTGACGAGAAAGATGATCCCGATCGCGGCGGGGCCGACCGGTGTATGGGTCTCTGCAAACGGCGACAGGATGTTGGAGAAGAACGTGTGGCCTACGACGACGAGCACGATGTTGAGTGCGATCACAGTGACGAAGACCCGATCTCGAGCGACGGCGCGAAAGCCGGTTCCGCTGGCGTCTGCCGCTGTGACGATCTCGGTGCGCGGGCTGGGCACGGCAGCAAGCACGATGAGCGCGAATCCGGCGAAGGTGACAGCGTCGAAGAAATAGAGAATTTGGAACGAACTCAGCCGTGGCGCGGCTGCGACGATGAGGCCTCCCACGGTCGCGCCTAAACCAATACCGAAATTACCCGCGACGCGGTTGAGCGCGAAGGCGGCCGCTCGCTGCTCGGGCCTGATCAACCTGACCATCAATGTCCGGTTGGCCGTCCCTGCCGTGCCGAACCCGGCTCCACCGACAATCGAGCAGGCAAACGCCTGCCAGGGACGCTCTACGAAGGCGAAGCCGGCGTAGGCAAGGGCGCTCGCCAAGCTGCCTGCGACCACGATCGCTTTGGCGGAGTACCGGTCGGTCAGCGCTCCCGTCGGCGGGGTGACGCTTGCGGCCGTCCCCATCGTCGTCGCCAGAACCAGTCCGGCCGTCGACGTCGAAAAGCCACGTATGTGGTGCAGATAGATGATCTCAAAGGGAAGAATGAGCCCGTAACCGAAGTAGTTCAGGGCGCCTCCCGCTTGCAGGATCAGCACGGGGCGAGAGAGCCC
>DASYPH010000301.1:0-6263 GCA_036006925.1 Gaiellaceae bacterium
CGCTCGTACTACCTCGGCAGCGCCGACCTGATGCCGCGCAACCTCGACCACCGCATCGAGGTGGTCGTACCCGTCGAGGACAGCCATGCGCGCAACGAGCTGGAAGCGATCTTCAAAGCACTGCTCGCCGACAACTCGCACGCCTGGGAGCTGGACCGAACCGGGGCCTGGGAACGGGTCAGCCCAGCCAAGGGCGACCGCCGGAAATCGGCCCAGGCGACGTTCATGCGACGGCGGGACCGCGCGCGTCGGCTGACGCGTGCTCACTAGCGCCGTCAGATGGCTTCGCCACCATGGGGCGATGCCGGTCGGAGTCGTCGACGTCGGATCGAACACGGTGCGCCTGGTCGTCTGGCGCGCAGCCCAGCCGATCCGCTCCGAGCGGACGCTCCTGCGCCTTGGCGCCGATGTCGAAGCGCTGGGTGAGATCCCGGCCGACAAGCTCTCCCTGACGGCCGACGTCGTGGGGCGCTACGCCGACCTCGCCCGGGCCGAAGGGGTCGACCGACTCGAGGTCTTGATCACGAGCCCGGGCCGTCAGGCTGCGAACGGTCACGTCCTCGCGGAGCTGCTCGAGGCCGCGGCGGGTTGCCCGGTGCACGTGCTCACGGCTGCAGAAGAGGGACGTCTCGCGTTCGCGGGCGCGATCGACGCGGCGTCGCCTCCGCCCCGCCGTGTCGTCGCGGTCGTCGACGTCGGGGGTGGCTCGGCACAAATCGTCGTCGGCAGCCGTCGCTCCGGCCCGCGGTACACGCAGTCGATCGACCTGGGCTCCCAGCGCCTGACGAGCCGTCTGCTCGGCGAGGACCCTCCCGGCGCCAAGGCGGTGCGCCAGGCCCGCGCCGAGGTCGCCCGCTTCGTCGAGCGGCTCGAGCCGCCGCCGGTCCGGTCGGCACTCGCCGTCGGCGGCAGCGCACGTGCGCTCAGGCGACTCGAACGAGGCCAGCTCGGGCCCGACGAGCTTGCGCACGCGATCGACGTGCTCACCGACACTCCGACCGCAGACGTCGCGCTCAGGTTCGGCGTCGAGGAGCAACGCGCTCGGACGCTGCTCGCCGGCGCGGTCATCCTGAGCGGCCTGCAGGAACTGCTCGGCGTGCCGTTCGAGGTCGTTCGCGGCGGCCTGAGGGACGGCGCACTTGCCGAGCTCGCCTCGCGCCGCGCGGCTGCCTGAGAAACCGTCATCGCCTGAGAACCGTTCGGCCGGGAGAGAGCTCCCCCAGAGTCTCCCGGGCCGAACTGCGCCATGCCCCCACGACACACCCGCGTTCGAGGCCCACACATGCAGGGCGCGACTCGGCGGTATCGCTGAAGCTACGTCGTCGGCGCCGGACAAGGGGTTACGAATCGGCAACGATCCGGCGACGGGGTGGCCGCTTGCTCTTTCGCTCTTTGCACGCTTCGCGCACCATTCCGCAGATGTGCACGTTCGCCGTCATCGCGCACCGCCATTCGACGACCAACACGCGGCTCGGGTCGGTGCTCACGCCAGGAGAAGCCCTGCGGCGGCTTGGAGCCGGGGACATCGCGCTCGGTCGCCTCGACATCCTGCCGACCCTCGACGGCGTCGAGCCCGGCCTCTGGGCGCTCGGCCGGCTCGCGGCGCTCGGAGTCACCGTCCTCAACCCGGGCCGGACGCTCATCGCAGCTCACGACAAGCTGGCCACCGCGAGCGCGCTCAACGCCGCCAACCTGCCCCATCCGCGCACGGTGCACATCGCACCGTGGCTGGAGCTCCCGGAGCTCGAGCCGCCGCTCGTCCTCAAACCTCGGTTCGGGTCGTGGGGCGAAGACGTGATCCGCTGCAACGACGACGAGGGCGTCGAGCGGGGCCTCGCGATCCTGCGCGAGCGCGCCTGGTACGCCGCTACGTGCGCGCTCGCGCAAAAGCTCGTCGCCCCGCGAGGCTACGACCTCCGCCTGGTCGTCGCCGGTGGCCGAGTGGTCGGAGCCGTCAAGCGGGTCGCCGCGCCCGGTGAATGGCGGACGAACGTGGCCGTCGGCGCACGGCGCCGGCCGGTCAGCCCGCCGGAGGAAGCCCGCGCGATCGCGCTCGGGGCTGCTGCGGCGGTCGGTGGCGACCTGGTCGGGATCGACCTGCTGCCGTCGGACCTCGGCACGTGGGTCGTGCTGGAGGTGAACGGTGCCGTCGACTTCAGCGGTACGTATGCGCTCGGCGACGACGTGTTCGCCGCGACTCGGCAGGCGCTCGGTTCGCGAGCGCTAGTAGGCGTAGAACCCGCGGCCTGACTTCCGGCCGAGGCGTCCCGCCTGCACGTACTGGCGGAGCAGCGGGCAGGGCGCGTACTTCGGATCGCCGAGGCCGCTCTGCAGCACCTCCATGATCGCGACGCACGTGTCGAGCCCGATCAGATCGGCGAGCGCGAGCGGTCCCAGCGGGTGCGCGAAACCGAGCCGCGCGATCGTGTCGATCGCCTCCGCCTCGGCGACGCCCTCCAGCAAGGCGTACGCCGCCTCGTTGATGAACGGCATCAGGATGCGATTCGAGACGAACCCCGGATAGTCGTTCGCCTCGGCCGGCTCCTTGCCGAGCTCTCGCGCGAGCCTCACGATCGCAGCCGCGGTCTCGTCCGACGTCTGCACGGCGCGAATCACCTCGACCAGCTTCAGGACCGGCACCGGGTTGAAGAAGTGCATGCCGATCACGCGCTCAGGCCGCCCGGTCGCCGCCGCGAGCGAGGTGATCGGAATCGAGCTCGTGTTCGAGGCGAGGATCGCCGCGGGAGGCAGCACCTGGTCGGCGCTCCTGAACAGCGTCTCCTTGGCTGCGGCATCCTCCGTGATCGCCTCAATCATCAGGTCGGCAGGAACGAGCGCGTCGGAGGCAGCAACGCGGGTGAGGGTCTCGTCGGGATCCGGGCCGCCCTTCGCGGCGAGCTTCGTCAGGCTCGTCTGCATCGAGGCGAGGCCGCGCTCGACAGCGCCCGGGTACGGGTCATGGATCGTCACGCGCCGCCCCGAGACCGCGACGACCTGGGCGATCCCGGCGCCCATCTGGCCGGCGCCGACGACGAGTACGTGCTCGAACTCCATCGCCGGCGAGCCTACAAGAGCGTCTCGAGCAGCTCCCGGTCGCGGGCGTAGCTCAGAAGGGCGATCGCAGCGTGGACGGTCAGCCAGCGCAGCTCGTCGACCTCGCCGTCACGGTCGCCGGAGTCCCGCGTCGGCGTCATCCGAAACCAACGCACCTCCTTCTCCCGTCCCGCGGCTGCGTAGGTCGTGACGCCGAGCTGCTCGCCGAGCTCGCATTCGAAGCCTGTTTCCTCGAGCACTTCGCGGAGAGCGGCCTCGGCCCAGTCCTCGCCTCGCTCGAGCTTGCCCTTCGGCAGGCTCCAGTCGTCGTACCTGGCGCGGTGCACCACCAGCACCTGGCCGCCGCGGACGACGACGCCCCCGGCCGCCCGGATCAAACTGCAAGCAGGAGCGCGTCGCCCTGGCCGCCGCCGGAGCAGATCGCCGCCAGCCCGACGCCACCGCCGGAACGGCGCAGCTCGTGCACCATCGTCCCGACGATCCTGCCGCCGGATGCACCGATCGGATGGCCGAGCGCGATCGCACCGCCGTTCACGTTCACCTGCTCCTCGTCGGCACCGAGCAGACGCGTCGAGTTCCAGGCGACCGACGCGAACGCCTCGTTGATCTCGACCCGGTCGACGTCGCCGATCGTCTTGCCGGCACGGTCGAGCGCGATCGCGGCGGCGTTCGCGGGCGTGCGGGCGAGGTAGGCGAAGTCGTCGGCGACGTAGCCCTGCGAGAGGATCGTCGCCAGCACTTCGAGGCCGCGCTGGTTCGCCCACGACTCGGAGCAGACGATCACGCAGCTCGCGCCATCGTTGACGCCCGGCGCGTTGCCGGCGGTGGTGGTGCCGTCCTGGTCGAAGACCGGCTCGAGGGTGGCGAGCTTCTCGACGGTCGTGTCGCGTCGGATCGACTCGTCGGCGCTCACGTCGCCGACGGCCACGATCTCGTCGTCGAACCGGCCGGCGTCCTGAGCTGCCGCGGCGCGCGCCTGCGAGCGGGCGGCCCATTCGTCCTGGTGCTCGCGCGAGATGCCGAGCTCGCGAGCGACCTTCGAATTCTGCGAGACCATGTGCAACTGGTCGAAGGTCGACGTGAGCCCGTCGTAGACCATCGAGTCGACCAGCTCACCGTTGCCGAGCCGGTAGCCGAACCGTGCCTTCTGGAGGAGGTACGGCGCGTTCGACATCGACTCCATCCCCCCGGTGACGACGACGTCTACGTCGCCGGCGCGGATCATCGAGTCGGCGATCTCGATCGCACGGATCGACGACGCGCAGACCTTGTTGATCGTGTCGGCCGGCGTCTCTTTCGGGAGGCCGGCGCCGATCGCAGCCTGGCGCGCGGGGGCCTGGCCGGCACCGCCCTGCAGCACCTGGCCCATGATCGCGTACTGCGGCTCGTGCGGCTCGAGCCCGATTCGCTCCAGCGCAGCCTTGATCACCGTCGCGCCGAGCTCGGTCGCCCGGTAGCCGGCGAGACCCCCGCCAAGCCGCCCGAACGGCGTGCGGACGGCACTGACGATCACGCTCCGCTCAGCAGTTCCAGCCACGGCCGGAGGGTACCGTGAGGACGAATCGTGACCGCTCCGTGACGGTGGCAGCCACCCGCACGATAGGCGCACGAGTGTGTGCCAAGAGTGTGAATTCTGCTCTGCGTCGGCGCCGGCGCGGCGCTCAGCGCACGAAGGACGCGCCCGGCTCGAGGCGCTTCGTGGCCGCGACCAGCAGACGGATCACGGCTTCCACGTCCTCGAGCGCGCTCAGCTCGTTCGGCGTATGCAGATAGCGCATCGGGATCGAGACCAGGCCGGTCGGGACACCTGCGCGGGCGGCGTGGAACTCGTCCGCGTCCGTCGCCGTCTGCCGCGTGTACACCTCGAACCCGTGCGGGATCGCTTCGGATTCCGCCACGTCGGCAAGGAGCTGCGAGACGAGCTTGTTGAGCGTCGGGCCGCGCGCGATCATCGCGCCCATCCCGAGCTCGACGCGGCCGGCCCGGCGCGGGTCGCCGCCCGGATAGTCGGTCGCCGGCGTGACGTCGACGGCGATCGCGACCGCGGGTTCGAGGCCGTAGGCGGCCGCACGTGCGCCGACGCTGCCGATCTCCTCCTGTGTCGCAGCGACCGCGACGACGTCGACTGCGAGCTCGCCGCCAAGATCCCCGAGGCGCCGCGCCGCTTCGAGCACGACGTAGGCGCCGAGCCGATTGTCGAGCGAACGTGACATCAGCCGGCCGTTCGGAAGCTCGACCGGCGCGCCGTTCCAGACGGCCACGTCGCCGGGACGCACGATGCGCTCGGCCTCCTCGCGCGACGTCGCACCGATGTCGATGTGCAGATCCGCCAGCTCGACACGCGGCGCTTCGCGCCGCTGCTCGGGCGACAGGCGCTTGCGGCCGATCGCGCCCGGAACGCTGCTGCCGTCGCGAGTCAGGAACTCGATCCGCTGCCCGCTCAACGTCTCGGGCGAGATCCCACCGACAGTCGTGAACGAGAGCAGCCCGCCATCCTCGACGTTCGTCACGGTCACTCCCACCTCGTCGATGTGAGAGACCAGCGCCACCGTTGCGCCGTCGGACCGTGGCGAGCGGACCCGCGCGAACGACGTGCCGAGCGTGTCGGACGTGACCTCGGCGAACGCCGACGCGGCATCGCGCCAGATCCGGTTCGGCTCCTCCTCGTGCCCGGACGGGCCTGGCGCTTCGAGGAGCGCCTGCAAGAGGTCGGGGGCCCGCATACGCTTGCGCATTCAAGCAGGAGTCCCTTCGCCCGTCCTCGCATCGATCGACACCGACCTCGTCACGCCGCTTGCGGCCTACCTGCGGCTGCGCGCGAACGGCAACTCGTCGTTCCTGCTCGAATCGGTCGACCAGGGGCGACTCGGCCGGCATTCGTTCGTCGGGTGCGGCACCCGGCTCGTCTCGTTCGCCGAGGCCGAGACGATCGACGCGCCTGTCGTCGGCTATCTCGGCTACGACCACGTTGCGGCGCTCGAACCGACGGTGACGCTGCCGGCAGACGGGCCGGACGTGCCGGAGAGCCGCTTCGTCGTCGCCGACGTCTTCCTGCGCTTCGATCACGTCACGGGCACGGCGGACGTCCTGCACGGCGACGGCGACGAGATCGAGGCGGCGCTGAAGCGGCCGGTGACCGTCGCCGCCGAGGCGGTCGCGACACACAGCGTGACGACGCGCCTACCGGACCGGGCCGAGCACGAGCGACG
>DASYPH010000302.1:0-2798 GCA_036006925.1 Gaiellaceae bacterium
TCCACGGAGGCGTCACCCAGACAGTTGACGCCGCCCGCTGGAACGGCAGCGACATCGCGTTCTCGCCAGGGGACGGCCCGATCCCGCAACTGCTGCTGATCGGAGGCGGCATGTACGTGCAGACGTCGGATGGAACCTGGCTGCACTACGCCAACGCCTCCGACGTGGGGCCGAAGCCGCTCGGCGGGTTGGAGCAACTCGCACAAGACAACATCGCAAGCACCACCCCGCAGCAGATCCTCGCTCTGGCCACCGGGGTGCAGCAGACGGCGCAACCGGACGGCACCACGGTCTACACCGGCACGATCCCGAGCAGCAGCCTCGATCCAGCGATGGTGCCCGGCAACGACGCCATCACGAGCATGATCCTCGGTGCCCAAAAACGTACCGACATGATGTTCGGTGGCGCGGGGGGAAACGCCCCTGGCAGCAGCGTGCAGAACGATCTCCAGTTCGAGATGAGCGTCGGAGGCGACAGCCTCGTCAGGCAGGTCAGCGTGACCTTCCAGCAGAACGGCACCTACAAGTGGAGCGTCACCTACAGCCAGCTTGGCAGCACACCGCCGATTACGGCGCCCGCCAGTTCGACCGATGTTCCGCCCGGAACGCTGCCGCCGAACACGCAGACGCAAGACAAGCAGACGCCCCCGATCACCCCTGCCGACCGGCTTGACTACCTCAAGGGCGCCGCATGCATGCGCTCCCACGGGTTTCCGGACTTCCCCGACCCGACGTTCGCGAACAACACCGTCACGTTCAAGATCCCGCCGGACATCGACCCGAACTCTTCCCAGGCCAAGACGGCGGAGGCGATCTGCGTCAAGCTGATACCGCCGGGTCTGCCCTACAGCGATCGACGCGCTCCGTGAACCGCGCCTTCCGGGTCGCCAGCGTCGCATAAGCAATCGCGAACCTCGGCTTGGCCGGGCCGCAATCAACGGCGTCAGTCGCGGTCGAGCTCGAGGTGGCTGCCAGCGGCGCTGTGGACGACCAGGTAGCCGATCGTCAGCGACGCCGTGAGGGCCAGGAGGGACGCGATCAGGCGCGGATGCTGGAGCGGGTTCTCGAGGTTGGCGTGGATCACTTGTCCGAGTCGGCCGGCGCACGAGCGCGTCCCAGCTGTTGAAACGCACGAAGCGGCCGAGAAACGCAGGAAGCGGCCGACATACACGCGGAAGCTCGCGAGCGCGAGCACCGCGACCACACCCAGCCACGACAGCGTCCCGAGCCGCCCGCTTCCAGATCACTGCATCAGGTACAGAGACGCGTAGCCGAGCGGATCACGGCGACAACGACAACCGCCCTCATACGAAGCTCGCGGGACCACGGGACGCGACCCTTCTTCGTAGAAAGGGGTGCTCCAGTACAGCCAGAACACCCTCCATCCGACGGCGAAGACGAACTCGACCGGTCTCATCTTCGCGTATGGCTCCACGGTGACCAGAAGTCGTGGTGCGGACGTTCGCCACGCTGACCGGGCGACGGCCCGGCCTGTACATCGCCGACGAACCCCGGGGACGCGGGACTCGGTCGCTGCCGGGCAGGGCGTCGGTCCGGCCTTACGACCCCAGCGCTGTAGCGCTCGGGCGCGAACATAAAGGGAGCACCAGCGCATCGAGTCGCGCGTTGACCACCCGTCTGCCGAGTGCCAAAGTCCGGACGGTGTCGGAAACCGTAGACGCGTTCATGGACGAGTACATCCGCCGGTACTCTGATCGAGATCTCGAGGGCGTTACCGAGCTATGCCTCGCGCCCTTCCTCGCGATCAGGGAAGGCGTACCGATCCACATGGCCGATCGCGACGCCGTGCGCGATCACTTCGGAGCGATGATCGACGCATATCGCCGGGTCGGAGCCGCGACATGGAGACGGATCGAGAGCGATACTCGCGAGCTGGGCGAGCACGCCGTCTTCACGACAGTTCGCTGGAACGCGCTCGATACACATGGGAACGTACTTCGGGACACTCGGACGACCTACCACCTGCTCGCGACTCCCGACGGCTGGCGTCTCCTCTCGTACACAAATCACTTCCAGGCGGCTCCCTGCGATAGAAAGCTTGAGTGCGCGAGCGTTACGAAATCACGCCTGAACCGACGGCCGTAAACGCATCTTTGGTGTACGAGCCCGGGGGAATACTCCGGTCCTGCGAGGCGCTGATGCCTCGGACGGCGGTGTCAGTCCGGCTCATCGCGGGCGCGCCCGTAGCGCTCGTAGACCACGCGCGAGCCGAACGTCCTGGTCTCGAACAGGTCTAGCCGCAGATCTTCGGTGACCGGCGGCAGGAAGGGTGTGCCGCCACCGACGACGATCGGATTGCGGAACATGCGCAGCTCGTCGACGAGGCCGAGCTCGATCGCTGCCGCGGCCAGGCCGGCGCCGCCGACCGCGACGTCCTTGTCGGTCGCGGCGAGCGCCGCAGCGGCCTCCTCGGCCACCGACGCCCCAGCGAGCCGGGCGTTGCCCTGAACGGTGTCGAGCGTACGACTGAAGACGACCTTGGGGATCGCGCACCAGACGTCCGCGAACGCGGCCCCGAGCTCGTCGTCGCGCAGCGACGGATCCGTCTCCCACACCAGCATGGTCTCGTAAAGCCTGCGGCCGCACAGAAAACAGCCGAGCTCGCGTGTCTGGGCGATGTGGAAACGAAACTGATCCTCGCTCGGGAACGACCAGCCAAACTCTCCCTCGCGGTCGGCGATAAAGCCGTCCACCGAGACGCTCATCGAGTAGACATGGCTTCAAGCTTGCCGCACCGGAGCGACGGACGATCGTCCTAGTGAAGTTCACCAATGAGT
>DASYPH010000303.1:0-4543 GCA_036006925.1 Gaiellaceae bacterium
GGCTGCGACCCGTGCCGCCACGGCTCAGCTTCTCGCCCTTCACCACCTTCAGGTCGAAGTGGAGATATGCGGCGGTGCCTTTTCGTTCGCTGCCTATCGCCTGTCCGTTCTGGGCGCGTTCGTTCTTGACGACGTGGTCGATGAGCACGACGGCGATCCCGGCCTCCCGGAGCGGGTCGAGTCTGAGCCACGCCTTCTCCACGTCGCGGCTGAGGTAGCCGTCAAGGTCGTGCGCAACGAGGAAGCCGGTGAACGCGTCGGCGACGAACAGCCGACACTGGTTCGCGGAGGCCCAGGCAAGCAGTTCGACGATCTCGGGCACCTCGAGCTCACCCTCGGGGTTCGTGAAGTAGACGAGGTCGCCGATCTCGGCTTCTGTGACGCCGAGCGCGACCAGACGGACGGTGATGTCGCGTGGCCCCATCCCGTCGAGGTCGGCCCAGATGACGCCGCGACCGTCTTTGATCTCGGCGACCGCGGCGGCGAGGCATAGCCAGGTCTTCGCGGCTTCGCCGGGTCCCGAGATGAGGTGTCGTTGGCCGGGGTAGAACACGCCGGCGATCTCGGGCACCTCTGGTGGGAGGCCGACATAGTCGGCGAGGTTCGTCCGTGTCCAGCGGCTCGGCGGGTCGCCGAAGATGCCGCCGTCGAGCGCGAGCTCCTCCGCGGTCGGCTCCGGTCCGCGCAGGTATGCGTCGACGTCGGCGAGCACGTTCTCGTCGTCCTGCCAGTCGGGTGGACCCGCGTCCTCTGGCTCGAGGATCGGTTCGGCGCTCACCGTTCGCTCCGGCAGTAGGCGTCGGCTTCTTCGGCCGCTTCGCGCTCGAGCTGGTCGACGGCTCCCTGCCAGAGCCGCTCGAGCACCGCGTCGGGATCGTCGCTGTACGCGATCGCGACAAGCAGGCACGCCCGAGAGAGGGTGCGCATCGCTCGCCGCTGCTCAAGTTCGAGTGCGCGGAGGTGGCGGCGTAGCTTCCGCAGGGCCGCTGCCTGTCGCTCTTCAGGTGTTCGTGGCGTGAACCGCGACCAGTCGATCGGCGGACCGGGGAAAAGGTCGGAGAGTCGGAGGCCGAGCGACGCGCAGACCTTGTCCGTCGTGCAGCCGGCGAAACACCGGACGAGGACGCGGCCGTCGTCGCCCTCGCGGACGCTCAGACTTGGCGAGCGATCCTCGTGAGCGGGGCAGCGGGCGATCCAACCAGGGCCGCTCTTTCGGACGCGCTCGAGCTCGCCGAGGAACTCATCGACGGTCACAAGCCGGGCTCCGTGCTACGTTCAGAGCCGGGATAGGTGATGTTGGCGGCGGGGCTCTGGCGGGCCCCGCAGTCGTTTCGGGTCACGGCACCGCCACCGGCTCCCGGTTCCGCTCGAGGTAGGCGCGCACATCCGCCGGTTCGAATCGTGCTCGCTCGCCGACGCGAATCGGCACGAGTTCGCCGCGGTGAATCAGTGCGTACAAAGTCTTGCGCGAGATTCCGAGCAGAGTCGCCACTTCATTGATCGAAAGAAGGGGCGAAAGTACGTCCGGGCTCGCAGTTACCTTTCGGGAAGTCATGGCTCCCATTGAATCGCCGCGGGAAGTGCCTAAAACCTCACCCGACGGAACCGGGGAATCCCACTACGACATCGCCGTTGTGCGGTTCGCACTAATCCAGGAGACGCTCGCCGCGATCGGCGAGGGGTATGCGCTCCCCCGGGTGCTGCTTCCTAAGGTCTGGGACGCGCTCCAGTCGTGGCACGAGCTTGAGTCGTCCACGTTCGGGCCGCTTCAAGCGAAGCAGGCGCAAGTCGAAGCCGGCCGCGGTAGGCCACTGACGATCTGCTTCGGAAAGCGTTATCCCCCTGCCCGCCTTCCCGACCTGCGAGATGTTCTCGACCCTCGAGGCGAGGTTCCGGAGTACCTCATTCCGACGATCGACTGGCGCGCTGGGCGCAGGAAGGAAGGGGCCGGAGACGGTTGCGGCAAGGTCTTCACCGACTCGGTAACTGCCAGCCGGCCGGTCTTCGCTCGCTATTGCTCTGTGTGCCGGGAGAAGTCAGAGGATCGTCGGCAGGCAGAGAGTCGAGCTCGAATCGTTGCGACGTGGGAGGGACGATTCGCCGTTGCCGGCGGCTGGCGGCTCGCGTGTTCAGGGTGCGGCGAGAGGTTCTTCGCTACGGCGCCACAACAGCGCCGCTGCGATCGCTGTCGGCACTAACAGGTTCGCCGCAACTCGAGCACTTCACCGCCCGTCTCCAATCCAAGAGGCCAGGTCGATCGGGAATCGGCACCGGCCGCGGGTAGTTCGTCCAGCCGCAGTGGGCGCAGATCGCGGCGCGGTTCGGCGACGGAGAAACCTTCGCCATCCCGGCGAGAGTAGCGACGGGCGGAGCCGAAGAAATCCCCCACTTGTGTCGGCTGAGGTTCTCGCTGCCGTCGCCGCGGCGATCTTGTTGCTGTGAGCAACGAAAGCGACGTAAACCTGGAGCGGAAGGCCACGATCGCGGCGCGGGTTCCTCTCGAGCTCAAAGAGGCGATGGTGGCCTTAGCCGACGCTGGTAATCGCAGCACCTCGCGTGAAATTGCCGCCGCCATCGCAGAGCACGTTTCCAAAGAGTCGGCGCCGGCAGCCGCGACCACCTCCTCGGCTGTCCGGTCGTCGGCGCCCTCGGAGCGCGACGAGGCCCGCTCGTCGCCGCTTGCGGGCACAAGGCCAAGCCTCAGCGGGCCGGATCTGCCGATCCGCCCGCCTGCGAAGTAGGGATTCCGGGTGTTGGTCAAGTTCTGCGCGCACTGCGGCAAGCACTACGAGCCCAGCACTGGCGTACGCAATCGCTGCGGCCCGTGCGGCAGGAAGTACGACCAGCGGCATAGCGTCGAGCGCCGTGCTCGCAGCAGCGCGCGATGGCAGAGAGCGAGAGCGGAAGCGAGGAAGCGCGACGGCGAACGGTGCCAGCGTTGCGGCGCGAGCGAGCGGCTGCAGGTTCACCACATCGTCCCGCTCGCCAAGGGTGGCGATCGCTACGCGTTGTTGAACCTCGTGACGCTCTGCCAGCCGTGCCACGCCGAGGTGGGTAGGGGGAGGGAAGACATCGTGACGCGCGACTCGTCACACCCCTCCCCAGGTTCCCGCGAAATTCACTCTCGCTCGCGGCTCGCGGCAGAAAACAAAAACCCCGAGCCCTTGATCGGATGAGCCCGAAACGAACTCGCCGCAGGCTCGAGCAAAAGCGGAAGCGCAGGAAGGCCGCCTATGGCGAAGCAGCCGCGCTGACGGTTGAGGCGCCGAGTGCGGTCGTCTGCGCCGCCTCAGCCCGTGTCTCCGCCGGGATCTGCACGGGAGACGATCGCCGTTAGGGATTCCCCCGAGGTCGGCGTAGAGTCTCCGGGGTGAACGCGCGGCTCCTGCGGCTGCCCCGCTTCATGCCCGCTTGGCCGTGGCGGGCTAGCTTCGAGCGCGAACTTAGCGAGCGTGAGCTACGGCTCGGCGCTGAAGCTGAGGCGCTCCAGGCGGGTTTGGTCGTGGCGGTCTCTGAGCCACCGCCTGCTCGCCGTGAGCGGCAGTCGTGGGTATGCGAGTTCTGCGGTCGCCCCTTCGTGAGCTACGGCCGCCTGCTCAACCATCACTGCGATGACCGCTGAACCTGGCGCGGCGAGGACGACCCCGGTCTGCGCCGCCTGCCGGCACCCACGGAGGGCACCGAGCCGAGGCCGACCGCGCGGATGCGTCGCTGGTGGCTCGACAGGTTCACGCTCGACGAGTTGCGCGAGCTTGGCCGGATGATCGGGTGGTGCTGATCCGGTAGGCTCGGCGCGCCGTCCGGCCCCGCTCGGAACGGAGAAGCGATGTTCACCTACTCGTTCTCGGGCCAGAGCACCACGGCGTCGGCTGCGGCTTCGAGCAGGAGCGCCGAGTCGATCTCGGTTCTCGTCTCGGGAATGTCCGCCACGGGCCATTCGGACAAGAATGCGAGCGGGCCTTCTGGCGGCAGCGGCCACACCCAGTAGCCCTGCGACCAACCCCCATCACCACCACCGTGTCCACCGCGAGGCCACAGGACAGGCCCCTCGGGTGATTCGTCCGGCGCTGGGAACCTCCCCCGACCGACGTTCGCGGCCTTCCGACCGTCCGAGAACTGGATGCCCCACCTGAGGAGGCTCGGAGACAGTCCCTCCTCCGGCCGCCGCTGCCGCCGCATCGTCGGTTCGAACGGCGGGTGGAACGGGTGCCAGTGCTCGGATGCAAACTCCTCGTCGTCGAAGCGGTAGCGGAGTTCAATATCGAACTCGAACCCGTTCGCATAGACCGTCGCGGCTGGAATCCAGAGGCCCGCCTTAGCGGAGCGGCCGATCATCAAGTTGAGGGCGACCGTTCTGCCGAACACGTCCTCGTCCGGACCGGCCCACGGTGGCCGAGGCGGCTCCGGCGGTATCTCAGGCGGCGGCGGGGGCGGCTCGAAGAACGACGACATCGCCCAACAGTCTTCCAGAGCGAGGACCGGTGGTCATCGAGCGTGAGGTTCCTGGCCTGGGCCAGTGTTCCGGAATGACCCCTGAACGCTG
>DASYPH010000304.1:0-1574 GCA_036006925.1 Gaiellaceae bacterium
CGCCCGGTGCAAGTTGGTGTCCGTTCCATGGTTCGTCGACTGGTGCTGCTAAACTGTCAGCCGACCTCGAATGGGCTCAAGAGCTAGCTCGCAGTCACCAGGGGACGAGAGTTGGGGGACGATCACGTTGTTACGTCGTTAGGTTCTGGCGAGGCCTCCATTTCGCTCGGTCACAGGAAGAGCAGTCGCGGTGACGTGAGGTCTCACACCGCCTGTCGCTTCTGCTGATACTGCGGATCATAGGTGGCCCCACTCACCCACAGAGCATGCAACAGAACCGCGAGCTTCCGGGCCACGGCGACCACCGCTCGCTTCTTCGCATTCTTTCCGCCGCGCTGAGCAATGGCCAACCCGAAACGGCGGAGATCGCACTCCGGGGCGAACGGACCCAGGATGTACTGCGCCGCACCCACGAGGAGCCGACGGCCGAGCTCATCGCCCGCTTTGGAGATCCGCAGCTGCGGCTGCGACGCGCTACTCTCATCGAGTCGCGGCACTAGCCCAAAGTACGCGCCAACGGCGCGGCTGCGGCGGAACCGATGCGGATCCTCGACCAAGAGCACAAAGGCGAGCGCCGTGAGCGGGCCAACCCCGACCGGCTGTTGGAGTCGTTGCGCGACGGGATAACGCTCGCGCACGAGCACCGCGAGCTTCGTATTCGTCTCGCGAATGCGGTGCGTGAGATCCGCGATGACCTCCAGGAGCGGGAGCAACGCAGGCTGGAGGGACTCGGGGAGCTCGCCCGCCACTCGTTTCGGAAACGCTTCTGCCGAGCAGCTCTGCAGTCGGCTGCCTAACGCCTTGACTGCGCCGCGCACATGATTGATCAACTTTGTGCGGACCGCGACCAGCTGATCCCGGGCGCGCAGCATCTCGAGATCCCGCTGTGCGGCTTCTCCCCGATGCGTAATCGGATACAGGAGGTCCGGATCCGCCCGCCCCTGGCGCGCAAGAAACTGCGCATCGAGCCGATCATTGCGTCTACGACGACGTCCGTGGGCATAGATCTCACTCGGATTTCCGACGATCACTTCGTGACCCAACTGCTCCAACTCCCGCGCGATCCAGGGGGAGTGGGTGCCCACCTCGAGCACGACGCGACAGCGGTCGCGCTTCCCGAAATAGCGGCTGATGCCGCTCCGCGTCGTCGGCACCGTCGCTTCGCGCACGACGCGGCCCGTCGCATCCACTTCGTAGGTGCGACTCATCTTATCGCCAAGATCCAATCCGATCGTTACGTTGGTCACCAGAGCAACAGACGTCACGCTGTGAGACATGGCCGACCTCCGGTCACTGGGCCGCGAGCCCGTTAATGGTCAACCTTCTTGGCGAATCAGAATATGATTACGCCGTGACCAACCGGAGGAAGGCCTTTCTCATCTCAACTGGCAGCTCAAGTAGTTCTCTTGATTCTGTCAGCCGTCAGCTTGTATCTCGGCCCTGGACTCGCCGTCGTGGGTGAGATGCCTGCGTCGGCGCGTCGAAAGGGCCCGAGCTGACGGCTGAAATGTCTTCTCTCGCAGCTCGAGTGTTTCCCGGAATCTCCTGAAGAACCCAGTATTGCCATGATGCTC
>DASYPH010000305.1:0-1740 GCA_036006925.1 Gaiellaceae bacterium
CCCCCACGCCGTCCGCCGCTTGCCGACTCCCACTCCGTATTGGGCGCGAGCGGCACCGCCAGGTCCGTGCCGGGCCCGCGAAACTGCAGCGCATCGAAGCCGCAGCCATCAACAAGCTGGCGACGCTCCAACAAGGCGGCAAGCCGCTCTCGCCACGCCGCCACCGGATCCGCGCAGTCGAGCCGCATCGCCCGCGCAACCAGCCTCTCAAGACGCTCAACATCTGGCTCACCGAAGAGCCGCTCCGCCCAGGTTTCGGTCGGCGCCGCAATCACGTTCCACGCCATCCCGCGTTCCCTCAGCAGCTTCTGGTTCAACTCGACAGCGAGGCGCGGAACCGTCTTCGCGAGCCGGGCCGGATCGAGCTCCGCGTGCGGTGGCGCAAGATCGCCAAGCACCTGGACCAGCGCCGGCTGCAACTTGAACAGCGCACGCACGATCGCTTCTTCCGCAATCGTCGTCCGATCGAGAATCTCCTTCCGCCCATACTCAGCCAACAGGAACGTCTGCTGCGAGTCGAAGTAGAACAACTCAACATCACCGGCGCCCGCTTGCCAGGCGCAACGGGCGACCTCACGCGCATTCGCTGCCAACTCCGGCGGCGCCACCACTAGAACGAACTGCCCAGGCCGCAGGTTCAGCCCGACGCGAACCGCCAGTTCGGCACTCCGCCGCCGAAACAGCTCGCCGCTCACCGCATCGGGCCTCTCATATCGCCACAGGTGCCGCATCCACCGCAAAGCCTCCGTCCATAAAGCTCCAGTTGAGCGTTCGGTCAGTCGAGGACGCAAGACGCTTCCAGGCGACCGTCTTCCGGTCCCGACCGCCGGATTGACCGTAGGGCACATGTCGCCTGAGCTAGGCCGATGACCTCCGGAGCGATGTCGAGGGGTGGAGTCTGTGTAGTTGTCGCTCGGTTACGGCGTCCCAGACCCGGAGGGTCGGCCCCCGAACGAGTCCCGGTGAACCGTCACCGCTTCTCGCCGGGCCGCATGCGGGCAAGCGTACCTCCCTAAGCCGTGGCAACTGCACCGGCATTCGGTCGGTCAACCCCGAGGCCGAACTGCGTCGCCTGCGCCAGCGTTCCGGGATGACGCCAGAGCGAGCCGGTCACTGAGAGCAGGGCGCTCCGGCACAGCCGCGTTACGACTGGTCGGGTTTGGCAACGACGCAGAATCGGTTGCCATCCGGGTCGACGAGGACGACGAAGTCATCGTCCGGGCCGTACTCGCGCGCGTAGCGGGACGCGCCGAGGCCAAGCAGCCGCTCGACCTCGGCAGGCTGATCGGCCGTGTAGAGGTCTAGATGAACTCGGCTGAGCTCGCCAAGAGGCGGTAGGCGGTCTTCGGCCACCCGGTCGAGCGAGATGTTTGGTCCTACCCCTGTCGGATCCATTAGCACTACCCAGCCATCTCGCGGTGGCTCGCGCGGGACGTAGCCGAGCGCTGACTGCCAGAACGCAAGGAGCTCGTCGAACCGGACGCAGCGAACGAGGATCGAGCCGACCCTCACACTTGCCTCGGAGTTGTGACCGTCAGACGATGAAGCGGCGCCCACACGTCGTAACTACCCACGCGCGTGGTCTACATCACGTGATGAAGTGATGTCGTCTGCGCCACAGACGAGCGGCGTCCTCGTGTGGTGTCTCGAATGACGATGTCGTCGGGGGCTGCTGCGAACGGCGTGCGGTTGACGGGGATTCCGGCTTCGCATCCGGTTCTGGCGGTGGAGCTGATGCTC
>DASYPH010000306.1:0-6611 GCA_036006925.1 Gaiellaceae bacterium
GAAGCGCGGCGCGTTCGTCTCGTCCGTGACGAGCACGGCGGGCTCGGAATCGCCGAGCCGATGCGCGATCCCGTCGTCGCCGTACAGCACCGACATTGAGAGAAGCAACGCCCCCAACTTCCAGGTGCCGAAGAACATTGCCGCCGTCTCGGGCGTCGCAGGCAGGACGACAGCGACGCGGTCGCCGCGAGCGACCCCATGCGCCCCCAAGAGGTTGCCAGCCTGGTTCGAGAGATCCTGAAGCGCGCCCCACGTCAACTCCCGCTGCACACCGTCGAACCGCTCGTGAATCATCGCGAGCTTGTCGCGAGGGTGCTTATCGCAGCAGTCCGCGGCGATGTTGTAACGCTCAGGGACGCGCCACGCATGCTCCGCACAGATCTCCTCGTAGCGGCCCACGGTCGACCTCGAGTCTCGCGCCAAACGCGCGCCGCCGCAAGCCGTTGACCGTAAGTCGTCGGACGGTCGAAAAGCAGATCCAGACGGTTTACCGCAAGCTGGGCGTCGGTCTCGAGCAGACGCGATCGCTGCTGCTCGCACCGAGCTTCGAGACTGACGTAGCCTCCGCCGCCAGCGCCGGATGAAGACGCGACCGCCGGCTTCGGTCGTCGGAGGTCTCACTGGCCTCTGGTCTCCGAACGGAGGACTGGGCTCGAACCAGTGACCCCCAGCTTACGACTCTGGCGGCACCGCTCTCTTGAGAGGTCGGGTGATTGGACGCGGGCCTAGCCGAGCGTTGCTTCATTCGGGTCGTCCTGCGCAGCCGCAGTGTCGCTGTCTCTACGGGACAGCGTCGCCGCAACCGTAGTTACCGCCTGGATCTGCGGTGTTTCGTTGCGCCTCCTCGTGCTTGAAGCCTCGACTGTCGATCGCCTCAGCGAACGCATTGACGTCCGACCCCCAACGTACCGGCGGCTGCCATCCGCCCGGCCGTTTTTTTTTGGCTGTTGCGTTGCTTGGGTTGTGGGTTAGCCGCGGATGCGGCCGGGGCGGAGTGGGCGTGTGTGGGTGCTGAGCTTTTCCAGGGCGCGGGTGAGGGCTTTGGTATCGGTGTCGGTGAGGTGTCTTGAGAAGTGCCGTTCGATGCCGTCGCGGTGGTGGCGTCGGGCCTGCTCCATTGTCTTGGTGCCTGTGGTGGTGATGGTGATGAGGATCGAGCGGCGGTCGTTGGGGGGGCGGACGCGTTGGACGAGCTCGGCCTCTTCCATGCGGTCGATGACGCGGGTGAAGCCGCTCTTGCTGTAGAGGATCTGGTCGGCGAGCTCGGTCATGGGGATGCCTTCGGGTGATTCCTCGAGGTGGACGAGGACGTCGTACCAGCGCTGTGGGATTCCGGCGGTGTCTCGGAGCTCGGTGTCGAGCACGTCCACGAGTGCGAGCGAGCTTTCCACGAAAAGACGCCAGCAGCGGAGCTGTTCGGGTGTGGGGCTTGACAGGTGATGTTCCATGTGAGATAGTCCTCTACGCAACAGTTATTTGAGAGACTGTTGTGGATCATACCAAACGACGGGAAGGGAGCGAGACATGACGACCATCACCGCGGAGCGAGCACAGACCGGCTACGCCCTCGCCGCCGATGAGGGCGAGGCGCTCTGGCTGCTGGGGATGCTGCAGACGATCAAGATCGGCAGCGACGACACCGGCGGCGCATACGGCATGGCTGAGATCGTCGTGCCCGAGGGCGTCGGCTCGCCCTGGCACGTCCATCCCGAGGAGGACGAGTGGTTCTACGTGCTCGAGGGCTCCATGACCTTCTGGGTCGCTGACACGCGCCTGTCCCTGACGGCCGGGTCGTTCGCGTTCGGGCCCAAGGGCGTGCCGCACACCTTCTACGCCGACGCAGGCGGGGTGAGGGCGCTGGCCGGGTTCGCGCCGGTGCAGTTCGAGGGATTCCAGCGCGAAGTCGGCGAGCCCGCTCCCGAGCGCGTGCTGCCCCCGCCGATGGAGGGTCACCCCGACATGGCGCGACTCGCATCGATCGCGAAGCGAAACGGCTTCGAGATCCTCGGCCCCCCAGGTCCCCCTCCCGGCCACTAACCCGCCCCCAGCACGCCTACGCCCGCCCACCCGGGCGGGCGTACGCCCACACTCCAGTCAGGAAGAACCCGTGCCAGACGTCACCATCACCCCGACCGACAACTTCGCAGCAGCCAACCGGGCCGCGCACCGAGACGGAGCCCGACGGTGAGCCTCCGAGTCGTTGGCGCCGGGCTTGGTCGGACCGGCACCCACTCTCTCAAACTCGCACTTGAGACGTTGCTGGGCGCTCCCTGCTATCACATGGTCGAGATCCGTGAGCGGCCCCACGACGCGGATGTGTGGCGGCGCGCCGCGAAGGGCGAGACGCTCGACCTCACCGGGTCGATCGACGGGTACGCGGCGACGGTCGACTGGCCTGCCGCAGCATTCTGGCGCCAGCTCTCACAGGAGAATCCAGACGCCGTCATCCTCCTTTCCACCCGCGCGAGTTCGGAGGAGTGGTGGGAAAGCGCGAACAGCACGATCTTCGAGGTCAGCCGCCAAATGGACCCCGGCCCCGTCTACCACATGCTCAACTCACTCTTCCCCAGCACGTTCACCGCCGACTTCTCAGACCATGACGCCGCGGTCGCCGCCTACGAGGCCCACAACGCCGCAGTACGCCGCGACGCGCCCGCAGACCGCCTGGTCGAGTGGCGGCCCGGAGACGGCTGGCAGCCACTCTGCGACGCGCTCGGCATAGCCGCGCCCGACCAGCCGTTCCCCCACAGCAACGCTCGCGACGGCTTCCGGCAGAGCCGCGGACTGGACGGCCAGAATGGTTCATAGGCCACATCAGCCGGCGGTTCGCTCGGGGAGACGGTTCGGAGCCGGAAGGCCGCGCAGCCAATCCCGATTCAATAGGAGACGTGCCATGACGCCGGAAGCATCCATCGCCCTTGTCGAATCGTTCTGGGAGGAAGTTTGGGCGGCCCGTAACCCTGCAGCGATCGACCGCTTCGTGACTGAGGACTTCATCATCACCACTGCAGGTGTCGACGTCGCCGGGCGTGAAAACTTCAAGACCTGGGTCGCCGGCTTCCAATCAAAGATCGCCGACCTGAAGATTGAAAGCATCGAGACCTTCGCCAACCCCGATGGCTCCCGCGTGTCGTCACGCTGGCGGGTCACCGGCCGCAACAACGGCATGTTCGGGCTACCGGCGGATGGCAAGCCAGTAGCGTTCACCGGCAACGCCGTCCTAGCCGTCACCCCAACCGGCAAACTCGCCCACAACTGGGTCGAGCGCAGCGCCTGGGAGCTCTACAACCAGCTCAACGAATAGATCCACGCCTAGTCCCGGGAGGCGCTGGGCGTCGCTGTCGTTCCGGGACAGCGCCGCGACCCGGTTGGCACCGTCCCTCGACGACTGCACCACCACCGCGTCGCCCTCCTCAACAGCCTCGTCGCGCAGCGCAACGAGTGGAAGATGCGTCCGCGTTAGGCGAAACGGCGCTCTGGGTCACGACAACCGCCAGCTACGACCGTGGCGCCGCAGTCTTGAGGCGGCGGCTATCGAACCCGCAACGGTTCGATCGCGTCGCAGACATGATCCGACGCCACGGCGGCTCGTGCCGCATGGCGCGGTTCAGATCAGGGCTCGCTCGAGCGCCCGGCGCCATGCTTCGCGGTGTGCTTCGGCGGTCGACCGATCCATTCGCGGCTCGAACGTGCCGCCGCGGCGGATGAGGCGAGCGACGTCGGTCACTGACTCCCACACGCCGACGCCGAGGCCGGCGAGGGCCGCCGCGCCGAGAGCCGTAGCCTCTTGCTCCGAGGAAACCTCGACGGGCGTGCCGATGAGGTCTGCCTGGAGCTGCATCAGGAAGCCGTTGGCGCTCGCGCCGCCGTCGGCGCGCAGGACGCCGATCTCCAGTGGAAGAACATCGAGGACGTCCGCCACCTGGTGGGCGATCGCTTCGAGCGCGGCGCGCACGAGATGCGCGCCGGTCGAGCCCCGGGTCAGACCGCAGATCAATCCGCGGGCGTTTGGATCCCATTGCGGCGAGCCCAGACCCGTCAGCGCCGGGACGAAGAACACGCCTTCCGTCGACGCGACTCCGGCCGCGAGCGCCTCGGACTCGGCTGCGTCGGCAATCACGCCGAGCCCGTCACGCAACCACTCAAGCGCGGCGCCACCGACGAGCACGGATCCCTCGGCGGCGAACTGTGCCGGCGCCGCCGGCGCGACGGCGGCAGCCGTCCCCAGCACACCCTTCGAGACGGACGCGAGACGCTCGCCGAGGTTGACGAGCACGAAGGTCCCCGTGCCGTAGGTCGCCTTCGCCTCTCCGGGCGCGAAGCACCCTTGGCCGAAGAGCGCGGCCTGCTGGTCGCCTGCGATCCCGGCGATCGGCACGCCCGCCCCCAGCAGCGAGGCCTCGGCGACGATCCCCGACGAGCCGACGATCGACGGCAGCACCGATCGCTCGACGCCGAAGAGCTCGAGCAGCTCGTCGTCCCACTCGCCGGTCGCCAGATCGACCAGCATCGTCCGCGAGGCATTCGTCACGTCCGTGATGTGAGCCGCGCCCCCGGTTAGCTTCCAGACGAGCCACGTATCGACCGTCCCGAAGACGAGCTCGCGCTGCGGAATGTCCGTGCGCCCGAGGATCCATTCGAGCTTCGTCGCCGAGAAATACGGATCCGGCACGAGGCCGGTCCGCTCCCGGATCAAATCGGCCGGCAGCTGCGCGCACCGCTCGGCAGTGCGGCGGTCCTGCCACACGATGGCGCGGTGGACAGTCCGGCCCGAACGTCGCTGCCAGACAAGCGTCGTCTCGCGCTGGTTTGTGATCCCGATCGCAGAGAGCTCATGCGCCCGCACGCCCGCGTCCGCCAGAGCATCCGCGGCGGAGCCCTCCACAGTCGCCCAAATCTCATCCGGATCGTGCTCCACCCAACCAGGCTGCGGAAAGAGCTGCTCGAGCGCGCGGTAACCGCGGCCGATAGGGCGGAGCGCCCCGTCGACGACGAGACACGTCGTACCCGTCGTGCCCTGGTCGATCGCAAGAATCACAGCCAGCCAAAAGGTAACGCGACGTCCTGGGGAAACCGCCGCCGCCAAAAGGACCCGGGCGCCGGCCCGCGGCTTAGCTTGGGCGACGGTTGCGCCGAAGAGAACACTAGGGCGCTTCGTCCATCCAAGTAGCCTCGGAGGGTGCGGACGATCGAGGACGAGCCGCCGATCGACCCGGAGGCGCGCGAGCTTGCGGTGACGCTCGCTGCGGGCGGGCCGCGCTGGGTCTCGCCGGAGGGCGAATTCGCGATCTGGTCGGCCGTTCTCGAAAACGGCCGGCCGCTCACGCTGCGCGGCCCTCTCGGCCACGTCGCCGCGGGCGAGAGCATCGTTGTCGCCGGCGCGGTGGAGCGGCACGCGCGTTACGGCTGGCAGTTCTCCGTCGAGTCCTTCCGCTCGGTCCTCCCGCAGACGGCGGAGGGCGTCGCGCTCTGGCTGCGGCGCCGCGTCCCTGGCATCGGCCCAACCTTCGCACGCGCGATCGTCGACCACTTCGGTGCCGAGCACGTCTTCGCCGAGCTTGACCGCGATCCGGATCGGCTGCGCGAGGTGCGGACGAAGGCAGGCCGCGCGATCTCGCGCCGCGCAATGGAGCGGGCGATCGAGGCGTGGCGCGAGGTCGCCGCCGTCCGCGAGGTCGAAACGTTCCTCTTCTCACACGGGCTCGGCGCGGGCCTCGCCGCGCGGCTCGTTCGAACGTACGGGACGGATGTGATCGCCGTGCTCGAGGACGATCCGTACCGGCTGACCGAGGTGCCGCGGATCGGCTTCCGCGTGGCCGACCGCGTCGCGCGCTCGCTTGGCATCGAGCTCGACGCGCCGCAGCGGCTGCGCGCAGGCGTCCTCTTCGTGCTCACCGAGGCGGCCGGAAACGGAAACGTCTTCCTACCGCTTCCGGAATTGTGGCCGGCGGCGGCGCGGCTGCTCGGGGTGCACGAAGTGGATCCGCTCGAGGCGGCGCTCGCCCGTCTTGCGTCAGAGGAGGAGATCGTCGTCGAGCGGGAGCGCGCCTACCTCGCCGAGCTATGGGAGGCTGAGACGCACCTCGCTGCTGCGCTGGCAGAGCGTGCGGCCGCGCCAAACGACGAGCTGTTCGACCCTCCAGCGCGCCCCGAGCGGATCGAAGTGTCGCACGAGCAGTGGGAGATCGTCGAGCTCGTCCGCACGCGGCCGCTCGTTCTCCTCACCGGACTCCCGGGCGCCGGCAAGACGCACACACAGCGCGTCGTCGTCGAGCTGGCGCGCCACGCCGGCGTTCGCGTCCTTCTCTGCGCGCCGACGGGGAAGGCGGCGCGCCGGATGCGCGACCTGACCGGCCACGACGCGCTGACGATCCACCGCGCACTCGGCTACTCGCCGAACGAGGACAGGTTCATGCGCGACGAGGACGATCCGCTCTCGAACGATGTCGAGCTCGTGATCGTCGATGAGGCGTCGATGCTCTCGCTCGAGCTCGCCGACGCGCTTTTCCGCGCCGCCGGCGACTGTCACATCCTGCTCGTCGGCGACACCGACCAGCTGCCACCAATTGGCCCGGGCCGCGTGCTCGCCGATCTCGTTGAAAGCGACGTGG
>DASYPH010000307.1:0-12684 GCA_036006925.1 Gaiellaceae bacterium
CAACGATCAGAACAGCGCGCCGCACCGTTAAGCACATAGATCCAATCTAGGTCTATCCGCTAGCAAAGCCAATAGGCCCGAATCCTCTGACGGTCTTTGCCGACCGAGCGCGCGAACGCTGCAGAGACGACGAGTCGCCCTCGATCCGAACGACGAGCTCGCGGCCAGCCATCAGCGAACCCAGGCGAGGAGACCGTTCCTGCGAAGACTCTCCACCTCGCGGTAGTCGCGCTCGGTCGGTACCTCGATCGTCATCTCGTGGCCGCTCAGCTCGCGATACGAGAGCGACGCATGCCGCTGAACCCGTCCGCTCGTCGGGTTGAACGGCCGCTGTTCGATCCTCCCTCCGACGTTTCTGTAGACAACCCCGAGCTCGACATCCTCGAGCGATTCTCCGGCCTCGAGCGTGATCCCGTCGACCGTCCGGGCGGCGGACGCGGGCTCTGTTGCCGTGGGCGGCTCCCAGATGTGTGTGATCTGCGCGCCGATGTGTCCCGGGACATCGTTGCGCTCTAGGAGGGCGATGTGATCCAGGAAACAAAGCCGGTGACGAAGGACGCGGGGCAGTTCCCACTTGTCCCGTTTCAGGGAGCGGAAGCAGACAGAGATGGGTGCGCCGGCGCGGACCCGTTCACGGATGACAGGGCGGTCCTCGAGCACAAGTGTCGCGTGGTGCCATTCCCGGTGTGCGACTACGGCGTTGACTTCGCCGACAGCCTCGCCGTCGTGGCCGAGCTGGAACGTCGGTGTCCGGCCGGTGAGCCAGCACGACGGCGCGAACGATTCCCGGTACAGCTCGCCGTGCCACAGGGTTTCAAGACCGTGCGGGACAGCGAGTCTGTCGGTCTCGCTGCACGGAGCGAACCGGCAGTCAGCGAACGAGGACGTTGAGATGCACCCGATCCGAATCCAGCGTCCCTTCGTTCGCAATGGAGACGGAAATGACGATCGAATTTGGGATCCCGTCATAAGGTCGAAAGGCGACGGGCGGGACAATCTTGATTCGAGCCGCGCGTGCTGCCTGCTCTTTCAACATCTGGAGTTCAGCGGCCGCCGTCTCAGCGACACGTGCCGTGCTCTCGGCGGTCCTTTCGGCGGCCAACGCGGTTCGCTCACCCGCTTCCGCCGTCATTTCGGCTGCCGTGGCCGTTCGCCGGCCTGCTTCGGAAGCCTCACGGCGGCCTTTCCAGATTCCTCCGCTGCGTCAGCTGACCTCTTCGAATCTCCAGAAGCTTGAAGAGCGATTACTAGGGCGACGAGTGCGAGAATTAGCCCGGCGACCTGTGCCCAACCCCACGTCTGTTCCATCCAGTCGTGGCTCGCAGCAATCGTTTGGGCCACTATCGGGCCACTGTCAAATGCGGTCAACATGGATGGCACACGCGAAGGCCGCTGTTGAAGCGGCTTTCGGCTTATCGGGGCGCCGAGATTCGAACTCGGGACCTCTAGTCCCCCAGACTAGCGCGCTAACCAGGCTGCGCCACGCCCCGCGACGTCGGCAACCGTACCAACGATGCCACTTCAGCCCGGCTCCGCGTCTTCCGATACAGAGGACTAGGTTGTCCGGGGGCGAAGGCGGCCCCACCTCGCCATGCGTGCCTGGAGGGTCATATTCGCGCTCGTCGCGGCCGCCGTTCTCGGTGCGGTCCTCGTCGGTGAGCCGCTGGCCGCTTCGCCGAAGCAGCAGCTTCTGGACAAGCAAGCCCAGGCCCAGCACGTACTCAGCGAGGTGAATGCGCTCGACTCGCGGTTCGGCGCCACCGTCGAGGCCTACAACGGCGCCCGCTACGAGCTGGCGCAGACGCAGCAGCAACTGGCCTCCGACCGCGCCTCCCTGCGGATCGCCGAGCGGCAACGGAACCTGGCGCTGCAGCATGTGTCGGAGCGCGTCGTCGCCCTTTACGAGAGCGACCCGTCACCGTCGACCCTGTCGATCTTCCTCGGCAGCCACAGCCTCGGCGAGGTGATCGACGCACTCGACACCGCCCACGCCGTCGCCCTGGCCGATCATCGCCTGGCCGTCAAGACCACCCAGGTGCGGAACCGCTACGCCTCGGCCGTCCGTAGCCTGAAGGCGACCGAGCAGCGCCGAGAAGGCGCGGTGCTGCAGCGCGCGAGCGAGCGCGCCCGGATCGGCTCGCTCCTCGCCCGGCGGCGACAGCTGCTCGGCTCGGTCGAGTCGGAGGTCTCGGCGCTCCGCGTCAAGGAAGAACAGCGTCAGGCGCTCCTCGCCGCTCAAGCGAGGGCCCGCCTCGCGCACGAGCAGGACCTGCTGCGCCAGCAGCAGCTCGAGCAGGCCCGCGAAGCCGCAGCCAAGGCCGCCGCGACCCCGACCACGACAACGACCTCGACGCCAACTGCACCGGCCGCGACCGCCACCACCCCGGCTCCGCCGACCACGACGACGACGACGACGTCCGCCGTTCCCGTCGACCCGCCTTCGTCGACTCCCCTTCCGAGCGGCCACCCTGCCGCGGCGACGATCGCGATGCACTATCTCGGCGTCCCGTACCTCTGGGGCGGCTCCACCCCGGCCGGCTTCGACTGTTCGGGGCTCGTGATGTACGTCTTCAACCAGCTCGGCATCGAGCTGCCCCACTTCGCGGCGGCCCAGTACGGCGAAGGCGTCCCGGTCCCGCGCGACGAGCTCCAGCCCGGCGACCTCGTCTTCTTCGACTCGCTCAACCATGTCGGCATCTACATCGGCGGCGGCCAGCTCGTCCACGCGCCGAGCACGGGCGACGTCGTCAAGATCTCGAACCTGTCCGACTGGGGCGCCGCCTACGTCGGCGCCCGGCGGATCTAGGCCGAGCTGCTCAGCAGATCTGGCCGGCCTGGACGACGGCAGCGGCCCTGTTTCCGCGCAGGAAGGCTCGGTGGGGCCCCTAACCCCCCAGTGGTCGCTTGCCGGGACCCCACCGACCCATCCGATAAGACGCCCGCGAGCGACGCCGGTTAGACACTTAGACGACGGTAGAGCCGGTCGACCAGCTCGGGCATGGTCTCGAGCTTCTCGGTGATCACGCGGAGCCGGTACTCGCGGAAGAACTCGGGGTCGACGTCGAGCGCCCCAGCCAACGTCTCCACGACATCGTTCGACGGCACCGGCCGGTTGCCATGGACCAGGTGGTTGAGGTAGCCGGCCGAGAGCCCGGTCTTCGCGGCAAGCGCACGGTAGGTCACCCCCGTCTCGTTCATCAGCCGTTCGACCGCGGGGCCAAACGACTCGGACGCATAACGACGGCGCTTCGCCACCTAGACCTCCTTGCCCAGCTCCGCGACGCTGACGCGTCTCTCTTCACCCGAGGCACGGTCGCGGACGTCGACCGCGCCGTCCTCCAGGCTCTTCTTGCCGACGGTGATCCGGATCGGGATGCCAATCAGGTCGGCGTCGGCGAACTTCTCCCCCGGTCTCTGGTCGCGGTCGTCGAGCAGAACGTCCTTCCCCGCTGCCGACAACGACTCTGCGGCCTGGTCGGCGATCTTCTCGGCGCCTCCGAGCACGACGATGTGAACGTCGTACGGCGCGATCCCGAGCGGCCACTTGATGCCGTTCTCATCGTGCTGCTGCTCGACGATCGCCGCCATCACCCGCGCGGGCCCGATGCCGTAGCTCCCCATGACGAGGAACTTCTCCTGGCCGTCTTCGTCGAGGAAGGTCGCGTCGAGCGGTTTCGAGAACCGCGTCTCCAGCTTGAAGATGTGGCCCACCTCGATCGCGGTCTCGAACAACAGCTTGCCGCCGCACTTCGGGCAGGTATCGCCCGGCGTGGACTCGCGCAGGTCGGCAAACCGCGCCTCGAAGTCCCGGCCTGCCTCGACCCCACGCAGATGCCGGCCGTCGCGGTTCGCACCGGCCACGAACTGGCCTTCTCTCAGTGCATCGTCGGCGACGACCACGCCCGCGAAGCCAACAGGGCCGAGCGAGCCACCGGAGGCGCCGAAGGCCGCCCGGATCTCGTCGTCGGTGGCCGGCCGGGAAGGCCGGCCGAGAGCCGCCTCGAGCTTCGCCGGCTCGATCCGATCGTCGCCGCGCACCAGCGCGAGCACGACGGTGCCGTCATCGGTCGTCACCGGCATCGCCTTCGACGTGGCGGCGACGTCGATCGAGAGGAACTCCGCAAGCGCCTCGCACGTCTTCACATCCGGGGTCTCGACGTCCGCGGGCGTCTCCAGCCGCTCAGGGAACGTGGCCGCGCGAGGGATGCCGCGCGCGACCTCCAGGTCGGCCGCAAAGTCGCCGTTCTCGCACGTGACGAGTGTGTTCTCCCCCGCTCCTGCGGGGGCGAGGAAGTCGGCCGAGCCGCTGCCGCCCATCATCCCGGACTCGGCCTCGACCTCGTACGTCTCCAAACCGACGCGCTCGAAGATCCGGTGGTACGCGCCGCGCTGTATCTCGAAGCTCGTCGCCAGACCAGCCTCATCGCGATCGAAGGAATAGGCATCCTTCATGATGAACTCGCGCAGCCGGATCAGGCCCGCGCGCGGACGCGGTTCGTCGCGCTCCTTGATCGAGAAGTGGTAGAGCATCTGCGGCAGCTGCCGGTAGCTCTGCAGCTCGCGCGCGTGGAAGGTGACGGTCTCCTCGTGAGTCAACGGCAGCACGTACTCCGCACCCTTGCGGTCCTGGAGCCGGAAGAGCTCGGGGATGTAATCGCGTCCCGACTGCTGCCAGAGCTCGTACGGCGTCAAGACCGGCATCAGCATCTCCTGACAGCCGATGGCATCCATCTCCTCGCGGATGATCTGCTCGATCTTCCGGTGCACCCGCCAGCCGAGTGGCAGGAACGTCCAGACGCCGCCCGTCACCTGGCGCACGAAGCCGCCGCGCACGAGCAGCTTGTGATTGACGGCGTCAGCGTCCGCCGGCGCGTCACGCAGAGTCGGCAGAAACAGCTGGGAGGCGCGGGCGATCATCGTTGCCTTTCCAGGCTACCGACCCGCCGGTGTCGACGCACCGGCTGCGCAAACCCTGCTCTAGAGCGGGATCTGGCTAGCTTCGGCCATTGCGAGGGCCGCCGGCTTGGCCATCTTGAGGCGCTTCGGGCGGTGCATTCCGTCAGCGATCCAACGGTCGATCTCATGGAACAGCTCATCGACGAGGATGTCGCTCGACACCTTTTTCAGCACCCGCCCGTGGGCGTAGACGAAGCCCACGTCGCGTCCGCCGGCGATCCCGAAATCGGCATCTCCGGCCTCACCGGGCCCGTTGACGGCGCAGCCCAGCACGGCGACCTCGAACGCCTCGGGGTAGGTTCGCAGTCGTTCCTCGACGCGCTCTGCGAGTTGCTGGACGCCAACGTTGTCGCGACCGCAGCTCGGGCAGGCGATCATTACCGGGCCGCGCTCGCGCAGCCCGAGCGCCTTCAGGATCTCGAACGCCGTCTTGACCTCCTCGACCGGATCCGCGGTCAGCGAGACGCGAATCGTGTCTCCGATCCCGTCACTGAGGAGCGCGCCCATCCCGACGGCGCTCTTGATCGATCCCGCGAAGGGCGTGCCGGCCTCGGTGACGCCGAGGTGCAACGGGTAGGGAACCTTCTCCGCCAGCAGGCGGTAGGCGCGGATCATCGTCGGCACGTGGCTCGACTTGACCGAAATCTTGAACTCGCGGAAGTCGAGCGATTCCAGCAGGCGCACCTCTTCGAGCGCGGCCTCGACCAGCGCCTCGGCCTGGTCCTGCTGGGCCAGGGCGGCGAGGTGCTTCGGCAGCGAGCCGGAGTTGGCGCCGATCCGCATCGGGATGCCTTTCGCCTTCGCGGCCTTCACAACCAACTCGACCTTGTCGGCACCGCCGATGTTGCCCGGGTTGATGCGAACCGCTGCGACACCGGCTTCGATCGCGCGCAGCGCCAGGCTCGCGTTGAAGTGGATGTCTGCGATCACCGGGATCGGCGAGAGTCGGACGAGCTTCGGCAGCGCGTCCGCGTCCTCCCCCTTCGGCACGGCGACGCGCACGAGCTCGCAGCCGGCGCTCGCGAGTGCCGCGATTTGCGCGGTCGTCGCCTCGACGTCGTGGGTCTTCGTCAGCGTCATCGACTGCACGACCGGTGGGGCGCCCCCTCCGATCTGCACGCCGCCGACGTTGACCGACCGCTCGCTCGCCATGGCAGCAGGGTAGCCCTAGCCCGCGACGCTAGAGCGAGGCGTAGAGACTGACCGGCACGCCGTCCGGGTCGACCAGCTCCGCGTACCGCTGGCCCCAGAACGCGTCCCAAGGTTTCTTCTCGCCGGTGAAACCGGCCGCGACGACGCGTGCGTAGACCTCGTTGACCTCTGCCGGGCTACCGCACTCGATCGCCAGCGACATCTGGTTGCCGGTCACCCGCTGCCAGTCGGGGCGGAAGCTGTGCATCACCTCGTCGGTGTCGAGCATGAAGCGCACACCGTTCGGCAGGAACGCGTCGACATGGCCCTCGTCGGGCGTCTGCGGCACGTCGAGGCCGACGAGGCGGTAGAACCGGATCGACTCCGCCATGTCGGAGGTGTGGATCCCGATCGCGTTCAAGGACGGCACCGGTGAAGGGTAACCGCAGCACCGTCGTTTACTCCGCCTCCGGACGGGTAGTGGCGAGGCATGAGTGATTACACGAAGACGAATCTCAGGACCGACGTCGTCGACCAGGCGCCGAAGTTCGGGATGCCCGCCGAGATGCAGGCCCGCTTCGCGCGCACCCCGCTCGACGGAAAGACACTGGGCTTGAGCCTCTTCTCGCTCGAACCGAACTTCCGCATTCCCTTCGGCCACAAGCACCGCCACCAGGAAGAGGTCTACGTGATCGTGCGCGGTTCGGCCCGGGTCAAGGTCGACGGAGAGGTCGTCGAGCTCGACGAGTGGGACGCAATCAGATTCGACACCAACACGATGCGCGATGTCGAAGCCGGACCGGACGGGGTCGAGTACCTCGCGTTCGGCGCCGGCGAGGACGCGACCGAGGTCGAGATGGTCCAGGACTGGTGGAGCGACTAACGCACCGCGAGGTGACTCAGTTGCCCGTCTCCGCGAGCACGGCCTCCGCGGCGGCAAGGTCCGAGTCCGCCACGAGGATCTCGCGTGGGCCCGACGCCGTGAACTCCTCGAGCAACGAGTCCAGCGCGTCCGTTTCGCGGTAGTTGCACTTCACGCCCGCGGAACGCAGGAGCCCGCAGACGATCTGGGCTTCCCCTTCGCTGGGTACGACCTTCAGCACCACGGTCTCGTCCGCGTCCATGCTCGCCCTACGCGTGTCGCCGCGGCGACGCTCGCCGCCAGACCCGCGAGAGGAGATAGGTCGGGACCAGCCAGACAACCAGGAACGCGGCCAGGCCGATGTCGGACACGCCGTGGATCACCGTGGTCAGAGCGAGCACGACGAGCAGGACGAAGCTGAAGAAGAGCCACGCTCCGGTGAACAGCACGACGGCCGCGACGCGGGTGACGCTCTGCCCGATCGCACGGCCGTTGAACTGCGGCAGGCCGGCGAGCGACCTACGCAGTTCCTCGCGCGAGCGTGCTCGGAGCACCGCCTCGGTGCGCTCGCCGAGCTCGTCGAGCGTCAGCCTCCCGCGGACGAAATGCTCCCGCAATGAGGCAGCGGCTTGCTCGCGATCGCCATCACCGGCCAGCTGCATGACGCCGGAGATTGTACTCGGATCAGGCCGCGGGGTCTGACAGGATCGAATCGTGACGCGTCTGCTGCCGATCGTCGAGTGGCTGCCCAGGTACGACCGGAGCTGGCTTCGCGGTGACATCGCCGCCGGCGCGGCCGTCACGGCCCTGATCGTGCCGAAGAACCTGGGGTACGCCGGTATCGCCGGCATTCCGATCGAGAACGGGCTGTACGCCGCCGCTGCGGGTGCGCTGATCTACGCGCTCTTCTGCACCTCCCGCCACATCTCGACCGGGCCGAGTTCCTCGCTGGCCGCGGTCGCGGGTGGTGCCGTGCTGGTGACAGGCGTCGCCGGCGACCAGGCGGCACAGCTGGTTGCGGCGATCACCCTGTTCACCGGCGTGCTGTTCCTGCTGCTTGCGCTGTTCAAGCTCGGCTGGATCGCCCAGTTTCTCTCCAAGGCGGTCGTGACCGGGTTCCTCGCGGGTGCGGCCATCGACGTGACGGTGGGCGAGCTGCCCAAGCTGACCGGGACGTCGGGCGACGGCGACAACGTCTGGCGAGAGTTCGGCTCGTGGGTGCGCGGCCTCGGGGACATCCACTGGCTGACGCTGGCGGTCGGGGTCGCGGCACTCACGGTGATCCTGATCCTGCGGTTCTCGGCGCCTGCGATCCCCGGAGCGCTCGTGCTGGTCGTCGGGGGGCTGCTCGCGTCCGCGGTTTTCGACCTCGGCTCTCACGGAGTCGCCCTCGTCGGCCACGTGCCGCGTGGACTGCCGGCGCCTGCCCTCCCCAGCTTCGATCTCGTCCAGCACCACATTGGGGTGATCGGGATCGCATCGTTCGCCCTACTGCTGATCGGTTTCTCTCAGACCGCCGGCGACGCGCGTGCGTTTGCGACCCGTCATCACTACCGCATCGACGTCGATCAGGAGTCGGTTGCGCAGGGGATGGCGAATGTCGGCGCCGGTGTGTTCCAGGGAATGCCGGTGTCGACGAGTCTCTCGGCGAGCTCGCTGAACGAATCGGCCGGCGCGCGGTCGCCTGTGGCCTCGCTCATCACCGGCGGCCTCGTGATCGCAACGCTGATCGTGCTGGCGCCGGTCTTCTCGCATCTGCCGAAGGCCGTGCTCGCGGCGATCATCATCGACGCGGTCGTGTTCGGGATGATCGACGTGCACGAGCTGCGCCGCCTGTACCGGGTGGTGCGGTTCGACTTCTGGATCGCAGCCGCCGCGGTCCTGGCGGTGCTGTCGGCCGGGGTTCTCGCCGGCGTCGCGATCGGGGTCGTCCTGTCGCTCGGCTGGCTCGTGTACGCCGCCACGCGGCCGCCGATGCGGCTCCTCGGACGCGAAGCCGGAACCCAGGTGTACCGCGAACTCGACGAGTACCCGAAGGACGAGCGGTTCGAAGGCATTACCGTCCTGCGCTTCGACGGTGGTCTCTTCTTCGCCACCGCCGAAGCACTCGACACGCGCATTCGGGAGATCGTCGAGCAAGGGACCGCCTTGCGGACGATCGTGCTCGACCTCGAGGGCGTCAACTTCGTCGACTCGCAAGGCTCCGCGAAGCTGCTCGAGATCCAGGAATACCTCGCGGCCGAAGGGATCGAGCTCCGGCTGGCGCGCGCGAAGCCGCGCGTGCTCACAGTGCTTCGCGCCGACGGCGCGGTCGAGGCGATCACCGTCGACCGGATCCACGGGAACGTCCATCGTGCTGTCGAGGCTGCGCGAGCCGCGCCGCAACCTCACGGTTAGCGGCGTGCGCTGAGCGCCGCCTCGATCCGCTCGAGCCGTCCGTTCATCTCCTGCAACTGGGTCGCCGTCGTCACGTCGGCGTCGGGCGTCTCCTGCTCTCGGCGCGAGCGATCGACGAACGCGCTGGTGATGGAGGCAGTGATCACGGTTAGGAAGGAGACTCCGACCAGCATCACGAGGGCGGCGACCAAGCGGCCCGCAACCGTAATCGGAACATGGTCGCCGTACCCGACCGTCGTGACGGTCTGCACCGACCACCAGAGGCCGGCTCCGATCGACGGGAAGCTGTGGTGGTCGGCCACCGTCATGATGATCCCAGCGCCCACCGTGATCACGGTGGCCACGGTGGAGATCAGGACGGCCGCCGCTCGGGGGGTCACGGCGCCGACGACCACACGGTCAAGCCGCCGCTCGAACCTTGTCTCGTCTGCCATCAGGATCGAGTTCGCGCTCGCCGGGGGCGCACCTGCCCGGTTGGCCTGGCCATTCGTGACGTCACCGCGGTCAAGCAGCCTCGGCCTAACGCCACACTCTCAACGGCGACGCCCGCTGAGCCCGCGAATCACGAACCAGCCTCCCAAGCCCGCCAGGCCCAGCAACAGAAGCACCAAGATGATGTCCACGAGCACGCGCGACTCCTCTGATCGAATTGGTCGTAGAGGAGCCCTAGGTTAGTGGGCCAGTCTCTTGCGCTTCGGCTGCCTGCCCGACTGGAGCTCCCAGGCACCGATGACCGCGTCTTCGATCGCGTCGGGGTTACCGTTCTCGAGGTCCGCGACGATCATCATGTGGTCGGCAAATCGTCTCGAGACCGAGAACGTCTCCGGAAACGAGTGCTGCAGTAGATCTCTGAACTCGAAGGTCGCACGGATGACAACATGATCTTCGTCGAGCTGCCGAGCCACCAGACGGCCGTGATAGCGCCAGTTGAGCAGGCCTTCACGAGAGCGCTCGCTGACCCCGTCGAGTTGTGCGGTGAGCCGACTCAGGTCCGCGAGCCTGAGCGATGAGGTCCGCGGAGGCGACTGTTGATCCGTCGATCTACGGTGCGACATCGTGCTCGCGCTTCCACTCGGGCGAATGCCAAGGCCCCTTGTGCTGCAAGCCGAAGAGGCGGCCGGGGAACCACCATTTGACCGCACGGCCGAGGGTCGTTCGCCTGCACCAGCAATCAGGATCACAACCGCATTGGCGATTGTGCGGGTTGTGAATCACGGCTACGAGACCGCGTGCCACGACTCGAGATTCTACGCTCCCGGCGCATGGTGGTCGCCTTCACGCGCCGACACTCAAGAGACCCTCTCGTCACCTTCGAAGCGACTCATTGCATCGCGAGCGCGTTCGTAATCGTCTCGTGAGCGGAAACGGCGGCAACCAGGATTCGCGACGGACGATCCAGCTCTCGTAGGTTGGCATCAGCTGGTCACGAGCGTCCATTGGATGAGTGCTCACCGACCCCTGGCGCGTTCGATCGTCTTGGTCACGACCCAACGGTGCTTGCCGATCTTGCGGTCGCGGGCGAAGCCGAGTCTCTCGTACGTCGAGAGAGCGCCGTTGAACAGAAAGCCGGCGGGAACGGAGGCTGCGTCCTCCGGGTAACCCTCGACCCGTCCACCTCCGAGCGCAGCGAGCAGTTCGAGTGCCCCCTCGAGCGCCGCGGTCGCGACACCCTGGCGTCGGTGCCCTTTGCCGACGAAGTTGCACGCGATCCGCCAGTCGGGCAAGGTCGTGATGCCTTTCTCGTAGGCGGCGCGGCTCTTGATCCTCGGCACTTCGGTGGGAGCGCCGAACTGGCACCAGCCCACGCAGTCGTCCCCGTCGAAAACAAGCGCCGCATGGGTCGTTCCTGCCCGTACACGCTCGAGCTTCCGCGTACGGTTCAGCTCTGCCGTGGTTTCCTTGCCGACCCCCTCGGGGTGGAAGCCCATACACCAGCAGCCGCCAAAAACGCCGTTGTTGTGCTCGACCAGCGCCGAGAATGCGTCCCACGTGGTCTCGTCCAGAGCCTTGATCGTGTACGTCGTGGACTCGGTCAATGCAGTCAACCTAGTCCCCGTTGTCTTGGACCGTTGCGAGAAACGTCAGCACGCGCTCGGTGAGCAGCGCCGCCGCGGCTGCGTCGTATGCCGGAAGCGAAGAGTCGGCGAAAAGGTGCTGCTCCCCCGTATAGAGGAACAGCTCGCCGCGGTCAGCCGACTCGACCAGCGCCTGCGCCGCCTCGAGATCTTCGAGGAAAAAGGGATCGTTGTCCTTGCCGTGCACCTGCACCGGAACACCCGCGGGCCACGCGGCCCCGAACTCCGAGACCGGGAGACAGCCGAACATGAGCAACGCGCCGCGGGCGCCGGCCCTGGTCTGGGCGAGCTGCTGCGCGGCCATCACCCCGAACGAGAAGCCGGCGTAGACAACGTCGGGGCGGATCGCCTCTCCCGCGGCCACCCCACGCTCGCTGAGCGCGCCGAAGCCCGCTTCGCGCGCGAAAGCCATGCCGTCCTCGATCGTGTCGAACGTGCGCCCGTCGAACAGGTCGGGCGTGTGCACCGTGTGGCCCGCCCGTCGAAGCTCGTCGGCGAACGACCGCACCCCGTCGGTGAGTCCCTGAACGTGGTGGTACAGGACAAGCTCGGTCATCTGCGTCCTCCTCGGCTATTGATCCATTTAACTGGAACGTTCCGGGATGTTAGCCTGATCGGCTGTGGCCGGCAACTCGCCTCCGCCTGACTACGACCTCGCCGACCGGATCGCACTCACGAGGCCCTCCCAGGTGAAGGCGATCGGTCATCCGCTCCGGACGACGATCCTCAGCCTGCTGCACGAGCGCGCGGCCAGCGTGAGCGAGCTGGCGGTCGCGCTCGAAAGGCCGAAGAGCACTGTCGCCTACCACGTCAAGGTCCTCGCCGAGGCTCGGCTCGTGCAGGTTGTGAGGACCCGGCGCGTGCGGGCGATCGACGAGCGTTTCTACGGCCGCACGGCACGCATGTTCTACGTCGGCATGGAGCGGAGCGCGGAGGGCGACGACATGCCTCGGGACTTCAACGACTTCGAGGTCGCGGCTCGCGAGTCAGCCGCCGCCTACGACGACGGGAAGCTGTGGGGGTTCATCCGCCACGCCCGTATCTCGGAGGAGCAGGTGTCGCAGTTTTGGGAGCGGATGGCGGAGCTGGTGACGGAGTTCGACCGGCTGCCGCGATCTGGCGAGACCGTCTACGGGTTTGCACTCGGCGTTTACCCCACCGACCATCCGACGCTACCGAGCGGCGGCAAGCAGGAGCGCGCCGTGCAGCCGTGCGATCCCAACGGTGTCGTTGCCTAGGCGGTTCCAGGAGAGTGGCCTGCGC
>DASYPH010000308.1:0-1887 GCA_036006925.1 Gaiellaceae bacterium
ATGGAGGCGGCGGGAATCGAAGCCGCGCAAGATTTCAGTCGCACGGGACGGCCGCGCAGACTTGTCGGACTGGTGGGAGAACAGCTATCGAGTCGTTACAACCCGCGAAGTCAGTCAGGCGTGATAGCTGATCGCGCCGACGAACGTTGCCGGACCAGGGCCACGGCACGCTGAAGTCCACACAGGGAGAAATCTGGCACCGGATTGCGTCCGGAGAATCATCGGTCACTCCCGTTCTTTGAACGATCCGGATGTGGCGGCGGAGGGAATCGAGGAGGCGGGCGGTGCAGCTCCTCGCCGGGCGGTGCTTCGAACACGGAACTCGTCCGACGACGCCTGCGCCGCGTTCGATCTCTCAGGTGAGAGATCAGGCTCACCGATCCGCCGACGACCGCGGCGCAATACGCAAGACGAGCGTCGACGCCGATGACATCGATGACCGCCACCCACGCCAATGCTGCGATCGTCGCCAGCAGCGCCACCTTCGCAGCCCGCCGTTTCGCGCGTGAGTGCGCGTTCACGAGTGCGGCGACTGCGCCGACCAGTCCGACCAGGGGAAGCGAGTTCAGGACGGCGGCGGTCATTGCCGCGCTGAACAGCGCGAGGAATACGAGCGGCCGTCTCACGCTGCGGGCGCGCCGCGTCGCAGTCGTCGTTCGTTGCGTGTGAGCTGAGATCTGCCTGCCTCCGGTTGCCCCATCGGCGACTCGGCGGTCATCCTTGAGCGCACGTCGGTACGCCCTGCAGGAGGGCAGGCTCACCATGCGTGCTCCGGCCAGAAGATCCAGCCTTCCGTGCGGGTGAACTCGAAGAATCCACGCATCGCACGCCGAAGTGGTCGCACACCTGGAAGGGGCGCATTTCCGCGCCCCTTCGCAAGTTCCGTATCGGTAGTAGTGGAGGCGCCGGAAATCGAACCCGGGTGACGTTCCCGCCGCATCGCCGTTCAATCGTCTCGTTTGCTTCGAAGGGCAAGTTCGAGTGCTTGCTCCCATGTCATCGCCCGCCCCTCGTCGAAGGCGGCCGTCGATCGCCGCTCGCCGAGTCTCGCCCGCGCCTCGCCGAGGTCGCGCTCTCGCCAGGTCTCGAGGACTCGTGGCCGGAAGCCGACGCCGAGTTCCTCCCACCTCGCTTCGACGGCTCCTTCGAGACGAACTGCGTCGTTGTCTCTTCCAAGGCCCCCAGCAATCATGGCGAGACCGAACACCTCGATGACCTGCTGGAGTTGGTCTCCGGCCGTGAGGGCGCCTCCGAGAACGCTCAGCCGGTACTGCTCCGCCAGGGCGTAGTCCTGCCGGTGTTGAGCGCAATCGGCGAGGTAGTGACCGTTCTGTAGCTCCTCGGCAAGCGGTTCCGCGCGTTCGAACTCTCCGTTTGCCAGAAGCAAGTTGCAAACGCCGTCGAGCGACTGCCTAAGGAGTGAGTCGTGCCCGAGGCTGCGCGCGAGTTCGAGGTTATGCTCGAACAGCTCCAGCGCTCGCAACTTCTCTCCGGCCTGGTACAGCCCCCGGCCCAGCGCGTTGCGAGCTTGGAGAAGTTGAGTTTCGTCCCCAATCTCGCGCCAGAGCTGGACCGACTCTTCCAGGCGAGTCAGCCCGACCGAGAACTGTCCTTGTATGCCGTAGAGGACACCGAGGTGCGCAAGTGCCCGAGCCGTGTGCCGCCCCTCGTCGTGGGCGCATGAGAGCGCGTCTTCGAGACGTTGGGTACCTTCGACAAACTGCAACGTCGCGTCCCAGAACCAGCCAAGCGCACCGGCGAGCTGCAGATATTGGGACGGGGTTCGATTCTTGAGATGGTCGAGGGCGGCGCGCAGGTTGTCACTCTCGGGCGCAAGCCATAGCGGCGCCAACTCGCGGGTCTCATCAAACCACTCGAGGTACGCGA
>DASYPH010000309.1:0-3822 GCA_036006925.1 Gaiellaceae bacterium
CCGCTCCGGCGCGTTCCGGATCCTGCGCGCGCTGGCCGGCAAGGCGGGCCTCGACCCACAGCGCGTCCACCCTCACCTGCTGCGCCACTCCTTCGCGACGCACCTGCTCGAGGGCGGCGCCGACCTGAGATCGGTGCAGGAGATGCTGGGGCACGCCGACCTGTCGACGACCGAGCTCTACACACACGTCTCCGACCGGCGTCGCCGGGAGACGTACTTCAAGGCCCACCCGCACGCGAAACGCGGCTAGCGCGTCTTCAGGCGCAACGCCTGGGCGACCTTCGTCGCGGCGTCGCGCAGCTCGCGCGGCTGCTCGTCGTTCGCGCCGAGCGACTGGAGGATCTGGATCGTGTCCGGCCGCGGAGAGCCGTTCCGCAGCACGACGACTGCAAGCCGGCGCACCGCTTCGTTCCCGTCGTTCGTCAGCATCTCGTGAAGCAGCGGCCGCATGTCGTTGACGACGCCCGGGTGGTCGCGCGACAGCTGCTCCAGCGAGAGCAGCGCCGAGCCGCGCACCGCCGGGCTGTCGTCCTCGACCCCCCGGCGCAGGAGCTCGATCTTCGTCCGGAAGCGAAACTGGCCGATCGCCCGATAGGCGACTGCCCGCTCGCGAAAGTCGGCGCCGCGCGCCGAAGCCTCGAGCTCGTCGTCCCACTGCGCGCGTAGCTGCGCGAGCTCGCGCTCCTTCCCTTCGCCCGCGAGCGCGTCTGCAGCTACCGCCGCGTCGGCGAGATCGCTCACAGCTCGCGCTCGAGCGGCCCGGTGTACCGGGCGGAAGGACGGAAGAGCCGCCCTGTTTTCTTCTGCTCGAGAATGTGAGCCGACCAGCCGGCGACACGAGAGCAGGCGAACATCGCCGGTGCGAGTGGCGGCGGAATCTCGGCGACGTCGAGAACGACCGCCGAGTAGTACTCCACGTTGGTCGCGAGCACCCTGTCGGGTGACCGCTTCTGGAGCGCTGCGAGCGCCACCTGCTCGAGCTCCTCCGCCACGCCCACCTGGGGTGAGCCGAGCTCTCTCGCCGTCTGCTTGAGGATCCGCGAGCGAGGGTCCTCAGCGCGATAGATGCGGTGACCGAAACCCATAATTCGCTTGCCGCTCGCGAGCGCCTCCTCGACCCACCGCTCGGGGTCGCCGCTTGCAGCCACCTCGTCGAGCATCGGCTTGACGTAGGCAGGAGCGCCGCCGTGGAGCGGCCCCGAGAGCGCACCGACTGCCGCGGAGAGCGCAGCACCGCAGTCGGCGCCGGTCGACGCGACGATCCGGGCGGTGAACGTCGATGCGTTCAGCCCATGCTCGGCTGTGCAGACCCAGTACGTGTCGATGGCCTTGACGTGGCGGGGATCGGCCTCGCCGCGCCAGCGGAGCAGGAACTTCTCAGCGGCCGTCTTTCCTTTCGCGACCACGTCGTCCGGCACTGAGTCGGTGTGACCGTCGCCGACACGCGCCGACCGAGCGACGATCGACATCACCTGTGCCGAGAGGCGCCCGAGATCCTCGCGCGCCTGTGCGCCGGAGATTTCGCTCAGCTTGCCGAGCTTCCAGACCCCGGAGAGTCGCGCCGTGTTCGCCTGCAGGTCAGCGGGCGTGACACCGGTCAGCCCCACCGCCTCGTACGGCTCCGGATCGGGCATCTTCGAGTGGATGTCCTCGTCGACCAGGAGACCCCAGACGTTCTCGTAGGGGTACTTCCCGACGAGCGGTTCGACGTCGACGCCCCGATAGCGCAAGGTGCCGCCGTCGCGATCCGGCTCCATGATCTCGGTCTCGACGGCGACGACCCCTTCGAGGCCCGGCTTGAAATCGCTCGTCGCACTCACGTGGCGGTGACAGTACCGAACGAGCTGCGACCGACGGATCTGTACCCTCCGCCCCCGAATGGCCCACCGCGTGACCCTGATTCCGGGCGACGGCACAGGCCCCGAGTTGACCGAGGCGACCCGACGCGTGCTCGAAGCCACCGGCGTCGAGTTCGACTGGGACGTGCGCGAAGCCGGCGTCGACGTGATGGGGTCGGCCGGCACACCGCTGCCCGAGGAGACGCTCGCGTCGGTCAAGGCGAACCGGGTTGCGCTGAAGGGGCCGATCACGACACCGATCGGCACGGGCTTCCGCTCCGTCAACGTGGCGCTCCGCCACGAGCTCGGGCTCTACGCCTGCCTGCGACCATGCAAGACCTATGCAGGCGTGCGCTCCCGCTACGACAACGTCGACCTCGTGATCGTTCGCGAGAACACCGAGGATCTGTACGCCGGGATCGAGTACGAGGCGGGCAGCGACGACGCGGAACGCGTGATCCGTGAGCTGAATGCGCTGCAGACCCGCCAGATCGCCTCCGGCTCGGGCATCTCGATCAAGCCGATCAGCCGAGCCGGCTCCGAGCGGATCATCCGCTTCGCATTCGACTACGCGCGCGCCCACGGGCGCCGGCGCGTCTCGTGTGTGACGAAGGCGAACATCATGAAGTTCACCGACGGCCTGTTCCTCGACACCTTCCGCAGCGTCGCAGCCGACTATCCGGAGATCGAGCCCTGGGAGAACCTGGTCGATGCCGTGTGCATGGGGCTCGTGCAGCGCCCCGAGGAGTTCGACGTGCTCGTGCTGCCGAACCTCTACGGCGACATCGTCAGCGACCTGACCGCCGGTCTTGTCGGCGGTCTCGGTGTCGCGCCGGGCGGCAACATCGGGCCGGAGTCCGCAGTGTTCGAGGCGACGCACGGCTCCGCACCCAAGTACAAGGGCCAGAACAAGGTCAACCCGACGGCCATGATCCTCTCGGGGAAGCTGATGCTCGACCATCTCGGCGAAACGGACGCGGCCACGCGCCTCGAGCACGCTGTCGCCGACGTGATCGCCGAGGGCCGCAGCGTCACCTACGACCTGAAGCCGTCGCGCGACGACCCGACCGCAGTCGGGACGAGCGAATACGCCGACGCGATCATCGAGAAGCTGGAGGGCCAGGTATGAGCGTAGTCTTGACGGAGCTCATCAAAGAGCGTAGGTGGCGGCTTCGCCGCCGCCGGGAGCGGATATGAGCGACCGCAAGAAGGTGACGATCGTCGGCGCCGGCGCTACGGGCGCGACCTGTGCGGAGGTGCTCGCACAGCGCGACTACGCCGACATCGTCCTGATCGACATCAAGGAAGGGCTACCGCAGGGCAAGGCGCTCGACATCAACCAGATGGCGCCGATTCTCGGTTTCGAGGCGACCGTCAGCGGCACGAATGACTATGCGGACACGGCCGGCTCGGACGTCGTCGTGATCACGGCCGGCCTCCCTCGTCAGCCCGGTATGAGCCGCGACGACCTCGTGCAGACGAACGAGAAGATCGTCAAGTCGGTGACCGAGCAGACGATCGCCGGGTCGCCGGACGCCGTGATCATCGTGCTCTCGAACCCGCTCGACGCGATGTGCCACGTCGCGAAGAATGTCTCCGACTTCCCGAAGGAGCGCGTCTTCGGCCAGGCGGGAATCCTCGACACGGCGCGGTACCGGACGTTCATCGCCTGGGCGACCGGCGCGTCGGTGAAGGACGTGCAGGCGCTCGTGCTCGGCGGTCACGGCGATCAGATGGTGCCGCTCGTCTCGGCGACGACGGTCGGCGGCGTCCCGCTACGGAAGCTCGTCTCGGAGGAGCAGATCCAGTCGATGGTCGAGCGCACCGCGAAGGGCGGCGGCGAGCTCGTCAACCTCATGGGCACGTCTGCCTGGTATGCGCCGGGCGCGGCGGCCGCGCAGATGGTCGACTCGATCATGCTCGACGAGAAGCGCGTCCTCCCGTGCACCGCCTACCTCGAGGGCGAGTACGGGATCGACGGGCT
>DASYPH010000310.1:0-5828 GCA_036006925.1 Gaiellaceae bacterium
AGTTCTTCGGCGAGATGGCTCTGCTGGGACCGGGCCGGAGCGCGGCGACGGTGACGACGACCACCCCGGCGCGCCTCCTTGTGCTGTTCGGGAACGACTTTGTTCGCCTCACGGCGGGCTACCCGGACATCGGTGCCGGGATCGAGGCCGTAATGCAGAAGCGGCTCGGGCCACGGTAGGCCCGCAAAGGCGAAACGAGCTCGGCTAGGAAGCTCGATCGGCGAGTCGAGGTTGGGTCATGCTCCCAGCAGCTCGCAAGTACTGGTGGACGAACGCGATGGCCATGCTGCCTTCGCCGACCGCGGCGGCGACGCGTTTGACAGGGCCCGAGCGGACGTCGCCACACGCGAAAACGCCTGGAACGCTCGTCTCGAGCAGGAACGGGTCTCGTTCGAGCGCCCACGCTCCCGCGGCGCTCACGTCCGGCCCGGTGAGCACGTAGCCACGACGGTCGAGCGCGATCTCAGGTGGCAGCCAGCCCGTCTCGGCATCAGCGCCGATGAAGATGAAGAGCCCTCCGGACGCGAGCCGGGCGCTGGCGTCGCTCTCGCCGGTGGTGATCTCAACCGCCTCCAGCGCATCCTCGCCGTGGGCGGCGACCACCTCCGTGTGAAAGAGCACGTCGATGTTGGAGCGAGTCGCCAGCTGGTCAATCAGATAGTGCGACATGCTCTTCTCGAGGCTCCCCCCGCGATAGAGGATGGTGACGCTGCGCGCGTGGTTTGAGAAGAACATCGCCGCTTGCCCCGCCGAGTTACCGGCGCCGACGATGTGGATGTCGAGCCCATAAACGTTCGGCGCCTCGCTTCGTGCGGCTCCGTAGAAGATGCCCTTGCCGACGAGCCGCTCGAAGCCCTCGACTTCCAGCCTCCGCCACGAGACGCCGCATGCCAGAATGATCGTCCGCGCCCGCAGCACGTCGCCCCCGTCCAGGTGCACCTCACGAGTTGCCGCATCGATGCGCGTGATCGTCCGCGTGACCAGGATCTCGGCGCCGAGGCGGCGCGCCTGTTGCAGCGCCCGGCTCGCGAGCTCGTCGCCCGAGACACCCGACGGGAAGCCGAGATAGTTCTCGATTCGAGACGACGTGCCGGCCTGGCCGCCAGGGGCCTCCCGCTCGACGACCAGCGTGCGCAATCCCTCGGACGCACCGTAGACCGCAGCGGCGAGACCCGACGGTCCGGCGCCGATCACCAGGGTGTCGTATTCGACGGCCTGTGCCTCGGTGCCCAGCCCGAGCAGCTCGGCGACGCGGCGAAGCTCCGGGCGCACGACCGTCTTGCCCGCGACGAACCGGATCACCGGCGAGTCGCCAGGATCGGGCAATGGTCCACCCCATATCTCGGCCGCATCCGCGGCATCGGGTTGCAGCCAGACGAAGCTGATCTGATTGCGGTCGAGGAAATGACGAAGCTGGGCGCAGGCGGGATCCCGGCGCTGCCCGACCACGATCGCCCGCGGCGGCGGCGCGTCCGCGGCCAGCCCCTGCAGCCCCCGTGCCCCGGTCATCCGGTGGCTGGCAAGCGCGCCAACCGCCTTGGCAACGATCGGATCCACGGCCGCGATCGCGTGGTACTCGGCCGGCTCGATCCGCAGCACGCGCGATTGGACGGCGGCGCGGAAACCAACGGGGAAGACGGTTCCGAGCACGATCGGAACCTCACCGAACACGTCGCCAGGCAGACGCTCCCCGACGACCCGCACCGTCCCGTCGACCGTCTTGACCGCTTCGATCCGGCCCTCGAGCACGGCGAACAGGGCGCGATCCTCCCCCTCGTTCGCTGCGTAGTCGCCCGCCACCAAGCTCACGTCCGCGGCCGCGCGCGCGAGACGCCCGTGCTCCGCGGCGCCGAGCATCGCAAATACCCCGATTCCAGCGACCTCTTCCGCCGTCACCACGTCGTTGACTCCGAACGGCGCCCAGCCAACAACGCTGTTATCGCCGGCGCGGCGCCGACCATCGGCACTGGCGGGAAGGGGCAGGGGCTCACGGGGGAACAATAGAGGTAGCGGAGGGGAGCTTCCTCGCAGTGGTCGCGTCACGCATCATGTGGGGCATACTGAACCGCGCCGTGGCGAAACTCTCCGCCTTCCACCTCGCCTGTGGCGAAACGCCGGGCGAGCTCTTTGGTCATCGCCCGGCGGTTAGATGCAACCCTCCGGCAGCGTCCTAGTACTCGTCAGGATGCATGCCGGCCGTGAACCCGCCGACAACCAGCAGGCTGACGGTCACGCCGAGAATCGCGGCAAATGGAGCAGCGAAGATCATGAAGAACCAGAGGATCGCTGACGTCGCCGCCAAGCCGACACCAAGGTAAGCGCCCCACGCGTTGCGGGAGAGCGTGACCGCACCAGCCAGGATCTGCAGCACGCCCCAGATCAGGAACGCCCAACCCCAGAACGTGAGGTTGGTGTAGACCAGGTGGCTCGTGTAGTAGCTGGTGTGTTGCAGCCTTTCCGGCGCGCAAGAGCCCACGCGCACCATCCCATTCGGCATCGCGCGACTCGACGCTTGCAGCGCACTCATTCGTTCGTTCGACTCGAGGCGGCGGGCCTTTCGGCCGCCGCCTCGAGTGTCTACCGCGATTCGCGCCTAGGCGCTGATCCCGTGTGCGACGGCGTGGATCGACGCGTGCTTATGCAATGCCTTGTCGTCGTCGTGGGTTGTCGGCGGCTTGAGGTCGAAGACGACCTTCTTGACCGTTCCTGTGAACGGGTATGGCGCCTTGTCCTCGTAGGCCAGGTCGACGACGAGGCCGTTGTCACGGCTCACGTCCATGCCTGCGTAGGACGTCAGCATCATCGGTGCGGTCTTCTCGACGCGTCCTTCGCCGATCTGCTCGCCGTTGGCCCAGAGCGTGACGTTACCTCCGCTGCCCGGCTTCGGCTCGTCGACCTCAAACAGCATCTTCACCGCCACGTCGCCGGTTGGAAGCGGCTTGGTCGACGTCTGCCTGTAGCTCTCCACACCCAGGAACGAGTAGGTGTGGTTGAGCTTGCCATCCTCGTTCACCCAGAGCCCGAACCCGCCGATGAAGTCGGCGTTGGCGAGGATCACGCCTTCCGCGCCGCCGTCGGGGACCTCGAGCTCCGCCTCGATCGCGTATGACCGTCCGGCGATCCGGGGCACGAGCCCCTTCTGGATGTTCTGGACGTCGCCTGCGAACGTGTAGCGGGTGACGGTCGGCAGCGGCGGGAGGATCCCGAAGAAGACGCAGATGGAGCCGAGCAGCGGCAGCGCGCGGTTGCGCTCTGCCTCCTGCCAGAACAGCTCCTTCAGCTCTGCGAGCTTCTCCGGATTCTGCGCCGCGATGTCCTTCGCCTGCGTGAAGTCGTCAGGCAGGTAGTAGAGCTCCCAGGTGTCCTGCTCAGGATCCCACTTGCCGGGGGCGAACTTCGCGAGCGCCTGCGGCGAGAACTCCCACGGCGCCTTGTCGAGGCGCGCGCACGCCCACCAGCCGTCCTTGTAGATCGCCCGCGAGCCGATCACCTCGAAGTACTGCACCGTGTGCCGCTCCTCAGCCTTCGGGTCGTCGAACGTGTAGAGGAAGCTGGTGCCGTCCATCGGCTCCTGCTCGATCCCGTCGACGACCTTTGCTTCCGGGATGCCGGCCGCTTCGAGGATGGTCGGGCCGATGTCGATGCAGTGCGTGAACTGCGAGCGCAGGTCGCCGCCGGCCTCGATCTTGCCGGGCCACGCGACGACCATCGGGTTGCGCGTCCCGCCCAGATGGCTGGCCATCTGCTTGCCCCACTGAAACGGCGTGTTGCCGGCCCAGGCCCAGGCGGCGGCGATGTGCGGTGCCGTATGGTCATTGCCCCAGCCGTCGATGCCACCGTACTTGTCGATCAGCTCGAGCTGCTGCTCGGGCTCAATGTCGACGCCGTTCAGGAATGTCATCTCGTTGAACGACCCGGTCGTCGTCCCCTCCAGGCTGGCGCCGTTGTCGCCCCAGATGTAGAAGATCAGCGTGTTGTCGAGATCGCCCATCGCCTCGACCTCGTCGAGCAGCCGACCGACATTCCAGTCCGCGTTGTCCATGAAGCCCGCATAGACCTCCATCTGACGCGCGTACAGCTTCTTCGATGCGTCGTCGAGCGAGTCCCAGGCGTCGAACAGATCGGGCCGCTCCGTCAGCACCGCATCCTGCGGGATCACGCCCAGCTTCTTCTGGCGCTCGAACACCTCCTCGCGGAGCGCGTCCCAGCCCTGGTCGAACTTGCCCTTGTACTTGTCGGCCCAGTCCTTCGCCACATGGTGTGGCGCGTGCGCACAGCCGGTCGAGTAGTAGAGGAACCACGGCTTCTCGGGATCCTGCGCGCGAACGGCGTGCAGCCACTCGACGGACTTGTCGGTGAGGTCGTCCGGGAAGTAGTACGGCTTCCCGTCGCTGCCCTCGGGGACGCCGATCGTCGTGTTGTCGAGCGTGACCAGCGGATCCCACTGGCCCGCGGCCCCGCTGAGGAAGCCCCAGTAGTGGTTGAAGCCCCACGACTGCGGCCAGTGGTCAAACGGGCCTGCAGAGCCCTGCTCGCGGTCCGGGGTCATGTGCCACTTGCCGAAGCCGCCGGTGACGTAGCCGTTCTCCTTCAGCACTCTCGGAAACGGCGCGCAGCTGCGAGGCACCGCGCCGGTGTACCCCGGGAACGGGCCAGGGAACTCCGCGACCGAGCCCATGCCAACTCGGTGCTGGTTGCGCCCGGTGAGCGTCGCCGCCCTGGTCGGCGAGCAGAGCGCAACCACGTGGAAGCGGTTGTAGGTGAGGCCCATCTCCCCCACCCGGGTCAGGTTCGGAGTGGCCACCGGCCCCCCGAACGTGTCGGGCTGCCCGAAACCGGCGTCGTCGATCAGGATCAGCAGCACGTTCGGTGCGTCCTGCGGCGCCTTCGGCCCCGGGATGATCGTCCAGTCGGCGACCGACTGATCGATCGTCCGGCCGATCGTCCCGCCGAAGTTCTTGTCCGGCATCGGCAACACGGTGCGGTCGGGCACGAACTTGCCCATCGCCTCCGCCAGCCCGTCCTTGAGCGCCTTCAGCCCCTCCTTGTCCGACTGCACGACCGACTTCGCAAGCGCACCCGGCAGCGCCTGCTCCACGCCCAGCCGCTGCGAATCATCGAACGCGGCGATAACCCCCGCCGTCCCCGGCGGCAGGTTCTCGCCGATCTTGTCGTGCATCTCGGTCTCAAGCCGCTTGTCGACGAACTTCCCGACCAGACCGCCCGCGACTGCACCGGCAGCGGTGACCGCGAGCAGGGGCGGCGCCGCCAGTCCCACGAGCACCCCAACGCCGCCGCCCCACTCGACGCCCTTGCGGCCACGGTGGTCGGCCGTCTGCGCCACCGACACCGTGCCGTCCTCGGCGTGCGTGATCAGGATCGCGGCCTCGATCTTGACCTTCTTGTCCTCGACCAGCTTTGACAGCGCGTCGAAATCCTTCATCGCCTCATCGATACTCGGATAGCCGCCCACCAGGACGTCGGTCATTGTCTCAGCCATCAATCCACTCCCTCCGGTCACTTCCCTGTCGCGATCGCGTGTTGTCACAGGCTGGTCTCCGCCTCAATCCGGCCCGAGAAGCCGCTTGGGGGCGGGAGTCCCGCTCGCTCTGGTCTGCGTAGGTCTCGGCGACGCTGCGAGCGCCGTGATGTGAACCCTGCCCTTGCCGAGGTAGCCTGAGGTCGCAACGCAGAGTGGTGCGATCGTACGAGACGACGCGTGGAGCGTCGTCCTCCAGAACGGGTGATCTTTCGCACAGTGCCGCTCGACCCGTCTGGTGAGAGCGCGGCTGCCAACCCACCGCTCATGCAAAGCGGATGACGAGCCC
>DASYPH010000311.1:0-5918 GCA_036006925.1 Gaiellaceae bacterium
CACGTCTTCGATGTGCTCTCGTTCGCGTTTCCGGTTCCGGGCGAACATGTTGCGGCGAACCTCGGTGTGCCCGACCTGCTCTTCTTCGCGCTCTTTCTCGGAGCCTCCGCCCGCTTCGGTCTGAGGGTGCTCGCGACGTTCGTGGCGCTGCTCGTCGGGCTCGGCGTGACGATCGCGGCGACCGTCTACTTCGACCTGAACGGCCTCCCCGCCCTCCCTGGGCTCGCGCTCGGCTTCCTGCTCCCGAACGTCGACCTGCTGATCGCGCGACTACGAGGCCAGCCCGGGCCAGGCGACCGCCCGCACGTAGCGGTCGGCGGAACGGCGGACGACAGCTGAGCCGTCGCGCTCGATGAAACGGTCCCACCAGGCGCCGTGGATCGTGTCGAACTCGAACGGCTCGAGGGCGGCCGCGATCGCCTCGACCGCGGCGGGCGGCAACGGGATCAGGTTCGGGTACGAGTACATGAAGCCGACGTAGCGGCGATCGGGGATCACCTGCACGATGTCGCCTGCGAGCAGCGCTCGCCGGTCGGCCCAGTGGAGCACCTGCCCTCCTTCGTAGTGCCCACCGCAGCGGACGAGCGTCAGGCCGGCGCCGAGCTCGTAGGTCTCGCCGTCCCAGAAGCGAATCGACGGATCGGGGCGTAACACCCATTTCCGCTCCGCCTCATGCACGTAGATCGGGCACGCGAACCGGTGCGCCCACTCGACCATCGCCGTGTAGTAGTGCGGGTGCGAGATCGCGATCGCCGCGAGCCCGCCTTCGGCGTCGATGCGAGCAGCGAGGCGGTCGTCGAGATAGGGCTCGCAATCCCAGAGGACGTTGCCGGCGTTGCTCCGCACGAGCAACGCACGCTGGCCGATTGCAAACGACGGCGTGCAGCCGATGCCGAGGATGCCATGGTCGTCGCGCACGTCGGCCTCATGGCTGTCGAGGAACGACTCCCAGGTGACCCACACCTGCCCGGCGTCGTGCGGGACGTACTGACGCTCGTCCTCGCAGATCGGGCACGACTCCGGTGGCGCATCGGAGGGCGGGTATTGCGTCCCGCACGCCTGGCAGAGGTAGCTCGTCATGCAGACGCGCGTTCGAGCAGCGCGACGCATTCGACGTGCGGGGTGTGCGGGAACATGTCGACGGGTCGCGCGCGGACCAGCTCGTAGCCGTAGTCGTCGGCGAGGCGCTTGGCGTCGCCCGCCAACGTGGTCGGGTTGCAGCTGACGTACACGATGCGCGGCGCGCCGGCCTCGCCGAGCCGTTTTAGCGCCTTACCTGCGAGGCCGGCGCGGGGCGGGTCGACGACGACGACGTCGGGATCGCCGGCACGGTCGCGCAGGTCGCGCAGCACCTCGCCGACGTTGCCGGCGAAGAACGCGGCGTTGCCGATGCCGTTGAGCTCCTGGTTCTCGATCGCGCAGGCGACCGACTCCTCGCTGATCTCGATCCCCCAGACCGTCAGCGCGTCGGCAGCGAGCGACAGGCCAATCGTGCCGATCCCGCAGTAGAGGTCGTAGACGGTCTGGCCACCGCTCAGCTGCGCGAACTCGCGTGCGAGCGCGTAGAGCTGCTCGGCCATCGCCGTGTTCGTCTGCAGGAAGGCGTTCGGCCGCACCCGATACCGGAGCCCGCCGATCTCCTCCTCGATCGCGTCCTCGCCCCAGAGCAGCTCGGTGGGCAGGTTCGTCACCTCGGAGAGGCCGTCGTTCACCGACCAGTGGATCGAGGCGATCTGGGGGAACTCCGTCAGGACCTCGATCAGCCGCTCGCGGTCGAACCGCTCGCCGCGAGCGGTCACGAGCTGTACGAGCGCCTGACCGGTGTTTCGCCCCTCGCGGACGACGAGGTGGCGCAGGTACCCCTCGTGCGTCTCCTGGCTGTACGCCGACAGCTTCTCCTCCCGCGCCCACTCGCGCATCCGGTTGCGAATCGCGTTGCCGAGGTCGGAGCTGAGCCAGCACTTCTCGATCTCCAGCACCTCGTCCCAGCGACCTGCCTTGTGCAGGCCGAGCGTAGTCGTGCCGTCAGCCTCGGCGAACGAGTACTCCATCTTGTTTCGGTAGTGGAACTGTGAGACGGCGGGCACGATCGGCTCGAGCGGAAACTCGACGAGGCCGGCCAGGCGCTGCAGCGAATCGGCGACCCAACGCTGCTTCGCGGCCAGCTGCGCCTCGTACGCCAGATCCTGGAAGCGGCAGCCGCCGCACACCGGGTAGTGCTGACACGGTGCCTCGACGCGTTGCTGCCCGCCGACCAGTACCTCGGTGACGATCGCCTCGGCATGGCGCCGCTGGATCTTGGTCACGCGGGCGCGGACGGTGTCCCCCGGGAGGCCCCGACGGACGAAGACGACGAAGCCGTCGAGCCGCGCGACGCCGCTCCCGCCGAAGGCGAGAGAGTCGATCGTGAGCTCGAGCTCCTGACCTCGCTGGACGGGTGCAGCCACGCCAGCAGGCTAGACGAGGCGCGTCCACTCTCGAATCCGGTGAGCTCTGCGACCTCGATTTTTGGGTCGTGGCCCGAAACTCTCGAACCTCGTTCGAACGAGGTTCGAGCGTTCGGCTCGCGATTACCCGAGGACGGTGACGTACACCGACCGCGTCCGCGGTCCGTCGAGCTCGCAGAGGAAGACGCCTTGCCAGGTGCCGAGGGCCAGCTCGCCGCCCTCGGTCAGGGGGATCAGCACCTGCGGCCCCATCAGCGCCGCGCGGATGTGCGACGGGGCATTCTCCTCGCCCTCCTCGATGTGCTGCCAGCCCCAGCCCTCGGGGGCGATCCGCTCGAGCGCCATCTCGAAGTCGCGCGCGACCAGCGGATCGGCATGCTCGTTGATCGTCAGGCCCGCGGTCGTGTGGGGCACGTAGACCAGCACGGCGGCCCCCCGCTCACCCCCGATCGACGCGCGAACCTCCGCCGTGATGTCGAGCAGCTGGGTATGCCGCTCGGTTGTGATCGTCAACGTCCGCACGGGCGCCCGTATCCTAGGGTGCGATGTCGACCGAGGCGCCATCGACCGGCGAGCTCGACGCGCTCCGCGAGCGCGCCGACCGCTTCCTCGCCGATCTCGACGAGGAGTTCTACCTCCACTACTCCGGGCAGAAGGAGAGCCTCGACGTCGAGCAGGTGTACGAGCGGTACGCGGAGCTGACGCTCCTCGAGACGGCGACGCGGATGGAGGGCGCACCGGCCGAGCTGTGGCGGTTTGCCTGCGAAGGGTTTCTCGGCAACCTGACCCGCGCGCACCAGGCGCGCCTCGCGCGCGAGGAGGCGGCACTCGAGTCGACCGTCGACGGCAAGACGGTGCCGTATCGGATGCTTCGGGTGGCGATGTCGAACGAGCCGGATCGTGACAAGCGCCGCGCGCTCGAGGAGTCGCGGCTCAGGTTGCTCGACGAGCACCTGAACCCCATCTACCTCGAAGCCGCGCAGATCGACCGCGACGCGGTCCACCAACTCGGCGCGCCGAACTACTACGAGCTCTACAAGCGTTTCGGCTTCCGCCTCGACGACCTCGCGGTCGAGTGCCGAGCCGTCCTCGACGAGACCGAGAAGCTCTGGGAACGCGAGGGCGACCGGTTGTTCCGCTCCCGGCTCGGGATCGGGCTCTCCGATGCCCGCCCGTGGGACGTCGCGCGCCTCTTCCGCGCACCCGACCTCGACCAGCTCTACCCGCCGGACCGCATGCTGCCGGCGCTCGAGGCGACGCTCGGCGACCTGGGCGTCGACCTTCACTCGCAGGAGAACGTCCACCTCGACCTCGAGAGCCGCCCTTCTAAGAGCCCGCGTGCCTTCTGCGCGCCGATCGAAGTCCCCGGCAAGGTGATGCTCGTGATCCAGCCGATCGGCGGCAAGGACGACTGGGAGGCGCTCTTCCACGAGGCCGGGCACACCGAGCACTTCGCCCATACGAGGAGCGAACTGCCGCTCGAGGATCGCAGGCTCGGCGACATGGCCGTCACCGAAGGCTGGGCCGCGTTGCTCGAGCATCTCGTCACAGACCCCGCCTGGCTCAACCGCCGACTCGACGTACCGCGGCCCGCCGATCTGGCGTACGACGGCGCCGTCTCGTTGCTCTACTTCGTCAGGCGCTACTCGGCAAAGCTGCTCTACGAAATCGAGTTCTTCCAGGCGGACGAACTGCCCTCGATGCGGCCGCGCTATTTCGAGTTGCTCAGCGACGCACTCAAGCTCCCGGTCAACCCCGAGAGTTACCTCGACGACATCGACGGCAGCTTCTACGTGATCGGCTACCTGCGGTCGTGGGCGTTCGAGGCACAGCTGCGCGAGTTCCTACGCGGCGAGTTCGGCAACGAGTGGTTCGCAAGACGCGAAGCCGGCGACCTGCTGCGCGAGCTGTGGTCGCTCGGCCAGGGTCCGACCGCTGACGAGTTGCTGAAGGACGTCACCGGCGCCGCGCTCGAGATGGCGTCCGTCGCGGAACGCATCCGCGAAGGCATTTTCTAAGACGCTCGATCTCTGAGCGAACCGGTCCGCGGTCTGCGGCGAATGACGCGCGATCCCCGGTGGCGACAACCCGCCGCCGAATTCGTCAGAAGGAGAAGCTCATGCGCAAGCTGGCCTACGCCCTCGCGGCGGCGGCTTTGGTGACGCTCGCCCTCGTGGCCGCGTTGCTGCGCGGACCCGGTCCGAGCTCGGCGAAGGCCTCGAGTCATCGTGAGGCACCGCTGATCTCGGAGGATCCGTCCGCTGACAACACCGATCTCTACGCGTTCCGGTCGCCCGACAAGCCGGACACGCTGACGATCGTCAGCAACTTCATCCCCGGCGAGGACCCTGCTGCCGGGCCGAACTACTACACCTTCTCGCCGACCGCCCGGTACGACATCTACGTCGACCGGAACGGCGACGGGAAGCCCGACGTGACCTACTACTTCCAGTTCCAGCGGAAGTACGGGCCGTTCTTCCTCGGGGACACGGTTCAGCCGTACACGGTGACCCGGGTCGAACACGGCAAGTCGACGGTGATCGCGCACGCCAGCACGCCGGCCGACAACATCGGGACTCGCTCGACCCCGAGCTACCACACCCTCGCGATGAAGGCCGTGACGCCGCTGCAGGGTGGCGGCCAGGTGTTCGCCGGCCAGCGTGACGATCCGTTCTTCGCGGACGTCGGCGACATCTTCGACCTGCTCGCGATCCGCAAGGGCACCGGCAACGCAGGGGGCGGTAAGGACTTCCTCGCCGGCTATGCCGTTCACACGATCGCGCTGCAGATTCCGATCTCGCAGCTCGACACGTCCTCGCACGTCGTCGGTGTCTGGTCGGCCGCGGACCGCCGCAGGGCCAGCGTCACCGGCAAGGGAGACCACGGCAAGTGGGTGCAGGTCTCCCGTCTCGGCAATCCGCTGATCAACGAGGTGGTCATCCCGACACCGCTCAAGGATCACTGGAACGCCACCAGCCCGTCCCAGGACTCGCAGTTCGTCAAGTACTACAAGACGCCGATCCTGGCCGCGGTGATCAACAAGCTGTACAAACTCGGCGCGCCCGAGCAGAACCGGGATGACCTCGTCCAGGTGCTGCTGACCGGGATCCCGAAGGTGACGTTCACCGGCAACACGCCCGCGGACGAGCTCCGCATCAACCTGTCTGTCCCTGTGACGCCCGCCGGCAAGGTCTCGCGGCTCGGCGTACTCGGCGGCGACAACCAGGGCTGGCCGAACGGCCGGCGGCTGAACGACGACGTCGTCGACATCGCCGAACAGGCTGTCGGCGGCTTCCTCCTCGGCACCAAGCTGCCGCTGGGCGACGGCGTCGACAAGGGCGACACGAACCCGATGGGCTCGTTCCCCTACGTCGCCGACCCGCAGAGCGGCGCCGACGACACGCACGGAGAGCAGCACTGATGAGGAAGAGGCGGCTTCTGGTCGCTTCGGCGGCAGCGGTTTCGACCGCT
>DASYPH010000312.1:0-7982 GCA_036006925.1 Gaiellaceae bacterium
AGATGACGACTCCTGGGACACCGAAATCGGCTGGCCGATCTTCCGGTCGGACACGCCCGCCAACACGCCTTAGCCACCCTTGAACAGACGAATGTAGGGAGTCTGCACTCGCATGGGCCAGTGTTCCGGAATGACCCCTGACACGGTCCTCTCGGACGCGCCACCTCCATACCGTTGTGGTCCAAAGAGAGAGGGCGCGGTTTCCCGCGCCCTCTGGGAGTGGACTAAGAGACGTCCTACGGACAGGCTGGTGCCGCGGTCGTCAGTGCGACGTTGACCGTACCGGTGTACGTGGCGTTGCCGGCCATTGCCGGACCAAAGACCCACGCGGTGTAGTTGCCGACCACGTCCTGCAGGCAGAACGCGTCATTCGGGCCGTTCACCGTTTCCGGCGCAGCTTTGGTGAGCTTCATACCGGCGTCGATGGCCGTGATCGCGGCCAGGTTGAGGCCGGTGTAGTCCTGGGTCGGGTTCGACTCGAAGTACGCCTCAGCGGACGGAATCGAGGCGCGGACATTCGACTGCGCCGCCCGCTGCTGCGCGCGGTCGCGGAAGCCGAGGTATGCCGGGACGGCGATCGCGAGCAGAACGCCGATGATGATCAGGACGACGAGGAGCTCGATCAGCGTGAAGCCGCTCTCGCCCTTGAGCGCGCTCTGGCGCTCCTGAAGCTTGGCCAGCATGTAGTTCTCCTTTTTCTCGGGACAGGCCACTTGCCGCTTCATCGGACGAACACGGCCCGTGGCCCTACCCCCGAGTGAGTGATCCGGAAAGACCGGCCTCCCCCACCGTGGGGGATCAGATCACTCCAAAAGGTGATTCCAGTCCAAGCTGGCGCAGCCGACCACCCTGCATATAGCCAACCCCCGGTTCTCCTTTGCGGGCGGGCACTGATATGGCGGAGGTGGCGAGAGTCACCTCCGCTGTATCAGCGGCACTGGCCTGGGCCAGTGTTCCGGAATGACCCCTGAGCGTGAGGCGTAGCACCTATGGGCCGGTGTTCGTAACCGTGAAACTGTTGTTCGAGAGCGGCCCCAGGCGTCGCCAGGATCTGATCGCCCGAGCGTGGCCTCGGTGTCCTCGCCGGGGCCACGCTCGCGCCTTCTATGCGGAGGGCATCAGTTGCCGGTGATGCTCAACTGCGACCCATCGCGGCCTTGCTCCCAATCGTGTTTCGACTGCAACACGAGTCGCTCGGCTTCGTCCCAGGTGTCAGCGCGGGGACCTGGAAGGTCCCGGTTGGTCGAGTTCGTGAACACGATGGTGTCCTTGACCTTCCGGAGTACCCAGAGCCCGCCGCCTGACCGCTTAAGGCGCAGTGACCGCCCAGATGCCCCGGGCGATGTAGTCGCCACTGCCGCTCGCCCCTTCCAGCCCGAACACTCCGAACCGGGTCACTCCGCCAGGGCTCAGCCCGTCCGAAAGGGCGAAGCCAGTCGTGCCGACTATGCGCAACTCGTAGATGCAGAGGTTCCCTCCGGCTGCCGAGGGGGTGGCTGCCGTGCCCGGGCAGGCGGCAGTCGACGGTCCTCCGACCGGAATGACATTGAGGGCCGGAGCCGCCGCGAGCGGGATCTGGAACGAGATCGAGGTCTCGGGCGCGATTTCCCCGGCTCCCACGTTCCCGGCGCTGTCGACGTACCCGATCAGCGTTTGCCCGGAGGCGAGCGGCCCCGCCAGCCCGGTTGCATTCGCCGCGCTACCGGCGCTGGTCGCGTGCGTCGCGTTGGTGGCGTTGGTGGCGTTGGTGGCGTTGGTGGCGTTGTTCGCGTTGTTCGCGTTGGTTGCGACGATCGCACTGTCCGCCGTCTTCGCGTGCTTAACGCTGAGCGACGGAGCGAGTTTCTTCACCAACTTTGTGTCCGCCTTCGCGTCGCGGTGCTTCGCGGTGGTAGCAGCGACCGCGGTGCCGCCGAGAACAAGGGTGAGTGCGACCATCGAGATCACAAGAGCCGGACTCGGCAGACGGAGCCTGCGCTTGAACATCGGGAACCTCCCGGATTGAGTTGTCGAACCCTGCGACGGGCAGCCATCGGCTAAGAAGAAGCGCCGCAGAAGTGACTCGACCTACGCTCGCGCCGCGTGCGCGGCCGTGTCCCCTTCACCCTCTGGTTCCGAAGGAAGCCTCGGCTCAAGCTTCTTCCTTTGCCACCAGGAGGTCAAGAGGGGTTCAGTAGTGCCTCGTACCTTGCCTGGGCCAGTGTTCGGGAATGACCCCTCAGGCGAGAGCCGGAACTTGATCGATAGAAAAGAGAAGCCGCCCCGGAGGGCGGCTTCTCTGAACGGTTGGCTCCGGTCCGGCTAGGAGAACGTAACCGTCTTGACCTGCGTGGATGTGCCGAGCGGGAATGTGAAGACATCGACGAACGTGTGCTCGCCTGCGGGCAGTCCGTTCGGGTAGTTGGTCAACCAGCGCCTCTCGATGCTTCCGTCGACGACATCGATGTCAACCTGCGAGGGCTGCTGCACGCCGTCTAGGTACAGGGTGGAGCTCGCCTGTGCGCTGATCTCGTTATGCATGCCTATGCCGTCGTCGGCCAGCGGGACAATGAAGCCCTGCTCGACGTAGAACGGGGTGTTCGCCGGGAACGTCGTCACCGGGCCGAAGAGCCGGAGTTGGGACCCGGTTGTGGGAATGCTGTTTGCCGACGCTGGCGTAGCGACCACTAGCACTGCAGCGACAACGACCAGGGCTGTCGCGAACCACTTCATCCGATGCATCGGTTCCTCCTGTGAGGTGGGTGCTATCGACATGACCCCCTCTGGGCGGCTTCCGCTAAATACGCCTCGCTACTACCTCCCCTTGTCGCGGAGCGCGACGGTGTTGGGATTCTCTGCTTCCAGGATGGGGGTGTCCACCACCTTTGTCTCGCCATATACGACACACGGCGCGGAAACGTCACATCTGGACATCAGCACCCGCCTGGGCGAGCGTCCTCTCACCTGAAGCGCTGATTGGTCGGGCTCAGTCGCACAGCGGCCCATCCGGACCTAGGGTCGCGTTCTTCGACTTCGACCACGGCCAAACTGGGGTTGCGCCGAACGCGATCGAACTCCATCCAATTCTCCGGTTTCGTTGCCTGTCCTAAACGGCCACTAGGCAGCCGTGCTGAAACGGCGTAATGATTGGTAACCTCGGCGTCGCCGTCCGGCCCCGGAACGGAGGAGCAGTGTTCAGGTGCCGGCTACACACGGCAGACGGGGACGACCTCGGCGAAGCCACCTACGCGATGATGATCAAGCCGGGCGAGGAGATTCACCTCGGCTCCGGCCGACGCTTCCGCGTCGTCGCTGTCGTCCCGTTCGAGGAGGAGGACGAGTCGCCGTTCGTCGGGCTGCGAAAGGTCGAGGCCGCGTAGTCGGCGCTCGGCCTTCGCAGTACTGTGCGCGATCCCGGCGGGTTTCTACGCGTAGATCGTCGGGAGTTCGTTGACCTTCGTGAGAGCCTCCTCGAGCGTCGCTACCTGATAAATGTCGATGGTGTTCCACTGGCCGAGCCGCGACTGGAACGCGAACTCGCGCACCGTGGCCATGTCGTCGCCTTCGACAGCCGCAAAGACCATGTGGTTGTTCATCGGGACGTAGGTGGCCGTGACCTTGACGCCGAGCTTTTCGGCAAGCTCAGGAATCTGGGCGCCGCCCTCCTGAGAGAGCTTCCGGATTGTCTCGTTGGCCGCTGGGCAGAGGTTAGGTGGATGCTGACCGACGATGAGGTACTGAGGCACGAAGAGTCTCCTTTCGCGGGGGTGAGGTAGTTCCCGACCCTACTCCGGTAGACGAGCCCGTGTGCGCCCGGGGGTCCGCACACTCGTCGCGGTCCGAAGGGCGGGCGTAGGGACGTCGAGGGGCGGTGGCGTTCGCGGGTGTGGCAGATCCGTCAAGCAGCCCGGGGCCCAGGGCTCCTGAGCGTGGAACCATTTTGGAACCGTTTCGCCGTCGCCGCGGATTGGCTTGGACAGCCGGTTTTCGCAACCAGGCGAAGCCCGACGTAACCTCTGCGTATGCCGGAGCTGCCGGAGGTCGAGAGCGTCCGCAGGCAGCTCGAGCCCGCCCTCGTCGGCCGCAGCTTCGAGCGGGTGCTCATCGATGACTCGCGGCTCGTCCGTCCGTACGAGCCGGCCGAGGTGGCGGCCGAACTCGAAGGCGAGCGCGTCGTGGCCGTCGAGCGGCGCGGCAAGTATCTGGTTGTTCGGTTCGAGAGCGGTCGGGTTCTCCTGATCCACCTCCGGATGACGGGGAGCCTGCTACACGCGCCGCGCGGCTCGCTCGGAGACGACCCGCACCGGCGCGCTGTTGTCAACTTAGACGACGGATCGGATGTAGCGTACCGGGACGTTCGGCGCTTCGGCACCTGGCTCCTCCTCGAGCCGGGGGAGGCAGGCCCCTACCTGGGCGCGCGCGTCGGCGACGAGCCGCTCGACACGCTCTTCACCGCTGCCCGGCTCGGCGAGCGCCTCGCCGGCCGCCGCACATCCCTCAAGGCCGCGCTGCTCGACCAGCGCACCCTCGCGGGAATGGGGAACATCTACGCCGACGAGGCGCTCTGGCGGGCGCGGCTCAACCCTCTCCGCAGCGCGGCCGGTCTCGACCGCGTGGAGCTGCGGCGGCTCCATCGCGGAATCCGGGCAGCGCTCGAGCACGGCCTCGCCCGGCAGGGGTCGACGCTGCGCGACTACCGGCTGCCCGACGGCAGCGGCGGCTCGATGCAGGACGAGTTCCGCGTCTACGGGCGTCGGGATGAGCCGTGCGACCGCTGCGGAACGCCGATCGCGCGCACGCGCGTCGCAGGCCGGACGACCTGGTTCTGCCCGACCTGCCAGCCCGACGAGCCGGCTCAGGCCGCGAGGAGCTCGTCGAGTCGACCCTCGCGATCGAGCCGCCAGAGCTCGGCATAGCCGCCGATCGGACGGTCGTCGACAAGGATCTGCGGCACGGTCCAGCCGCCCGTCGCATCGTGCACCGTCTGTCGGAAGGCGGGATCGTCGTCGAGCGAGACCTCCTCGTACGGCAGTCCGCGGGACTCGAGGAGCGTTTTTGCGCGAACGCAGAAGCCGCACCAGCGCGTGGTATAGATCCGGATCCGCTGCATTAGCGGTTACAACGCAGAAAGCGGGGAGACCGTTCCTGCCCGACCCCGTCCCTAGACTGCCACGGGCATGGCCGGAAGGGCGTACAGCACAGAAGCCGTCGTGCTCCGGTCGTTCCGGCTCGGAGAGGCCGATCGCGTCCTCCACCTCTACACCGAGGCGCACGGAAGGGTCGGTGCCGTGGCGAAGGGCGTGCGAAAGACGATGTCGCGCTTCGGCGCGCGGCTCGAGCCGCTCTCGCACGTCGAGCTCGTCCTGCACCGAGGTCGCGGCGAGCTCGAGACGGTGACGGCGGCGCAGCTCGTCCGGTCGCACCGCGGGGCGCGAGAGGACTACTACCGCTTCTCCGTCGGCATGATCGGGGCGGAGGCGATGCTGCGGCTGTTCAGCGAGCAGGAGGCGAACGAGCGGGCGTTCACCGCGGTGACGCGCTTCCTCGACCTCCTCGATGAGACGACGGCCGCAGAGCGGCCGACGCTCGACCCGCTCGGGCTCGCGTTCCAGCTCAAGCTGCTCTGGCTGGCGGGCTACCTACCGCATCTCACGGGTTGCGCCGAGTGCGGCGCCGAGCGGGAGCCGCTCGTCGGCTACTCGCCTCGCGCAGGCGGCGCAGTCTGCGCGCGGTGCGCGCAGGCGACCGAGGCGCTCGCGCTGTCCGCCGAGGGGATCGCAGGAATCGAGGCGCTCCTGGCGCAGCCACTCGCCGATGCGGCGGGGCTCGGTCTCTCGGAACGCGCGCGGCGGGACGCCGTGCGCGTGGTCACCGCCTCGTACGAGTACCACGGCGGCTTCCGGCTGCGAACACTGACGAGCCGCAGCGCCTAGCGGGCGTAGCCGAACGCCTCGAAGTGCAGCGTGCCCTGCTCGCAGACGCTCGTCGGCGGCGTGATCGGCGCGTCCGTCACGCCGCCTGCGTCCGGAGTCACCTGGAGCGTGTGCGCCTGCGGCTGGCACGTCCCGGTCTGCGAGTCTCCCTGGCCCGGCACGTCGGGTGAGAAGCGGGCATCGGCGACTGCAGAGGCGCCGGAAACGAGCACGACTCGGCGTGACCCCCCGGGTGCGGCCGCGGTGACGTGTGTCGGCAGCGCAGCGCCGCTCGCGCCGAGCAGGGTCGCCTTGGGGATTCCGTGCAGGGAGCAGGCGGTTCGCGACGTGTTCTTCAGCGTGAGTGCGTACTCGATCTGACCGGCGCCCGCGCTGCCCGGCACGAGCGCGAACGCCCCCGTCACCTGCGCGCCGGAGCAGGGGCCGGCCGACGTCGCGGGCCCCGTCGTGGTCACGGTCTGCGTGGTCGTCACCGTCTGCGTGTGCGTGGCGGTCACGGTCTTCGTGCCGCCGAGGCCGCAGCCGGCGGCCGTCAGCGCGAGTGCGGCGAGGACCAGTCCTGCTGCAGCGCGTCGTCCAGCCACTCCCGCACTCCGCTGATCGGAAGGCGTTCCTGTGCGAGCGAGTCCCGATCCCGCACGGTCACGGTTTCGTCCTCGAGCGTCTGTTCGTCGACGGTGAAGGCCCACGGCGTCCCTATTTCGTCCTGGCGACGGTAACGCCTGCCGATCTGGCCGCTGTCGTCGTGCTCGACTATGTGGTGGCGGCGGAGCTTCTCGTAGAGCGCCCGTGCGCGCGCCGCCATCCCCTCGTCCCGCGGGATGAGCGGGAGGATCGCCGCCTTGACGGGCGCGATGCGTGGATGGAGCCGGAGGACGACGCGCTCGCGATCGCCCACGACCTCCTCGTCGTAGGCATCGCAAAGGAAGGCGAGCATGATGCGGTCGATCGAGACGGCCGGCTCGATCACGTACGGCGTGTAACGCGTCCCGTCGGGGTCGATCCATTCGAGCTTCGTCCCGGATTCCCGGGTGTGCTGCGTCAGATCGTACTCGCCGCGGTTCGCGACTCCCTCGAGCTCCTGCCAGCCGATCGGGTAGAGGTACTCGAGGTCGCTCGTCGCGAGCGAGTAATGGGATCGTTCCTGCGGGCCGTGCTCCCGGACGCGGAGGTTCTCGTCGCGCAGGCCGAGGTCGAGGTACCAGCGGCGCCGGGCGTCGATCCAGTAGCGGTGCCACTCGTCTGCCTCGGCCGGCGGCACGAAGAACTCCATCTCCATCTGTTCGAACTCGCGCAGCCGGAAGAGGAAGTTGCCCGGCGTGATCTCGTTCCTGAACGACTTGCCGACCTGGGCGATCCCGAACGGCGGCTTCCGGCGCGCGAGCTGGGCGACGTTCTTGAAGTTGACGAAGATGCCCTGGGCGGTCTCGGGCCGGAGGTACGCGGCCGAGCTCTCGTCCTGGAGGGCGCCGACGTGCGTCTCGAACATGAGGTTGAACTGGCGCGGCTCGGTTAGGTCGCAGTCCGGCGTCTCGCCGGGGCGCTTGCTCGGCTTGCGGCCGCAGCTCGCGAGCTCGAGCTGGTCGGCACGGAAGCGGAGCTTGCACGTGCGGCAATCGACGAGCGGGTCGGTGAAGCCCGCGACATGGCCGGACGCCTCCCAGACGCGGGGGTTGAGGATGATCGCAGAGTCGAGGGCGACGATGTCGTCGCGCTCCTGCACCATCGTGCGGAACCAGAGCGAGCGGATGTTGTTCTTCGTGAGGACTCCGTAGTGGCCGTAGTCGTACGTCGAGCCGATCCCGCCGTAGATCTCGGAGGACGGAAAGACGAAGCCCCGGCGCCGGCAGAGGGAGACGATCGTGTCCATCGTCAGGGGCTTCGCCGTCTCGGCCATGGGCGGAGGTTACCCGGGCGCCTCCGGAGCAACGGCCGGCTCGGGAGCGGCCGGCGCGGGACGACGTTTTCAGCCTCTCGGCACGAAGCTGCGACGTTGACGCCAGGCGTCCCGGCGTACGCTGGCGTCCCCGTGGTGGGTGGGGGTTTGGGACGGCTACTGGGAGACGCCCC
>DASYPH010000313.1:0-12904 GCA_036006925.1 Gaiellaceae bacterium
TCTCCCAGGAAGGGCTGCGCTTCGACTTGCGGGTCGTGCCGCCGGCGAGCTACGGCAACCTGCTGCAGCACTTCACCGGCTCGAAGCATCACAACGTCGCGCTCCGCGAGGACGCGGTCCGCCGCGGTCTCTCGATCTCCGAATATTCGGTGACGGTCGTCGAGACGGGCGAGGAGCACAGCTTCGCGACCGAGGAGGAGGTGTACGAGTTCCTCGGCTACGCCTGGATCCCCCCCGAGTTGCGTGAGAACGGCGGCGAGCTCGGCGCCGCCCGCAGCGGCGACCTGCCCGAGTTGGTGGAGCTTGGCGACCTCCGCGGCGATCTCCACACGCACACGACATGGTCCGACGGGAAGGACTCGCTCGAGGCGATGGTCGCGGCGGCACAAGCACGCGGGTACGCGTACTACGCGGTCTGCGACCACTCGCAGCGGCTGCGGGGCGACCTGCTGCGGCGCCAGTCCGACGAGATCGACGCGCTCAACGAACGGGTCGCTTCTCTCCGGATTCTCAAGGGGATCGAGGTCAACGTGCGCCCGGACGGCGCACTCGACGTCTCCGACGCGGAGCTCGCGACACGCGACTGGGTCGTTGCCTCTGTGCACTCGCGCTTCGACCACGATCCCACCGAACGCGTGCTGGCGGCGATGGAGAACCCGTACGTCGACTGCATTGGGCACCCGACCAACCGGAAGATCGGGCAGCGGCCGCCGGCGCCGATCGACCTCGACCGCGTGCTCGCGAAGGCGGTCGAGACGGGCACGTTCGTCGAGCTCAACTCGCAGCCCGATCGCCTCGACCTCTCGGACGTGCACGTTCGTGCCGCGCGCGATGCCGGTGTCAAGGTCGTGATCGACTCCGACGGCCACCAGGTGTCTGCGCTCGACTACGTGTCGCTCGGAGTCGGACAGGCCCGGCGCGCCTGGCTGGCACGCGGCGACGTCCTCAACACGCGCACCTGGAAGCAGATCGAGAAGCTGAGGAAACAGCGCTGACGCTCCACGACGATCTGGCACTTGCCGCCGACTGGGTGGAGGCGTACCTGGCCGGCGTCGGCGACCAGCCGGTCGCGGCTGCCGTCGAACCGGGCGCGGTGCGCGCGGCACTGCCGGCGCAGCCTCCGCTCCACGGTGAGCGGTTCGCGGACGTCCTGCGGGATGTCGACGACCTGATCGTCCCGGGGCTGACCCACTGGAACCACCCACGGTTCTTCGCCTGGTTCGCGAACACCGGCTCCGAGCCCGGCATCCTCGCCGAGCTGCTGACCGCCGCGCTGAACGTGAACGGCATGACGTGGCTCTCGTCGCCCGCCGCGACGGAACTGGAGCTCGTGACGATGGACTGGCTGGCGCAGCTGCTCGGGCTGCCGAAGGGCTGGCACGGGCACATCGAGGACACGGCCTCGACCTCGACGATCGCAGCGCTCGCAGCGGCCCGCTCGCTCCGGCCGGGCGGGGTCGTCTACGCCTCCGCCGAGGCGAACTTCAGCGTCGAGAAGGCGGCGCGGCTGGTCGGCCTCGAGTTCCGGACGGTCGAGGTGGACGACGCCTACAGGATGCGAACGGACTTCGCGCTCGACGATGCCACCGCAGTCGTTGCGACCGTCGGCACCACCGGGACGACCTCTGTCGATCCCGTCCGGGAGCTGGCGCGACGGTGCAAAGAGGCGGGCGTGTGGCTGCACGTCGACGCGGCGTATGCGGGCGCCGCTGCCGTCTGTCCCGAGCTGCGCTGGTGCCTCGACGGCTGCGACCGCGCCGATTCGATCGTCGTCAACCCGCACAAGTGGCTGTTCACGCCGATGGACTGCTCGGCGTTCTGGTCACGCCGGCCGGAGGTCCTGCAGGCGACGTTCGGCACGTCGCCCGACTACCTCGCCTCGACCGGCGATGCCGTCGACCTGAAGGACTTCGGCCCGGCGCTCGGCCGCCGGTTCCGGGCGCTGAAGCTGTGGTTCGTGCTGCGCATGTACGGCGCCGAAGGGCTGCAGGCGGGAATCCGCGAGCACGTCCGCCTGGCACAGCTCTTCGCGGCCTGGGTCGAGGCCGAGGCAGGATGGGAGGTGGTGGCGCCGCATCCGTTCTCGACCGTTTGCTTCCGCAAGGCGGACCGCGACAACTTCGAGCTTGCGCAGGCCGCGACGGCGACGGGCGAGCTGTTCGTCGCAGCCACCCGGCTGCGGGGACGGGACGCCATCCGGCTTGCGATCGGCAACGGCCGGACGACCGAAGCCGACGTGCGCCGGGCGTGGGAGGTGCTCCGCTCGTGCGCGGCGGCGTAGGCTCGACGGAGGCGCCGGACTCACTCGCGGTGATCTTCGATCTCTGGGAGACGTTGATCGACTGGGACCAGGCGGCCGCGGCGCGCATGGTCGACAGGATCGATGCGCTCGCAGGCCCCGGCTTCCGTGAGCGCTGGTATCGCCAGCCGAACCGCTACCTCGCGCCCGTGCGCACCGTCCTGGCCGAGGCGGGCGTGCCGGCGGAGGCGATGGAGGAGGTGTGCGCGGTCCGTCTCGACTACGTGCGCCATTGCCTCGTGCCGCGGCCCGGCGTCGTGGCGACGTTGCGTGAGCTGCGCGAACGCGGGCATCCGGTCGGGCTGATCACGGTCTGCAGCGAGGATGTCGAGACGCTCTGGCCCGAGTCCGAGTTCGCCGGGCTGTTCGACGCCGAGGTGTTCTCGTCACGGCTCGGCATCGCCAAGCCGGATCCTCGGATCTATCTGCATTGCTGTGCACTGCTCGGCGTCGACCCGTCTCGGGCGACATTCGTCGGGGACGGCGCGAACGACGAGCTCGGCGGCGCGAGGAGGGTCGGGATGGACGCGATCCTGATCCACCGTCCCGGCGAGGAGGCTCCCTGGCCCGAGCTGAAGGAATGGGATGGACCGCGAGTCACCTCCATCCCGGCCGTGCTCGACCTGTTGTAGCGTCGCCGCTGTCAACGATGAGGAGCTTGCGATGCTGATCACGACGATGAACGACGTCCCCGGCTACGAGATCACCGAGGTGTACGGGGAGGTGTTCGGTCTGACCGTCCGTTCTCGCAATGCGTTCTCGCAATTCGGCGCCGGTTTCAAGTCGATGCTCGGCGGCGAGCTCAAGGGGATGACGAAGGCGCTCGTCGACAGCCGTCGGGAAGTGACGACGCGGATGGTCGAAGAAGCCGAGGCGAAGGGTGCCAATGCGATCGTCGCGATGCGCTTCGACACGTCGGAGATGGGCGATACCTGGACCGAGATCTGCGCCTACGGCACCGCCGTCCGGATCAACAAGACGTAGCGAGGCGCTCGAGCGCCGCATCGTGGAGGGCGACGCGGTAGCGCCACAGGGCATGACCGGTCTCGAGCAGACACGCGCGGAGCGAGCCGCGGAGCTCGTCGACAGTGCCCCAGCGCGCACCGGCGATCTCGTCGGTGTCCTGCGGCTCGAGCTCGGAGTCCTCCGTCAGCGCCGAGAACACATGCGTGCGCCAAGCGAGGACTTCACCATCGTACGCGAACGAGGCTCGGGCGTCGACGAGGTAGCGGTCGAGCGAGACGTGCGCGCCGGTCTCTTCGAAGGACTCGCGCACGGCGCCGGCTGCGACGTCCTCGCCGGGTTTGATGCCGCCGCCGGGTGGCCGCCAGACGCCGTGGGCGAAGTGCGGCTTGCGGATCAACGCGATCCGTCCACTTGGATCGCGGATGAACAGCGTCACGTCGTGACGACGCAGGGGGTTGTAGGTCGCGAGCTCGTACTCACGCTTGCTGACCTCGCCCCACCAGCTGAGCTCGGCCGGCGAGCCGTACCGCTCTCGCAGCGGTGCGAGTAGCTCGTCCGTGACGTGCACAATCCGATCATGCCCCGTGTGCGCCGCCCCAGGCGCCAGGCTCCGGTCCTCGAGTTACTGCAGGCAACGCTGCCCGAGCTGCGGCGCGGCCTCAGCGAGGGCGCGGCTCGGACGGTCGCCTACGAGCTGTTCGAGAAGCTTGGGTACGGAGCGGTCGCGGTCACAGACACACATGAGGTGCTCGCCTTCGTCGGGTCGGGCGCCGACCACCATGCGCCGGGCGATCGGCCGATTCGCCCGGTGTACGAAGCGCTGTCGCAGGATAGGTTGCTGCTCGCCCCGCTCGGGCTGCGCACCGAATGCCGCCATCCCGCGTGCCCGCTCGGGGCGGCGGCGATCGTCCCGCTGCGGCTGACCGACGGCCCCGCCGGAGCTGTCGTTGCGTTCGCGACCGTTGGCTCGCCGCTCGACGAGACCGCAGTCGAGACGCTGGAGGCCGTTGGCGAGCAGCTCTCGGCGCAGCTGCAGCTGTCCGAGCTGACCTCCGCAACCGCGACCGCCCTGCAGGCGCAGATGGAGCCGCACTTCGTCTTCAACGCGCTGAACACCATCGCCGCTTTCATTCGCACCGAGCCCGAGCGCGCGCGCCGGCTCGTCCTGGCGTTCGCCGACCATCTGCGGAGTCGGCTGGTTCAGCCTGGCGAGTTCGTCACGCTGGAAGAAGAGCTCCAGCATGTGCGCAGCTATCTCGAGCTCGAGCTCGCACGGTTCGGGTCGCAGCTCGACGTCACGATCGATGCCGATGCGCAGGCGTGTGCCGTGCGCTTGCCGCCGATGCTCGTCCAGCCGCTGGTCGAGAACGCGATCAAACACGGCAAGACCGATCGGCCGCTGCACCTGCTCGTGCGTGCGCGCGTGCGGCGCGGCCGGTTGCGCGTGACCGTGCGCGACGACGGCCGCGGCATCGCGCGCGAGGCGCTCGAGCGGGTGTTCGAGCCCGGCTTCGGCGAGGGAACCGGGCTGGGGCTGGCGAGCGTCAACCGGCGGCTGACGGCGCACTACGGCGAAGGTGTGCGGCTGCGCTCCTTTCCGTTCGGCACGGTCGTCCGCCTCGAGGTTCCCGTGTGATCCGCGCCGTGATCGTCGACGACGAGGAGCCCGCTCGTGGCGAGTTGCGGTTCCTGCTGGCCGGCCATGACGACGTGTCGGTCGCAGGCGAGGCCGCGACCGCGGCCGGCGGGTTCAGCCTGGCGAGAGACCCGGAGGTCGACGTCGTCTTTCTCGACGTCGAGATGCCCGGCGTGACCGGTCTCGCAGCGGCGCCGCTCCTGCGCGAGCGCGCCGATCCGCCTGCGATCGTCTTCGTCACCGCCCACGCCGAGTACGCAGTCGACGCGTTCGCCGTCGAGGCGTTCGACTACCTGCTCAAGCCGGTCGATCCGGAGCGGTTGGCGAGGGTGCTCGAGCGCCTGCGCGACCGGTCGCGGGAGAACGCTCTGCCGGTCGAGAAGATCCCGGTCGTCGCGGCCGGCGGCTCGGAGCTGCTCGACGTCGACGCGGTGCACTACATCCAGGCCGACGGCGACTACAGCCGGGTTCACACGTACGACCGCTCGTACCTCAGCACCGCCTCGCTCGGAGAGCTCGAGGAGCGGCTCGGCCCGCGCTTCGCGCGCGTCCATCGCTCCTACCTCGTCAACCTCGCAAAGGTCGCCGCGGTGCGGCGTGCCGCCCCCGACCGCTTCCGGCTTCAGCTGGCCGATGCGGGCAAGACCGAGCTCGCTGTCGCGCGGCGCCAGTCGCGGCAGCTCCGCGAGCGCCTCAAGCTCTAGCCACCGTCGCCCTAGAGGCTGCGCAGCAACTCGCCGAACGCCGCCGGTGACGCGACCACGATGTCTGCCCGGCGGATCAGCTCGGCAGGCCCATCGGTTGACGCGACAGCGACCCGCACCGCCACGTCGAGGCCGTCCAGCGCCTCGAAGCCGTTCAGGTCGGTCACGTCGTCGCCCGCGTAGAGCGCGCGCCGCACCCCGGTCTCGGCGAGCAGCGCGCGGACCGCAGTGCCCTTCGAGGCGTCGAGTGGCGGCAGCACCTCCAGCACCATGCGCCCGAAGCGCGTGCGGAGGCCGAGCGCTGCCGCGGCTGCCGCGACCGGCTCCAGCTGCTGCCGCGCGCTCACCGGATCCGCGGCGGTGCGGTAGTGAAATGCAGCGCTCAGCGGCTTCAGCTCGGTGTCCGGCCAGGAGGTCGCCTCGACGAACGCGTGGATCGGCTCCGCCCAGGCGGCTGCTGCGGGATCGAGCTCGAGACCATGCTCGCCGGCGTATCGCAGGGTCGGCACGCCGACGATCTCCCGCGCAACGTCGCTCGGGCGGCCGGTGACCGCGGCGACCAGTGCGTAGCGGTCGGCCAGACGCGTCAACTCGGCGCGGATGTCGTCGGGGACGCGGGCGGCTTCAGGGCGGTCGACGATCGGCGCCAGCACGCCGTCCACGTCCAGGAACAGCGCAGCGTCGGCGGGCTCGCAGGCGATCGGTGCCAGCACCTCCACCCTCGTAGAGTAGGTCGATGACCGGCATGAAGCTGATCGGCAACGGCGTCCAGATCATCGGGCGGGGTCGGCGGGGCGTGTGAGCGGCGTCGACCCACGGTGGTTCGAGTCGTTCTTCGAGGCTGAGGAGTGGGTGTTGCTCGCCGAGAGCCGCGACCCGGAGCAGACCGAGCTCGAAGTCGACTTCGTCGCCTCGCAGATCCGCCCGTCGGGTCGTGTGCTCGACCTGCCCTGTGGGACTGGACGCGTCGCGGTGCCGCTCTCGCAGCGCGGCTTCGACGTCGCCGGCCTCGACATCTCCGAGGCCGTGCTGGCAGTTGCGCGCCGCGCTGCCCCGGATCTCGACCTCCGGCAGGGCGACATGCGGGAGCTGCCGTGGCCCGACAGCTCCTTCGACGCGGTGCTCAACCTGTGGACCGCTTTCGGTTACTTCGAGACCCAGGCCGACGACGAACGGGTGCTCGGCGAAGTCGCCCGGGTGCTTCGTCCCGGCGGCGTCTTCGTCCTCGACACGGTCAACCAGGCGGCGCTCCTGCGTGGCTTCCGGCCGCAGGCGTGGGATGAGCTCGCAGATGGCACCGTCCTCCTGCAAGAGCACCGGTACGACCTGATCACCGGTCGCTCGCAGGCGAGGTGGGCATACCTGCGCGGGAGGGAGCGCACCGAGCTGTCCTTCGATCACCGCGTGTACACGACGCCCGAGTACGTGCAGCTGCTGCGGCACGCCGGGCTCGAGGCTACGGCTTTCTTCGGTGCCGCCGACGGTTCGGAGCTGACCTGGGACACGTGGCGGCAGCTGATCGTCGCCCGAAAAACATAGGTATCTCGGAGGACTGGCAGAATCAGGGACGGTGCGCCGCCTCATCCTGCTGCTCCCGGTCGCCTTGCTCGCCTTCGGCTCGGCCGAGGCGGAAGGGCCGTCGCAGGCGCCCGGAGCATCTGCACGCGCGCTCGCGATCAGGATCACGACGCCGACCGCAGGCGGAGCCAGCACCACCGTCGTCTCGTCGCCGCCCGCAGCGACGCCGGCCGCCGGCGGCGTCTACGCATACCCGGCGGACGGCTCGGCGGTGCTCGCGCAGTCGACGACCGCGTCGGCGACGACCGCCGTCGAGCGGAACGCCGCGGCGAAGGCGCAGAGCGTCGTCACCGGCCTGTCGCTGTTCGGCGGCGAGATCACCGCCGACGCGGTCAGCGCCGCCGCCTCGGCGGGAACCGGGCCGTCGGGCGCGGGCGGGAACGCCGTCGGCAGCGGTGTCACGAATCTCCTCGTCGGCGGCCAGCCGGTCACGACCGGGACCATGGTGGTCGGCAACTGGGGGCAGCTCGTGGTCGGTGTCCAGACCGTCAACCGGACCGCACCGGTCGGGACGAAGGGGTACGAGGGAGTCGTCACCGAACTCGACCTGCGGCTGACCGCGGACCACGACGGCCTCCCTGCCGGGAGCGAGATCCAGATCGGCCACGTCGAGGTCGCGGTCCAGACCGCGCCGCCCGCCGTTGCAACGCCGGCCACGACGCCGACGGCCACCACCACCACGCCGGGTGATGAGGCTCCGAGCGCGGCCGATTCGCCGCGCGACCGTGCCGCCCACAGCGGCAACATCTCAGCGTCGCCGCTCGACGTCCATCCGAAGCTGACCGCCGGCCACTACGTCTTCCCGGTGTACGGGCCGACGTCCTACATCGACACGTTCGGCGCTTTCCGCGCCGATGTCTCCTACCACCACGGCGACGACATCTTCGGGCAGCTCGGTCAACCACTCCTCGCCGTCGCGGACGGGACGGTGTTCTCGGTCGGTTACAACAAGGTGGGCGGGAACCGCCTCTGGATCCTCGACGAGCAGGGCAACCAGTTCTACTACGCACACCTCTCGGCGTTCGCGCCGGCTGCGAAGAACGGCGCTCGAGTGAAGGCCGGCCAGGTGGTCGGGTTCATGGGCCACACCGGCGACGCGGAAGGAACGCCGTACCACCTCCATTTCGAGGTTCACCCGGTGTCGTTCCTCTACCTCGGCTACGACGGCGCGGTCGATCCGACGCCGTACCTCGACGCGTGGAGCCACCAGCAGGACCTCGCCTTCCCGATCGGTGTCGGCTGGGCCCCGGCGGTCCCCGGCGGGCGGGGAACGCCGGAGCCCGGCGCGATCCTGCTCGGCATGTCCGACATCTCGACGGCCGACGGGCTCGATCCCGGCTCGCTCGAGCGCGCGCTGACACCGCTTGCGCGCTCCTCGCTGATGCAGACCCTCGTGCCGACGGCACCGGCGCCGACCGGCGACCTCGGCCGCGGTTAGCTAGGGGTTCGGGGTGGCTACGCGCCGCCGTTCGTAGCCGCCGGCGGGTAGTCGCCGCCGAAGTCGTCGTCGCTGCCCGAGACCGTCTGCTTCAACCACCGGCGTGTGTCGGGCCCCGTGACCGGGTTGAAGAGCAGGCCGAGCACGATCCCGGTGATCAGCAGGATCGCGTTCCGGCCGCTCCGCTCGCTCCGTCCCTGCAGGCGGTCGGACGCGCTCCGGAGATCCTCGATCGCGTCGCGCAACTTCTCGCGGACGTCATCGTCCGTCGCCACCCGCGTGGCGAGCGTGACCGCGCTCCGGCCCCCGATCAGCTCGTTGTAGAGCTCCCGCGCCGTCGCGAAGGCGCTCAGCACGTCCTGCTTCAACTTCTCGTCCGACATCGCCCGCTCGACGTACGGTTTGACGTTCCCCGCCGCGTCATAGACCTTGTCCCTCGTATTGGCCATGCTCACTCAATCCTTTCGCGTTGCTTCCGAGCGCCAGGTCGCGTGCGCGGCGCTGCTCGTGACAGCCTGCATTCTCGCAGGCTGCGGCGGGTCGGGCGCGAAAGAGCAGCCGGCCCAGTCTCTGAGGGGCTCGGGCTTCAGCTTCGACGCCCCGGCGGGCTGGCGCGTCGAGCGCTCAAGCCGGCGCGTCACAGCGGTCAACGGCGCCGAGCTGCTCCAGGTGGGGGCGTTCCCCCTGCTCAAGCCCTACACCGACAGCCTCTTCGCCAAGGTCGAGAAGGAGCTCGCCGCCCGGATGCAGCAGATCGCCGCGCAGTCGGGCGGATCGGTCTCAGGGCCCTCGACCGTCACAGCCGACGGTATTCGGGCGCACTCCTACGCGGTGAAGGCGGGCGACACCGTCGACGAATACACCTTCGTCCTGCGCGGCAGGCATGAGTTCCAGCTGCTCTGCCGCCGTCGAGCGGCGTCGAGCGGCGACACCTGCAAGCAGCTGCTCGCGAGCTTCGCTATCGCCTAGCTAGCGGCTCTTCGCCGCTGCACGTTCGACCGCCTGCGGCCGGCGTGTCCGGCCCGCCTGCCTGCCGGCGAACGCGGCCGCGAAGACGTCCTCGATCGTCTCCGCCGGGATGAACTCGATCGCAGCGCGCGTCTCGGGCGGCAGCTCCTCGAGGTCGGGCTCGTTCTCCCGCGGGTAGATGACCCGCTTCAGCCCGGCCCGCTGGGCGGCGAGCGATTTCTCTCGCAGTCCGCCGATCGGCAGCACCTGCCCGGTCAGCGTCAGCTCTCCGGTCATGCCGACATCGTCGGCGACCGGTTCGTCGCGGACGAGTGAGGCGAGCGCCGTCGCCATCGTCACCCCGGCCGACGGGCCGTCCTTCGGGACGGCTCCGGCCGGCACGTGGATGTGCACGTCGTGGGTCTCGAACCAGTCCGCGGGCAGACCGAGCTGGTCGGCGTGCGCCCGCACCCACGACAGCGCCGCCTGCGCGGACTCTTGCATCACCTCGCCGAGCTGGCCGGTGATCGTCAGCGTGCCCTTTCCCGTGTACGCGGCAGCCTCGATGAAGAGGATGTCGCCGCCGGCGGCTGTGTACGCGAGTCCCGTCGCGACTCCGGGCTCCGCCGTTCGTCTGCGCACCTCGCCGGCGAACCTGCGAGGGCCGAGCCAGTCGCGAAGCACATCGTCGTCGACCTTCACCTTGGCCGCTCGTCCGGTGGCAATCTCCGTCGCCGTCTTCCGGCACACGTCGGCGATCCGCCGCTCGAGATTGCGGACGCCTGCCTCGCGCGTGTACTCACGGATGATCGTGCGCAGCACCTTGTCGGGCAGCGCCAGCTGGCCTCGCCTCAGGCCCGCTGCGCTCAGTTGCTTCGGGTACAGGTAGCGCTTCGCGATCCCGAGCTTCTCGTCCTCGGTGTAGCCCGAGAGCGAGATCACGTCCATGCGGTCGAGCAGCGGGCCGGGAATCGCGTCGAGCGTGTTCGCCGTGCAGATGAACAATGTCTTCGACAGGTCGAACGGCAGATCGAGGTAGTGGTCTCGAAACGTCTTGTTCTGCTCTGGATCGAGCACCTCGAGCATTGCGCTCGACGGATCTCCGCGCCAGTCGGCGCCCATCTTGTCGATCTCGTCGATCAGCACCAGCGGGTTCGCAGAGCTTGCGTCGCGAAGCGAGCGGATGATCGTGCCGGGCATCGAGCCGATGTAGGTGCGCCGGTGGCCGCGAATCTCGGACTCGTCGCGGACACCGCCCACCGACAGGCGCACGAACTTCCGGCCGAGGGCGTTCGCGATCGAGTGCCCGAGCGACGTCTTGCCGACGCCGGGCGGCCCGACGAAGCAGAGGATCTGCCCCGACACCTCGTCTCGCAGCTTCGCGACGGCCAGATACTCGACGATGCGGTCCTTCACCTTCTCGAGGTCGAAGTGGTCGTCGTCGAGGACGGTGCGTGCGTGCTCGAGGTCGAGATTGTCGGCCGTGAAGACGCCCCAGGGCAGGGTGAGGATCCATTCGAGATAGGTGCGGATGACGCCGTACTCCGCAGCGGCCGTGGGCAGTCGTTCGAGCCGGCCGAGCTCGCGTTCGGCAGCCTCACGGACATCGTCGGGCAGCGCCGTCAGCTCGGCGAGCCGGAGGCGGAGCTCGTTCACCTCGGCCTGCTCCGGGTCGTCCTCACCGAGCTCCTGCTGGATCGCCTTCAGCTGCTGGCGCAGGAAGTACTCGCGTTGGCCCTTCTCCATCTCCGACTGCACCTGGGACTGGATCTTCGACCCGAGCTCGAAGACCTCGAGCTCGCGGCTCAGGATCCCCGAGACCTTGCGCAGCCGCTCCTCGACGTCGAGCGTCTCCAGCAGCTCCTGGCGCTCCTCGGTCTTGATCGAGCGCAGCGTCGAGGCGACCAGGTGCGCGAGCGCACTCGGGTCGTCGACGTTCGCGGCGGCGAGCTCGAGCTCCTCCGGCAGGTAGGGAGCCAGACTGATGATGCGGCCGAAGAGCCCCTGGACGTTCCGGATCAGCGCCTTCAGCTCGGGCGTCTCGACGATCACATCGGGCAGCGCGCTGAACTCGGCGAGCAGATAGGGGTCGGTGTCGATCCGCTGGTCGAGGCGAACCCGGTCGAGCCCCTGGACGAGGATTCGCAGAGTGCCGTCGGGCACCTTGATCAGCTTGTGGACGATCGCGACCGTGCCGACCTCGTAGAGGTCGTCGAAGCCCGGTACCTCGACCGAGGCGTCGCGGGTCGTGACGAGCGCGAGCAGCCGCTCGCCCGCGACAACGTCGTCGATCAGGCGCACCGAGCGTTCCTGCCCGATCGCCAGCGGCGACATCGACTGCGGGAAGACGACGGTCTCCTTCAACGGCAGCACGGGTAGGGCGGCCGGCAGCTCGAGCTCATGCTCCGCCGGCTCCGGCGCGTCGAACAGCGATTCGCTCATGCCCGCTTCGGCGCCGGCAAAGCCGACACCTCCGCTCCTTGTGAGCCTCCGTCGAGCCTACGGCTCATGCCCGCACCACCTCGATCGTGAAGCGGCCGCGGCGCGGCGCCTGGGCGGCGACCGGGAGCACGATCGTCAGCACGCCGTGCTCGAAGGAGGCCGTTGCGCGCTCGGGGTCGACGTCCTCGGCCAGCCTCACCTGGCGGTGAAATGCGCCGTACTCGATCTCCATCTGCTGGTAGACCCGGCCCGGCACCCGTGGACGGGTGCGCTCGCCGGCGAGCAGGAGCACGCGCTCGCCGGCCGCAACGCGGACGCTCGCCGGGTCGACCCCGGGCAGTTCGACGACGATAGTCAACGCGTGGGGGTCGTCCGTGTGGAAGCAGTCGACGTTCGGCCTGAAGCCGTGGCGCGCACCCGTGAAACGCGGCACCTGCCAGAGGTCCGCGAACAACTCGGCGATCTCGCCGCGGAGCCTGTCGTCGCTGCCGGCCATGCGACCAGAACGGTACCGCCGTGCGGCTCCGTCCGGCGGAGAGCCGAAACTCGCGGCATGGGAGCGATTCGGCCCCGCTGGGCGGCCTGGTCATACTTGCTCTACGCGGGCGGTTTCACGCTGCTCCTCGCGGCTGTCGCCTTGTTGTCCTTCTTCTCCGGCCACTACGTGCACGGCAAGGTCGTCGTGCTGTCGCTCGTGGTCTTCGTCGGCTTCGCGTTCGTCGCCCGGTCGCTGCACCGTGACGGTGAGCATCCGATCGCGGCTGGGTTGTTCGCATCCATCAGCGTGCCGCTGTTCGGAGCGTTCGTCGGTTCGCTCTGGACCTGGTTCGGCTGGCTCGGCGGTGCGTCGAGCGGCGCATCGTCGCCTTTCTCGGGGTTCTCGCTGGCGCGGC
>DASYPH010000314.1:0-10986 GCA_036006925.1 Gaiellaceae bacterium
CGCTCACGTTCCTGGACAGCCTTTCGCGGAGCACAGCTCCGCCGGGCGTGAGCGAAAGGAGGCCACGGACGTGAGTTTCGACATGGATGCGTTGATGAAGCAGGCCCAGGAGATGCAGGCGCAGATGGAGCAGCTGCAGGAGGAGGCGGCGAAGGAGACCGCCGAGGCTTCGGCCGGCGGCGGGATGGTCACGGTCGTTGCGAGCGCGAGCGGTGAGCTCAAGGAGCTTCGCATCGATCCGAAGGCGATCGACCCGAACGATCCGGAGCTGCTCGCAGACCTGGTGATGGCGGCGGCCAACGAAGCGCTGCGGGCCGCGCACGCCAAGGTCGAGGCGAAGATGAAGGGCATGCTGCCGCCCGATCTCGGCGGCCTGCTACCCGGGCTCTAGTAGCCGCCGCCCTTGCCGCAGGCGGTGAGCAGGAGTGGCAGGGCTGCCAGGAGCAGCAGGAGCAGTGTCAGTCGGAACGTGGTCATGCCGATCAGTACGGCCGATCGGTCGGGGCGGATTGTCCGAGCCAGCCGGGGCTGCTGGGCACAATGGGCGGCGTGTTCAGCCCCTCGGTCGAGAACCTCGTCGCGCAGCTGAGCCGCCTGCCGGGCGTCGGCTCGCGGACGGCGCAGCGGCTCGCCTTTCATATCCTGCAGCGGCCGAAGGACGAAGCGCTCGCGCTCGCCGCCGCGCTCACGGAGGTGAAGGAGCGGGTGCGCTTCTGCCGCGAGTGCGGCAACCTGACCGAGGACGAGGTCTGCGCGATCTGCAGCGACGCCCGCCGCGACCACACCGTCATCTGCGTCGTCGAGCAACCCGTCGACGTCGTCTCGCTCGAGCGCACCGCCGAGTTCCGAGGCCTCTACCACGTGCTCGGCGGGGCGCTCTCGCCGCTCGACGGCGTCGATCCCGGCGACCTACGCATCGACGAGCTGCTGCAGCGCGTGTCTTCGAACGGCGTCCAGGAGGTCGTGCTCGCGACGAACCCGAACATGACCGGCGAGGCAACCGCTGCATTCCTCGCCGACCGGCTACGAGGCCGCGTCCGGGTGACCCGGCTCGCGAGCGGGCTTCCGGTTGGGGGCGACCTCGAGTACGCCGACGAGGTCACTCTCGGGCGGGCTCTCCTGGGTCGCCGCGAGATGTGAGCCGACCACGAGCGAGAGGAACCGCTCGGTCCGGTAGGCGATCCAGAAGCACACCGCGGCCGCCGGCAGCTCCGCGAAGAACGCGAGGAACAGTGCCGTCCGCAGCTCGTCGCGGTCGCTCGACTGGATCACGTCGAACCAGGCGTCGGTGACGAGCAGCGTTCCGGTCGCCCCGGCGACGACTCCGACCCATAGCGAGCGGCGCCACGCGGCGAACGCGGTCAGCAGGAACAGCGCGGCGAGGGCAGCGTCGAAGCCGGACCAGGCGACATCCCAGCGTGGCGACTCATGGGTCGGCCGGAGCGTGCCCGCAAGCCAGATCGTCCAGGGCAGCAGGGCGAGCCCGGCGGCGGCGAAGAGAAGGATGACCCACTCGCGGAACGTCGAAGGACGGCGTTTCATGCTGCCTACACTGTCTCAGAGATGACCCTGCTCGAGTTCGAAGCGGTCCCGGCAGTCACCGACGCCGTGCGGACGCCGGGGCTCGTGGTGATGAAGTTCGGGGGGACGTCCGTCGGCGATACCGCCAAGCTGAAGCGCGTCGCCGAGCGGCTCGTCGCTGCACGCGAGTCGGGCTCGCTGGTGGTCGGCGTGTTGTCGGCGATGGGCTCGACGACCGACGAGCTGATCCGCCTCGCCCACGAGGTCTCACCCCGGCCGAATCCCCGCGAGTACGACATGCTCGTCTCGACGGGCGAGCGGATCTCGAACGCGCTCTGCGCGATGGCGATCCACGACCTGGGCCACGAGGCGGTCTCGCTGACCGGGTCCCAGGCCGGGATCGTCACCGACGGCAGCCACACGAAGGCGAAGATCGTCGAGGTACGCGCACGACGAATCCTCGAGGCGCTCGAGCAGGACCGGATCGTCCTCGTCGCGGGCTTCCAGGGCGTGTCGACATCGACGCACGACGTGACGACGCTTGGGCGCGGCGGCTCCGACACCACCGCCGTCGCGCTGGCCGCCGCGCTCGGCGCAGACGCGTGCGAGATCTTCACCGACGTCGACGGGGTCTTCACCGCCGATCCGCGGCTCGTTCCGGAGGCACTGATGTTGCCGGCGCTCACCTATGAGGAGATGCTCGAGATGAGCGCCTCGGGCGCGAAGGTGATGGCGCTCCGGTCGATCGAGGTCGCCCGCAGCTACGGTGTGAAGCTCCGCGTGCGCCCGACATTCGGCCGGGGCGACGGCACGTGGATCGGCGAGGAGGACGAGATAGTGCTCGAGAAGGCGATCGTCTCCGGCGTCACGCACGACACCTCCGAGGCGAAGATCGTGGTGGCCGGCGTGCCCGACCGCGTTGGCGTCGCAGCCCGTATCTTCAGGAGCCTCGCCGAGGCCGGCGTCAACGTGGACATGATCGTCCAGAACGTCTCCGAGCACGGCACGACGGACATCACCTTCACGATCCCGAAAGCCGACGTCGCGACCGCCGACCCGGTCCTCGATGCTGTCGGAGCGGAGGTCGGCGCCGCCCGCGTCGAGCGCGACCCCGAGATCGGGAAGATCTCGCTGATCGGCGCGGGCATGAAGAGCCATCCCGGAGTCGCCGCGGAGATGTTCGACGCCCTCGCCGAGGCCGGCGTCAACATCGAGATCATCTCGACGTCGTCGATCCGCATCTCCTGCGTCGTCCGCGCGGACGACGTCGAGCAGGCGGTGCGCGCGGTCCACGCGCGCTTCCTGAGCTATGCAGAGGAGCGGGTGGGTGCCTAGCTTCGGCGTCGTCGGCGCCACCGGGGCCGTAGGCGCGGTGACGCTCGACGTGCTACGGCAGCGTGGACACGACGACGTGCGCGTCTTCGCGTCGGCGCGCTCGGCCGGCACACGGCTCGGCCCGCTGACGGTCGAGGAGGCGACGCCCGAGGCGCTCGCGCGCGGGGACGTCGACGTCTTCCTCTTCTCGGTCGGCACATCTGCGTCACGCGAGCTGGTACCACATGCCGTTCGCGGCGGGGCAACCGCGATCGACAAGTCGGCGGCTTATCGGCTCGAGCCGGGCGTCCCGCTCGTCGTGCCCGAGGTGAACGCCGAGCGGGCGTTCGACCATCGCGGCATTCTCGCGAACCCGAACTGCTGCGCGATCCCGCTCACCTGCGTGCTGAAGCCACTGCACGACCAGGCAGGACTCGTGCGCGTGCGAGTCGCGACGTACCAGTCTGTTTCGGGCGCCGGAGCACAGTCGATGGAGAGGCTCCGCAACGAGCCGCAGGCCGAGCACGACCTGCGGATGGATTGGGAGTTCGACGGCGATGAGTTCGACGAGGAGACGAAGCTTCGCGACGAGACACGCAAGATCCTGGAGCTTCCGGAGCTGCCGATCCAGGCCGCTTGCGTACGGGTCCCGGTGCTGATCGGGCACGCCGAAGCGATCTGGATCGAGCTCGAGGACGACCTTCCGCCCGAGCACGCGCGCGAGCTGCTCGCCGCCGCTCCGTCCGTTCGGCTCGACGAGTTTCCGACGCCCGGCAGGGCGACCGGGGACGACGACGTGCTCGTGGGCCGCATCCGTCGCGACCCGACCGTCCAGCGAGGGCTGGCGCTTTTCCTCGCCAGCGACAACCTGCGCAAGGGCGCAGCGCTGAACGCAATCCAGATCGCCGAGCTCGTCCTCGCCCCCGAGCGCGCAGCCGCCTGACCGCCGTGGATCGCGCTCGGCTCCGCCGGCTCCAGGAGCCGCTGAAAGCGCACTATCGCGACCAGCCCGAGGCTGCGGTCGTCACCCTGAGCGCAACCGGGACACTCGGCGACGGGGTCAGCTGCTCGGTCGAGACTGGTCGGGCGCTGGCCGTCGCAGGTCTCCATCCGGCGAGCGGAGGCGATGGATCGCTGCTCTGCTCCGGCGACATGCTGCTCGAGGCACTCGCCGCCTGCGCGGGAGTCACCCTTCGCGCGGTCTCGACCTCGCTCGGGATCCCCGTCACCGAGGGCGCCGTCCACGTCGAGGGCGATCTCGACTTCCGCGGCACGCTCGCCGTCGACAAACAGGCGCCGGTCGGCTTCACCTCGATCCGGGTCAGGTTCGAGCTCGAGAGCGACGCCGATGCCGAGCAGGTCGCGACACTGCTTCGGCTGACGGAGCGGTACTGCGTCGTGTATCAGACGCTCGTGGCCTCGCCGACGGTGTCGATCTCATGGACGTGACGGCCGGAGCCGCCCTCACGTGCCCGCAGTGCGCCCAGGAGAATCCTCCGCTCGCTCGCTTCTGCCTGGCCTGCGGGACTCGGCTCGCCGAGGCCGCCGCCCCGACGGACGAACGGCGGATCGTGACGATCATCTTCGTCGATCTCGTCGGCTTCACCGCTCGTGCCGAGCAGCTCGACCCTGAGGAGGTGCGGGCGCTGCTGGCGCCCTACCACGAGCGGGTCCGACACGAGATCGAGTCGTTCGGCGGGGTGGTCGAGAAGTTCATCGGCGACGCGGTGATGGGTGTGTTCGGCGCACCGCTGGCCTACGGCGACGACGCGGAGCGTGCCGTGCGCGCCGCACTCGTCGTCCGCGACGTCGCTGTCGAGCTGCCTGGCGACCTGCAGATCCGGATCGCAGTCAACACAGGCGAGGCGGTCGTGTCCCTGGGCGCCCGGCCGGAACTCGGCGAGTCCATGGTTGCGGGCGACGTGGTGAACACCGCTTCGCGCCTGCAAGCGGCGGCGCCGGTCAACGGTGTCGTCGTCGGCCAAGAGACCTACCTGACGACGCGCGGGAGCATCGAGTACCTCCCGACCGAGCCGGTGATGGCCAAGGGCAAGGAACGCCCGGTGCCGGCATGGATCGCCAGTCACGCGATCACGGTCGCGGGAGAGCGGCCGCTCTCGGCACAGACGATCGTCGGCCGCTCTTCCGAGCTCGCGATCCTGGCCACACTGTGGGCCCGGGCCGCCGACGACCGACTTCCCCACCTCGTATCCGTCTTCGGGCCCGCCGGCGTCGGTAAGTCGACCCTCGCAGCCGAGTTCGCCCGCGTGGTCGCCGACAGCGGCGCGCGTCTCGTCTTCGGTCGCTCGCTCCCGTACCGGGAATCGGGCACCTACGGTCCGCTGGCCGCGCACGTGAAGAGACTGAGCGGCGTCTTCGAGAGCGACCCGGCCCCGGTCGTCGCCGACAAGCTCCGCGCACGAACCGCAACACTGCTCGCCGGCACGGCCGCTGACCCCGATGCGGTCGCCGGGCACCTCGGCCTGATCGTCGGCATCGAGACGGCCACCGAGGCTGCCGACCGCGAAGCGCTCTTCCACTCGGTGCGCGAGTTCGTCGAAGCGCTGGCGCGCGAGCAACCGACGATCCTCGTCTTCGAGGACGTGCACTGGGCCGACGCGAACATGCTCGATCTTGTCCACGCGCTCGCGATCGGCGTCCGCGGGCTACCGGTCCTCTTCGTGACCCTGGCCAGGCCGGAGCTGCTCGACCAGCGTGGCTACTGGGGGGCCGGTCTCCCCGGCTACACGTCGATCACGCTCGGGCCACTCGATGACGCGGACGCGCGCCAGCTGGCCGCCCGGCTGCTCTCGAACGGCGGTCACGTCGACGAGGTGATCCGCGTCGCCGAGGGAAACCCGCTCTTCATCGAACAGCTCGCAGCCAGCGTCGGCGAGCTCGCACCGGGCAAGCTGCCGACCAACATCCGGGAGATCGTCGCCGCCCGCCTCGACGCGCTGCCGGCGGCCGAGCGGGCGCTGCTGCTGGACGCGGCCGTCGTCGGCAAGCTGTTCTGGGTCGACGCGTTGCGCGCGATGGGCGCCGACGGCGCCGACGTGACGCAGCTGCTCGAGGCGCTGGAGCGGCGCGACCTGATTCGCCGAGAGCCATCGTCGATCATCGAAGGCCAGCTACAGCTCGCCTTCACACACTCGCTGATCCGGGATGTCGCCTACGACCAGCTGCCGCGCGCCGATCGTGCTCGCCGTCACGCGCTGGTGGCCGAGTTCTTCGGCAGCCACATCGGGTCGTCCGGCGAGGCCATCGGTGCGCTCGCACGGCACTGGCGGGACGCCGGCGACTACGAGCGTGCGGTGGAGCACCTGACGCGGGCGGCGGAGATCGCCGAGCGCGGCTGGGCCAAGGACCACGCGGCTCGGCTCTACCGGCAGGCGTTCGAGCTCGTGCCGGAGAGCGAGACGGAACGGCGGAACGCGCTACGACGCCGGCTCGCCCTCGCGAGCTCGGCCTCGTTCCACGTGGCTGACGTCAGACCGGGGGAAAGTCCGCGGGCGTGACGTCGCCGACGATCTCGTCGAGCGAGTCGATCTTGTGCTGTCCCAGCCTGCTCGAATGCGCCCGCACGAGCTCCTCGGTCGGAGCGGCGTAGATGCAAAACGTCCGGACCAGCCCGGTGTCGTCGACGACGACATGGCTGTGCTCCCACGTGACGTCCGGGAACTCCCCCTCGACGATCTCCCGCGAGCGCCGGCCGACCACGGGCATGTCGGACTCGCCTACGTCGAAGCTCCGAACGATCATGTACCTCGGCATGCGCGGGATAATAACGTCGGCGCCAGGCTGTGTCAGCTAGGGCCGCGGCGCCGGCACCGCCTCGGGGACGCCGAACGCCTCCTTGACGACGCGCAAGACTGTCTCTCGCTTGCCCTCGGCGACCGGCTGGAGCCCGCCGAGATCGAGGCGCGAGAGACCGACGCGGCCGGCAGCGCGCAGGACGACGAATCCGAGGTCCGCAAGAAACGTCTGCGGGAAGACCGTCTTGTGCACCTGGAAGCGCTCGTACACCGATTCCCCCTCGGCGTACCGGAACGAGAACGCCTCGAGCGCGCGTGCGCCACGATCTCGTGCCTCGCCGATCGCCGCGAGGAAGAGCGACTGCAGCACCCAGGGGCTCGACTCATCGACGAGATAGGCGCAGGTGACCAGGATCGCGTCGTCGGACGGCGGCCCGGCCGGTAGCTCGTGCGCCCGCGGGAACGCGGCCGCCGGTCCGTACTGCATCGAGCCGAGTACCTTGGCGTGAGCGTCGTAGTACACCGTGCCGAACGCGCCGAAGTCGAGCTCGATCTTCTCCATCCAGCGATCCTTGTCAACGGTGCGCCGACCACGCGACTGCCACCAGATGCAGTTGTGACAGACGCTCGGCGCGGTTTCGAGCGTCAGCTTGGTCAGCCCGGCGAGGCGCGGCGGCATTACCTGGTCACGCTTATCTCTGGACGTCGTCGACGACGACGTGCACCGCGTCGGGCCTGGCGTCGGCCATCTGGGCGAGGTAGTCCGCAACGCGGCGCTGGACCTCGGCCGCGACGGTCGGGATGTTCGCGCCGAAATCGACGACGACATGCACCTCCACGTCCGAGCCGGTCATCTTCGCGGCGCGCCGCTGCTTCGTGTGCACGCCTCGTACCTCGGCGGCGGCGTCGACTGCGTAGCGCGCGAGCACATCCGGCGAGATCTGGCTGTGGCCGTCAGGCATTCCCGCATCGTAGAACGAGCTCGGTCGCCTCGGGCCGGGCAGCGAAGCGAAACGGCACGAACGTCGTACCGAGTCCCGGCGAGACGTGCATCACGGTCCGACCCCGCCGATAGATCCCCGCGGAATGGCGGGCGCTCGGATGCGCGAGCAGCAGCCTGCCGAACCCGTACGGGAGCGCGATCTGGCCGGCGTGGAGATGACCCGCGAGAATCAGGTTCCAACGCCCGGACGCGACGCGGTCGAGCGCGTTCGGGAAATGGCAGAGCAAGATCCGGAGCGCTGCAGCCGAGTCCTCGAAGCCGCTCGAACGCTTGTCGAGCCACGAGCGCGGATCGACCCCCGCGAGTTCGACGGTCGTACCGTCCAGCACGAGTTCGACCGACGTGTCGCTGAGCAGCGTCCCGTTCGGGAGCCGCCCGAGTGAGACCGGTCGCGAGAACGGATCGCGCGACAGGGCGAGATCGTGGTTGCCGAGCACCACGTACGGGTGGCCGAGCCGCTCGAGCAGCGCGAGCAGGAGCGGCTCGCCACGCGGGCGCGAAAGCAGGTCGCCCGTGATGCAGATGAGATCGGGGCGGCGCCCCTCGACCCACGCGACGGCCCGCTCGACGGCGCGCACGCCTCGCGAGGGGATGCCGAGATGGAAGTCCGACAGATGCGCGATCCGCAGTCCGTCGAGCTCGGGCGGCAAGTCGTCGACAGCCACTTCGAGCACACGCAGCCGGACCCAGCCCGCCTCGAACCACCCGTACGTGGCGAGCAGGACCGCAAGAGCGAGGACGACCGCCGCGAGAGCCTGCGCGGTACTCAGATCTGGAGCTTCTCGATCACCGGAGCGACCGAGACGACGTGCCGCTTGAACTTGAGCTCGGACTCCTCGAGACCCGCGGCCACGCCGACGAGTTGGGACAGGTGCAGAATCGGCATGCCGTAGTCACGGCCCGTCGTGGCCTTCAGCTTCGACTGCCAGGCGTCCAGCGACAGGTGGCAGAGCGGGCACGGCGTCACGATCACGTCGGCACCGGCCTCCATCGCCTGCTCGATCGGCTGGATCAGCTCACCGAGCGCCGTCTCCTCGCGCGCCTGGATGATCGGGAAGCCGCAGCACTTGATCTTGGCCGGATAGTCGATCGCCTCGCCGCCGCAGGCTTCGATGATGCGCTCGAGCGACCACGGGCGATCGGGATCCTCGAAGCCGTTGATCTTCGACGGGCGAAGGATCTGGCAGCCGTAGAACGGCGCAACCTTCAAGCCCTTCAGCCCCCGGTGCGCGGCAGCCTTCAGCTTCTCGTAGCCGTCGCCCTCTGCGATCTCCCAGAGCAGATGGCGAACATCGACGTCGCGCTCGTAGGCGGGCACGCCGACCGCGACCAGGTTCTCGTTGATGCGGGCGCGCAACTCCGAGTCGCCGATCAGCATGAAGTTCGCCTGGCGCAGGTTCAGCGTGCAGACGTTGCACACGGTCAGCAGCGTGTCGACCCCCTCCGCCGCGGCATAGGAGAGGATGCGCGCGTTCAGGTGCAGGTAGTAATCGGGCTCGGCCTCGTGGATGTCGCCGGCGCCGCAGCAGGTGACCGACTCCAGCTCCACCAGCTCGAGGCCGACCTTGGGCGCGAGCGCCTGTGTCGCCGAGTCGAGCTCCTTCGCCGACAGCGAGGCCAGGCACCCCTTGTAGTACGCGACGCGCTTCGTCTCGACAGCCGTCTGCGTCACGCGGCATCGTCTCCTTCGAGGTAGGGGCGGTTGAAGGCGCCGGGACGGTCGTAGATCTCCTCGAGCGTCTCGTGGCCCACGTTCCCGTGAGACAGTTTCGCAAGGGCGTGCTCGCCCTGCACGATCCCGGCGTAGCCGTCGCGACCCTGCTCCTTGACCAGGTCGAACAGCCGCCGCGCCTCCCGGACGTCCTTCGCGACGTGCGGCGGGATCGGCGGTGGCACCTTGCCCTTGCTGGCGAGGCTGAGCGCGAACTTCGTCTGCTTGATCGCCTCCACGATGCCCTGGGTCTTCGGCACGAGCTCCGTCTCGCGGAGCCACCCGGTCGTCTTCGCGGAGACGACGAACCACTTCGCGTGCTTGGCACCCATGTCACGGTCGATGCCTTCCTTCATCGACTCGGCGCCGAGCTTCGCGATCGCATCGCGCGGGTCGACGCCCTTCGGACAGCGCTCGTTGCAGAAGTAGCAGCGGGTGCACTCCCAGATCCCGTGCTCGTCGTTCAGCTTCTCCAGTCGCGCCAGCTTCTTGCCGTCGCGCGGGTCGCCGACGAACCGGAACGCCTTCGCGAGCGCCTGCGGTCCGAGGAAGCGCGGATCCGAATCCATCGCGTTGCACTCCGAGACGCAGCAGCCGCAGTTGATGCAGAGCGACTCCTTGTGAACGACGTTCATCCGCTCCTGCGTGATGCGGTACTCCTTGCCGTTCGGTGGTTCCAGGTAGCCCGGCTGCAGATAGGGATCGACGCTGCGGAACTTCTCCCAGAACGGCTCCATGTCGACGACCAGGTCCTTGACGATCGGAAGGTTGCCCATCGCGGAGATCACGGGAATGCGCCCGGCGTTCGCCACGTCGTACATCCGCACCTTGCAGGCGAGCACGGCGGCGCCGTCCATGCGCATGCCGCAGGAGCCGCAGATCATCATGCGGCAGCTCTTGCGGTAGGCGAGCGTCCCGTCGTGCTTGTCTTTGACGATGTCGAGACAGTCGAGGAGCGTCGCCTCCTCCGGGGCGTCGATCTCGAATTCCTGCAGCTCCCGCTCGCCGGACCGCGAGTTGAAACGCCAGATTTTCAGGCCCACCTGCATCCCGGGCGATCCTAGCTATGCCGCTGTGACAGGGGCGATGGTTCAGGACGCAGGTATCAGGGAAGGCTCGCTAGAGTCCTGCGCTTGCCCAGCACGGCCCCAGCCGATGTGGTTGTCATCCTGACCCGGCGAAGGACGAAATCACTCGTTGGAGGGTCGCCAACGCCCAGGAATCGGACGATTCCCCCTGTAACAAATCGCACCTAGGGGTCTCGCGCCAAAAAACGCCAGGAGGTTTCGTATCGTGTCAACAATCAGCCGCAGCCAGAGGCTCGCGCTCCCAGTCGCACTCATCGCCGCCCTACTTCTGCTCGTCCCCGCCGCATTCGCCGCCAAGGGTGGCGGAGGCGGAAAGCCCAGCGGGGGCGGGTCGACCAGCGGTATCACCGGGCCCACCATGGTCTATGACGCCAACTCGAGTGGCACACCCAACTGGGGCGACGAGATCGCGTTCACCACGTCGACAAGCTGGACTCTCTACCCCTCGATCGAGGTCACCTGCTCCCAGAACGGAACCGCGGTCTACAGGCAGAGCGTCGGCTACTACCCGACATACATCGGCTCGCCTTACTTTACGCTTTCAGGCTACTGGTGGACCGGCGGGGCCGCGAGCTGCACAGCCGCCCTGTACTA
>DASYPH010000315.1:0-2210 GCA_036006925.1 Gaiellaceae bacterium
CAGCAGGAGCTGGCCGCGCGCGCCCACGAGCGGCTGGTCGGACGGCTCGTCCCGGTGCTCGACGACCGCGAGCGCGCGCTCGAGGCCGCAACCGAGCACGAGGCTGCGAAGCTCGAGGATGGCGTCCGCCTGGTACATCGCGCGCTCGCCGACACCCTCGGCAGCGAGGGACTGGCGGAGATCCCGACCGAGGGGAAGTTCGATCCGCACACGCAGGAGGCGCTGCTCTCCCAACCGTCCGAGGCCGAGGAGGGAACCGTGATCCAGGTGCTGCAGAAGGGGTACACGCTCGGCGATCGTGTGCTGCGGCCGGCGCGCGTGATCATCTCTGCGGGGGCGGATGGCTAAGAGCCTGTACGAGACGCTCGGCGTGCCGAAGAACGCGTCTGCAGACGAGCTGAAGAAGGCGTACCGAAAGCTCGTGCGCGAGGTACACCCGGATCGGAACCCCGGCAGCGAAGAGCGCTTCAAGGAGGTGCAGTCGGCGTACGACGTGCTCTCGGATCCCGAGAAGCGCAAGCAGTACGACGCGATGGGGACGACGAACGGTCGCTTCGGCGGGGCCGGCCCCGGTAGCACGACCTTCGACTTCGGCGACTTCGACCTCGGGGACATCTTCGGGGGCCTCTTCAACCGCGGCCGAGGAGAGCAACAACCACAGCGCGGCCAGCGCGGGAACGACGTCGACGTCGAAGTGCGCGCCGCGTTCGACGACGCGCTGCGAGGCGTCGAGGTGACGATCCCGGTGCAGCTCGAGCTCGCCTGCCACACGTGCCACGGCACGGGCGCGGCACCAGGGACTGCCCCGGTTCGCTGCCCCCAGTGCGACGGCACCGGCGTCGTGGCGACGTCACAGGGACTGTTCGCCCTGCAGCAGCCGTGCCCGCGATGTCACGGCATGGGCTCGATCGTCGAGACACCATGTCCCACCTGCCACGGCGCGGGTCGTGAGCGAAGGACGAAGCGTTACAAGGTTCGCGTACCGGCGGGCGCCAGGGACGGCACGCGCATCAAGCTGAAAGGGAAGGGCGAGGCCGGCTACGGCGGCGCGCCTGCGGGCGACCTCTACGTGACCGTGCGCGTGGAGCCGTCGAAGGTCTACGAGCGCCGTGGCGACGATCTCGTCGTGCAGGTCGCCGTGCCGTTCGCGACCGCAGCGCTCGGCGGCACTGTCGAGGTGGCGACACCCGATGGTCCCGTCTCGCTGAAGGTGCCTGGCGGCAGCGAGGACGGCAAGCTCCTACGGATCAAGGGCCGCGGTGCGCCGCGCCTCAAGGGGACTGGCCAGGGCGACGTGCTCGCGCGGATCAGGATCGAGGTGCCGAAGAAGGTCTCGAAGAAGCAGCGTGAGCTGCTCGAGCAGCTCCAGAAGGCGGGCGGATGACCAGAGGCGCAGGCTCGACGGAGCCTTCGCGGAGCGCAGGTGCCGGCTTTGCCGGTGCTGGAGCGGGGGACGCCGAGCGCCCGAGGTACATGATCAGCGTCGCGGCGGAACTCGTCGGGATGCATCCGCAGACGCTCCGCATCTACGAGCAGCGCGGTCTCGTGCGGCCGCGACGGACGGCAGGCAACACGCGCCTCTATTCCGACGCGGACGTCGCGCGCTTGCAGCTGATCCAGCAGCTCACCTCCGAGGTCGGCCTGAACCTGGCCGGCGTCGAGCGAGTGCTCCACATGGAGGACGAACTGGGTCGCATGCGCCGCCGCATCGAACGGATGGAGCAGGAGATGCGGCTCGCACTCGACGACGTGCATCGCTCGTACCGGCGCGATCTCGTGCTCTATCGCTCTCCCACGCCTCCGGCCCGCAGGAGCTGACATGGATTTCAACAAGCTGACGATCAAGAGCCAGGAAGCTGTCGCCGCGGCGTCGGACGCTGCGCGCCGCCGCGGGAACCCCGAGGTGACCCCCGACCATCTGCTGCTGGCGCTGCTCGACCAGGATCTCTTCGCCGACTGGCAAGGCCTCCGCGCGGACGCCGAGCGGAAGGTGGCCGCGCTGCCCGCCGTCCAGGGCGGCCAGCAGCAGCCGAATGCGTCAGCGGCTCTCTCACGCGTGCTCGATATCGCCGACGCCCAGCGCAAGTCGATGGAGGACGAGTACGTCTCGACCGAGCATCTGTTCCTCGCCCTCGAACCGGTGCCGCGCGCCGAGATCGAGGCGTGGATCCAGCAGGTTCGCGGCGGGCAGCGCGTCACGTCGCAGGATC
>DASYPH010000316.1:0-34954 GCA_036006925.1 Gaiellaceae bacterium
TCCTGCTCCGTGAGCTGTTGGAGGCGATCGAGCGGAACGACACGCGAGCCCTCTCGCTCTACGCCGGCGGGATGATCGCCATCGCCGTCTTCACCGGCGCGATCGGGGTCTGGCAGACACTGCTCTCGAACCAGGTCGGCCAGCGTGTGATGCACGACCTACGCACCGCTGTCTTCAGACATCTGCAACGGCTGTCGCTGGCCTTCTTCACGCGCACCCGAACCGGCGAGGTTCAGTCGCGGATCTCCAACGACATCGGCGGCGTCCAGAGCGTCGTCACGAGCACGGCGACGTCGATCGTCTCGAACGTGACCACCGTGATCGCGACGATGATCGGGATGATCGCCCTGAGCTGGCAGCTGGCGGCCTTCGCGTTCGCTCTGATCCCGCTCTTCGTCCTCCTGACGCGTCGCGTCGGCGCCGAACGCCGCAAGATCGCGACGTCGACCCAGGAGACGCTCGCCGACATCTCGAGCCTCGTGCAGGAGTCGCTGTCGGTCTCGGGGATCTTGCTCGGCAAGACGATGGGGCGCTCGGCGGAGCTGGCCGACCGGTTCGAGACCGAGTCCGAGCTGCTCGCGGATCTCGAGGTGCGCCAGCGGATGGCCGGGCGCTGGATGATGGCGACGATCCAGACCACGTTCGCGGTGCTCCCCGCCGCTGTGTACTGGTTCGGCGGGCTCGCGCTCGCGCACGGCTCGGCAGCGATCTCGGTGCCGACCCTGGTCGCTTTCACGACCCTGCAGACACGCCTCTTCTTCCCCGTCGGCTCCCTGCTCGGCGTCAGCCTCGACGTCCAGACCTCACTCGCCCTCTTCGACCGCATCTTCGACTACCTCGACCAGCCTGTCGACATCGACGAGCAGGACGAGCCGCGGGAGCTCGACAGCGTCGGCGACGTGTCGTTCGATCACGTGTGGTTTCGCTACGGCGAAGACGCGTGGACGCTGGAGGACGTCAGCTTCACCGTGCCGGTGGGGACGAAGACCGCACTCGTCGGGGAGACGGGATCCGGCAAGACGACGCTCGGCTACCTCGCGGCCCGGCTTTACGACGTGGGCGAGGGCAGCGTCTCGATCGGCGGCGTCGACGTGCGCGATCTGTCGTTCGCCTCCCTGGCCCGACTCGTCGGCGTCGTCTCGCAGGAGACCTACCTCTTCCATGCGAGCGTGCGCGAGAACCTGCGGTTCGCGAAGCCGGAGGCAACCGACGCGGAGATCGAATCGGCGGCCGAGGCGGCCCGGATCCACGACCTGATCGCGTCGCTGCCGGCGGGCTACGACACCGTCGTCGGCGAGCGGGGCTACCGCTTCTCGGGCGGCGAGAAGCAGCGCATCGCGATCGCGCGCACGGTGCTCCGCAACCCGCCGATCCTGATCCTCGACGAGGCGACGAGCTCGCTCGACACCGAGACCGAGCGCCAGGTACAGGATGCACTCGACCGTCTCGCGGAGGGTCGCACGACGATCGCGATCGCCCACCGGCTGTCGACGGTGTACGACGCCGACCAGATCGTCGTCCTCGACCGCGGCCGGGTCGTGGAGATCGGCACCCACGACGAGCTGGTTGCGAACGACGGCCGGTACGCCGGACTCATCGAGCGTACCCCGGTGCTGCCTCTCTAGACTGGTGCCCGTGGAGACATCGCTGCCAGTCGCCGAGCGCCCACGCCGCCCCGAGTGGATGAAGGTGCGTGCGCCGTCCAGCAACGGCAGCTACTACGACGTCAAGAAGCTGCTCCACGGCCAGCGGCTGAACACGATCTGCGAGGAGGCGCGCTGCCCGAACATCGCGGAGTGCTGGGGCCGCGGCACCGCGACGTTCCAGATCCTCGGCGAGACGTGCACGCGCGCCTGCCGCTACTGCTACGTCCACTCGGGCAAGCCGAACGAGCCCGTCGACCCGCTCGAGCCGTTGCGCCTGGCGCAGGCGGCGGCGCAGATGAACCTGAAGCACGTCGTCGTGACGTCGGTCGACCGCGACGACGTCGCCGACAAGGGCGCGGGCCACTACGCGGCGACGATTCGCGCGGTCAAGGCGAAGCTGCCGCAGGCCAAGATCGAGGTGCTGACGCCCGACTTCCTCGGCGTCGAGGAGGCTGCGCTCCAGACCGTGATCGGCGCCCGGCCCGACGTCTTCAACCACAACATCGAGACGGTTCGGCGCTTGCACCGGCGGATGCGCGGCGCAAAGGCGAGCTACGACGGCGCCCTGCAGCTGCTGCGGCGCGCCAAGGAGATCGCCGCCTACGCCGAGCCTCATTACCCCCTGCTGACGAAGAGCGGGATCATCGTCGGCCTCGGCGAGACGAACGACGAGGTCGTCGAGACGATGCGCGACCTGCGCGATCACGGCGTCGACGTCGTGACGATCGGGCAGTACCTACAGCCGAGCTCGAAGCACGCGACGATCGACCGCTGGGTGCACCCCGACGAGTTTCGCTGGTTCCGCGAGCAGGGCGAGGCGATCGGCTTCGGGTCGGTCTTCTCGGGCCCGCTCGTGCGCTCGAGCTACCGCGCAGACGAACAGCGCCACGCCGCGGAAACCGGGCGTGGCGCCGTCGCCTACTGAGCTTCACCCCTGCTGGGGCTGCGCTATGCGCCAGATGCCGCGACCATAGGTCGCCGCATAGACGTAGTGGTCGGGACCGAGCTCGACGTCGGTCGCGACCGTCAACGGCAGGTTCGTTCCGAGCTTGTTCCAACTCGTTGCTCCCAGCGGCCGGTACAGCACGCCGAGATCGGTGCCCACGACGAGCGAACCGTCGGCCAGAGCCTTGATCGAGTTGGTCGGGACGTCCGGGAAATTGGCCGAGATGTCGGTCCAGTTGTTCCCGTCGGTCGACCTGAACACGTGCCCGATCCCCGCCCCGGGACCTTCGGTGAAGGTGCGGTTGAACCCGCTCAGAGCGACGTAGTAGGCCCCATCGGGACCGATCGCAACGCCGCCGATGTACCGGTTCGGCAGGCCGTTCAACGCTGATTCGGCGAACGACCACTTCCCGCCTGTCTTCGTCCCGATCGTCACGCCCCGCACGAAGCCGGTGTTGTTGCAGTTGGTGGCTCCGCACCAGCCGCCGATCGCCTCATTCCCGCTCATCGCCAGAGCCGTGTAGAGCAGGTTCGGCGTGGCGAGCGTGTACGCCTTCGTCCATTCCGACGGCTGGCGGATCGCGAAGCCCTTCTCCTGCATCCACAGGCTGTTGCCGGCGGCCAGCCACTCGTCGATGTTCTGGTCGTTGGCGACGAACGGCGCGATGAAGCGCGCACTGACGTCGGGTGGCGCGATGTCGAACGTCGTCGCCTGCGTCGAGTCGAGGAATGCGTTCGCGTGCTTCGGATTCAGCAGGTTCGGATGTGCGCACGTCTGCGTGACGCTCATCGCGAGGTCGACGTACTCCTGCACGACGTTGCAGCCGTCGTTCGGATCGACAAGCACGTCGCCACCGTCACCGCCGAAGTTCGACACCATCGTGTCGGCACCCGGCCGCAGAAGTGAACCGCCGTTGTCCTGCAAACCGCCGCTGACGAGCACGCCGTTCGGCGCGCCCTCGGCGGGCAGCCCGCTCACGGTCGGCGTGTCGGTCGTCGTCGTCTCGTCGACCTGGTCGCCGTCGGCCGTGGTGTGGAGGCCCTTGATCTTGCCGATGCCGACCGCGTAGTACTGCAGCGCGTCCATCGTGCCGTCGTTCAGGTCGGTCCAATCCGTGGCATTGCCGTTCGCGTTGACGTGACCGTTCAGCGGCCGTTGATAGACACCGCCGTCGTTGCCGACGACGAGGAACCGGCGCGAACCGGAGCCGCCGACGGCAATCGAGTGCTGGTCGGTGTGCGCCGTCTGCGGACACGCACCGGTGCCGTTCGGCGGATAGAGGATGTCCGGTGTCCAGCAGGGGAAGAAGAAGTTCCAGTATGGCGCGATCGCGTTCCAGTTCGAGCCGCCGTTCTGGGACTCGTACACCTCTTCAAGCCCGACGAAGACGTGGTTCGGGTTCGTCGGATCGACCGTCAGCGACTGGTTGTACCAGGCCTGGACCCCCGGCCCGTAGCCCTTGCCACCCACCGACTGCTTGAGTGCCGAGCCGGAGTTGGCGAGCTTCTGGGAGTCCGCGATCTTCGACCATGGGCCTGTAATCGAACCGTTGTTCGAGACGTAGACGCCGTCGAGGAGGCTGTTGACGTTTCCGGTCCCTTTGTTGAGCAGCGTCGGCGACTCGTTGATCACGTAGAGCTTCGAACCGTCGGCGGCGAACGCGAACGTGACGTAGCCGACGTCGCTCGCCGGCAGCGCCCCCGTGGGGTTGATCTTCACCCAGTGCAGGCCGCCGTCGGTCGTCTCGTAGAAGCCGTTGTAGGTGTCGCCGCTACGCCAGCCGACGGCTGCGATCACGTGGTTCGCGTTGTTCGGATCGACGGCGACGTCGTTGACGATGTTCTTGTACGGCGCCTGCGTCATCGACGACGTGTTCGTGCCGAACGTGGCTTGGGCGAGCTGCGAGCCGGGCACCGTGTATGCCTGGAGCGCCGACGGCAAGTTGCCGGGGTTCGCCGCGAACGCCAGCGTCCACGGCCCGGTGTAGGACGCGGTCGAGTGCCACCAGACGCCGCGAAGGGTCGCCGCCCAGACCCGGCTGCCGGTCTTGTCGAAGCGCAGCCTGCCGATCGTGGTCGACTCGAGCTCGTCGCCGCCGACACGCGTCCAGCTCGTGTTCGACGTCGGATTCGTGAGCACGTAGACGCCGGCGCCGACGTAGCTCTCCGCACCGGTGTTGGCTTCGCCGGTCGCGTACCAGAGGACGCCGTTCGAGTACTCGAGGTCGCCGGACGAGAGCGAGAGGAGACCGTCGCTGATCGCAGTCCAGGCGTTCGAGCCGGCGTCCCGACGCCAGACTCCACCGGCTGCCCCGGCAGCCCAGATGTCGCCGGCGCCATCGGTCGCGAGGCCGGTGATGCGGCCGCTCACCAGGCCGTTGCCGCCGCCCGAGTTCGACGCAAAGTCGCGGTACGCAGGATGGTCGGAGTCGTACTTGACCGCGGTGATATCGGTCCAGCTGCCGCCGACAGAGGGGAGATTGTTGAGCGCTGTGGCCGCGGCTCCGTACGCGCCGGGGTTGACGATGCCGGTCGGCGCGGTGCGCGCGTTCAGGAACTGCTGCTGCCCGGTCGCGTACTCATTCGACTCGCCGCCGCCGCCGCTCTCGCGGTCGGTCCCCTGCGTCTCGAGCCGGAGTTGCTTCTGTTCGATCAGCACGCTGGTCGATGACGCAGGATGCGAGCGTCCACTTGCGACGAGCCCAGCGCCAACAGCCACCAGCGCCGCCGCCGTGAACGCGAGAACCGCGATCGTCCGCCGTTTGGTCAGATTCCTCACGATGTGCCTTCCTCTCATCGGTGTCTCTGGGAGCCGCCGATCCGCCAAACTGCCCTCGAGCCGCTGAACGATCTCGCGGTTCAGGCTACGACTGGATGCCGCAGCCGCCTCGTGCAGGCGTTGCCGCAACTCCTCCGGCATGCGGAGCAAGAACCGATACGTGCTCTCCCCTGGCAAGCCGGCGGAAGTATAAGCCGATCTTGCAGGACGCGACAGACGTGATATCGCGCTTCAGCTGTGCGGCCGCGCCATCTTCCGATAGTCGAGCGCCTGGTCGAGCACGTCGTCGGCGACGCCGGCCTCACGGGCGACCTCCCGGAGCGAGCGGCCCGAAGCCGCCGCCTCCTTGACGATCTCGGCCGCCTTGTCGTAGCCGATGTACGGGTTGAGCGCGGTCGCGGCCGCGAGGGTCGCCTCTGCGAACCGCTCGGTCTGGGCCAGGTTGGCCTCGATCCCGGCGACGCACTTCGTATCGAGCAGGCGACTCGCGGAGGCGAGCAGCTTGACCGACTGCAGCAGGTTTCGAGCCATCAGCGGCACGAACACGTTCAGCTCGAAGTGGCCCTGCATGCCCCCGATCGAGATCGCCGTGTCGTTCCCGATCACCTGGGCCGCGACCTGGGTGACGACCTCCGGGATCACCGGGTTGACCTTGCCGGGCATGATCGACGAGCCTTTCTGCAGCTCGGGCAGGAAGATCTCCGCCAGTCCGGCGCGTGGGCCCGAGCCGAGGAAGCGCAGGTCGTTCGCGATCTTCGTCAGGCTGACGGCCACGGTCTTGAGCGCGCCCGAAGCCTCCACGAGCCCGTCGCGGGCCGCCTGGGACTCGAACGGGTCGGCCGGTGGCGAGATCGTGAGCCCGGTCGCAAGTGCCAACTTGGCACGAACTCGTTCGGCGAACTCGGGATGCGTGTTCAGCCCCGTGCCGACAGCCGTGCCGCCGAGAGGGATCTTGCCGAGCCGCTCGAGCGTCGCCTCGACCCGGGCGCGACCCTCCGACACCTGGGCGGCGTAGCCGCCGAACTCCTGGCCGAGGGTCACCGGCACTGCGTCCATCCAGTGCGTCCGCCCCGACTTGATCACGTCGGCGAACTCGTCCGCCTTCGCGGCGAGCGTCGCGGCCAGACCGTCGAGCGCAGGCAGCAGATCGTGGACGATCTCGTCGAGCGCAGCGAGGTGAACTGCGGAGGGGAAGACGTCGTTCGAGCTCTGGCCCATGTTCACGTCGTCGTTCGCATGGACGTCCTCGCCGGCGAGTGTTGCGATCACCTCGTTGGCGTTCATGTTCGACGAGGTTCCCGAGCCGGTCTGGAAGACGTCGATCGGGAACTGGTCGTCGAGCTCGCCCGCAGCGATCCGGTCGGCAGCGGCCGCGATCCGCTCCGCCTTCGCCGCGTCGAGCAGCCCCAGCTCGGCATTGACCCGCGCGGCTGCGGCCTTGATGCGTCCGAGCCAGCGCGCGACGTGCACCGGGATCGGCTCGCCTGAAACCGGGAAGTTCGCGACCGCCTTCATCGTCTCACCACCCCAGAGCTCGCTCATCGCGCGGATGGTAGACCAACGTCGAGCAGTGACTCCCAGGTGCGCAGCTTCACCCGCGGGCGGCCGAGCGGTTCGCCCGCAGCGCGCTCGGCCGCGTCGATCGCCTGCCACCCGGCGTGCTCGACGTAGGCGACCCCACGTTCGTCGAGCAGCTCGGCCAGATCGCCGCCTGCCGACGTCAGCTTCCCCGCCCGCGCATCGGCGAGCAGCAGCTCGACGGTCTCGGTCGCGTCTTTCTTGTTCGTGCCGATCACACCACTCGGCCCGCGCTTGATCCACCCGGCGGCGTACGTGCGCTCGCAAGGCACGCGTCCCCCGTCGTTGGGGATCACGAAGGCGGTCTCGTCGAACGGAACCCCGGGAAGCGGCACGCCCTTGTAGCCGACGCTGCGTAGCACCAGGCCGGCCGGGATCAACTCGGTCTCGGCGGTCGGACGCGCGACGATCCGTCCGTCCTCGACGAGGAGCTCGTTGCGGACGATCTCGACGCCCTCGACCCGTTCCTCGCCCACGATCCGAAGCGGCGAGACGCAGAACCGTAGGACGATGCGGCGCGGCCGCCCGGCGAGCGGTCGGGCCGCGTAGTCCCGCAAGAGCTCGATGTTGCGCCGCGCGCGCTCCCGGTCTGCCTCGAGCTCGGCCTCGCTCGCCGCGTCGAGGACGAGCTCATGCGGATCGACGACGACATCCGCCCCGTGCAGCTCGCCCAGTTCCTTCAGCTCGGGTGGCGTGAACGCAGCCTGCACCGGCCCGCGCCTGCCGAGCATCACGATCTCCTCGATGCCCGCGCCGACGATCGCGTCGATCGCGTCGTCGGTGGTGTCCGTCGTCGCGAGCTCCTGCGCGGTCAGCGCCAGCATCCGGACGCAGTCGATCGCGACGTTGCCGTTCCCGATCACGACGACGCGCGGGTGCGCGAGGTCGAACTCGAGCTCCTGGAAGTCGGGATGGCCGTTGTACCAGGCGACGAATGCGGTGGCCGGCCAGGAACCGGCCAGATCCTCGCCCGGGATGCCGAGCCGGCGATCGGTCTGGGCGCCGACCGAGTAGACGACCGCGTCGTACAGGCGAAGGAGCTCGTCGTGCGCGATGTCCCGGCCGACCTCGACGTTGCCGAAGAATCGAAATCCGGTTCTCGCCGCCGTCTTCTCGAACGCCCGCGAGACCGCCTTGATGTTCTCGTGGTCGGGCGCGACGCCGAGTCGGACGAGGCCATGCGGCGTGGGCAGCCGATCGATCACATCCACCTCGACCCGAGGGTCGTCGCTCTTCAGGAGGGCGTCGGCGGCGTAGAAGCCAGCCGGGCCGGAGCCGACGACGGCGACACGCAGCGGCGTACGCGGGACTGGAGAGGTACTCGGGGTTAGAGAAGTGCTCAGTGCTCGCAGGTGCCGCAGCCGGCGGCGGCGTCGGGCGCTTCGCCCTCGGCGACCTGGAAACTCGAGCCGCACCCGCACGCCGTGACGGCGTTCGGGTTGTCGATCTTGAAGCCAGACTCCTGCAAGCCTTCGAGGAAGTCGATCGTCGCACCCTGGAGATACGGCGCGCTGAAGGGATCGATGACGACCTTGACACCGTGGAACTCGAGCTCGTGGTCGCCGGCCTGCGCACCGCGGTCGAAGCCGAGCGCGTACTCGAAACCGCTGCAGCCTCCGCCCTGAATCGCGACGCGAAGCACCTCGGCCTCGCCCGCCGGCTCCTGCGCCATCAGGTTGCCGATCTTGACCGCCGCCCCCGCGGTGAGGGTGACGAGCGTGGGGGTTTCCTGTTCGATCGCTGCCATCTACCAGAGTGTAGCCACCACCCCTGCGATTGGAAGTTCGTGACACCTGTAACGCCGATTTTTCCTGGCCTTGCGGTTCGGTTCGTGCGTGCCGAATCGAGGTGCTAGCGTCCGGCCCGACATCACAGGGAGGCACGTTGTTCAACGACTGGTTGCCGTTTGCGATCTACGGACTCTTCGCCCTGATGATCCCGGCAACGATGATGATCGCAAGCTTCGTCTTCGCGCAGCGGCCCCATCGCCGCGTGAGGGCTCGCACGATCCCATTCGAGTCAGGCGTCTCGCAGGGCCCGCCTCAGCGGCAGCGGTTCACCGTCAGCTTCTACCTGACGGCGATGCTGTTCATCCTGTTCGACATCGAGATCGTCTTTCTGTACCCGCTCGCGGTGATCCTGCATCTACTGAGCTGGTTCGGCTTCGTCGAATTCCTGAGCTTCCTCGCCGTCCTCCTGGTCGCTTACGTCTACATCTGGCGCAAGGGGGCGCTCGAATGGCACTAGACGACAAGCGACTGCGCGACCACGGCCTGCAGTCGGAGCGCTTGCTCTGGCCGACCAAGAGCTCGTCGAAGTTCGAGGACGAGGTGAACGACCTCGAACAGAAGGTCGGGCTGACGACGCTGGGGAAGGCCGTCGCCTGGGCACAGACCAACTCGATGTGGCCCGACACCTTCGGGCTCGCGTGCTGCGCGATCGAGATGATGTCGATCGTCTCGGCCCGCTACGACATCGCGCGGTTCGGGATGGAACCGTTTCGCGGCTCCCCACGCCAGGCCGACCTGCTGATCGTCTCCGGCCGCGTCTCGCACAAGATGGCGCCGCCGCTGCGGCAGATCTACGACCAGATGCTCGAGCCGAAGTGGGTGATCGCGATGGGCGCCTGCGCCTCGTCGGGCGGGATGTTCAACAACTACGCGATCGTGCAGTCGGTCGACAAGATCGTCCCCGTCGACATGTACGTGCCGGGCTGTCCTCCGAGGCCCGAGCAGCTGCTGGAAGGAATCATCCGCCTGCACGAGGCTGTCCAAGCCGGCGTGCCGCCGGCCTACGAGCTGCGGAGCGTCGCTTCGTGAGCGAGCTGGGCTCGCCGGAGCCCGCCGACCTCTCGGCGCTGCCCGGCCTGGTTGAACGACGCGAACAGCACCGAGAGACGACCGTCGTCGTCGAGCCCGTCGATCTGCTCGAGGCGTCCGCCTATCTGCGCGACGACCTTGGCTTCGGCTTTCTCGCCGACATCACGGCCGTCGACTACCTGGGCTGGGCGGACGGTGCCGTGTCGGGCTTCATCGGCACGCGCGGCGGGCGCGACCTGAACGCACCGATGACGCAGGGCCTGCAAGTGGTGCCTGCGCCGAAGCCCAAACGGTTCGCAGTCAACTACCACCTGCTTGCGATCAGGGAGGTGCCCGAGCGCGTTCGCCTCCAGACATGGGTCGACGAGGGCGAGCCCGTGCCGTCGGTGGTCGACGTCTGGCCGACGGCCGACTGGCACGAGCGCGAGGCGTGGGACCTGATGGGGATCCCGTTCGAGGGCCATCCGAACCTGCAGCGGATTCTGCTCGACGACGACTGGGAGGGGCACCCGTTGCGCAAGGACTACCCGATCGGCGGCGAGCCCGTGCGCTTCTCGGAGGAGCGGTAGTGGCCGTCGCCCCACCTCGTGCGGGGATCTACAGCGGGACGAGGATCCCGCGGCCGATCCCGACCGTGCTCCGCACCACGCCGGAGCTCCTCGAGACGGGCGACGTGATGACGGTGAACTTCGGGCCCAACCACCCATCGACGCACGGCGTCCTGCGCCTGATCGTCGATCTCTACGGCGAGGACGTGACCGGCCTCGAGGCCGTGGTCGGCTACCTGCACACCGGGTTCGAGAAGAACATGGAGGAGAAGACGTGGTGGAAGTGCATCACGTACCCGGAGAGGATCGACTACGTCTCGTTCCAGAACAACGAGTACGTGTTCGTCGGCGCCGTCGAGAAGATGCTCGAGCTCGAGGTGCCTCCGAAGGCGATCTGGATGCGCACGCTCCTGTGCGAGCTGAACCGGATCCACTCGCACCTCGTCTGGCTCGGCACGTCGGCGCTCGAGCTCGGCGCGATCTCGATGTTCTGGTACGCGTTCCGCGAGCGTGACCTGATCCTCGACCTGTTCGAGCTCGTCACCGGCTACCGGATGCACACGCGCTACTTCCAGGTGGGGGGCCTCGCCGAGGACATCCCGCGCGGCTTCTACCCCGAAGCGCGCGCGTTCTGCGAGTGGATGCCGAAGGCGATCGACGACTACGAGACGTTGTTGACGCGCAACAAGATCTGGCTCGAGCGCACCGAGGGCATCGGTCTCCTGTCGGCCGCCGATGCGATCGCGCTCGGGCAGTCCGGGCCGGTGCTGCGCGCGTCGGGCGTCGACTGGGACCTGCGCCGCAGCGAGCCCTACCTCGCCTACCACCAGGTCGACTTCCGGGTGCCGGTGTATCGGCAAGGCGACGTGTACGCGCGCTATCGCGTGCACATGGAGGAGATGCGCGAGTCGGTCCGGATCGTCAGCCAGTGCCTCGACCGTCTGGAGCAGATGGAGGGCGAGCCGTGGATCGCCGACGACCGCAAGGTCGTGCTGCCCCCGCGGCACGAGCTGCACACCTCGATGGAGTCGTTGATCCACCACTTCAAGCTCGTCACCGAAGGCTTCCGCGTTCCGGAGGGCGAGGTCTACTTCGCGACCGAATCCCCTCGCGGTGAGCTCGGGTGCTACATCTGCTCGGACGGCGGACCGAAGCCGTGGCGCGTCAAGTTCCGCGCCCCGTCGTTCGTCGCGTTGCAGGCGACCGCGACCTGCATGACCGACGCGCTGATCGCCGACATGATCGCGATCGTCGGCTCGCTCGACACCGTGATGGGCGAGGTCGACCGGTGACCACCGGCATCGGCTCGACGGAGCCGGCAACGAGCGGGTTGTTCGACGCGATCCAGGCCGAGCGGGCGAAGTACCCGGAGGGGGCGCGCTCGGCGGTCCTGCCGGCGCTTCGGCTCGCGCAGGAGCGGTACGGCTGGCTCTCACCCGACGCGCTGCGCGAGGTCGCCGTTGCGCTCGACGAGACGCCGGCGTTCTGCAAGTCGGTCGCCTCCTTCTACGACATGTTCAATCTCACTCCCGCCGGCGAGCACGTGGTCGAGGTCTGCACGAACGTCTCCTGTGCGCTGTACGGGGCGCAGCAGGTGCTCGAGTCGTTCGAGGCCGAGCTGGGCTGCCGCGCAGGCGAGACGAGCGACGACGGCAAGGTGACGCTGAAGGTGATCGAATGTCTCGGCGGGTGCGGGTGGGGGACGGTCGTCGCGGTCGACCACCACTACCGGCTGCACGTCACCCCGGACGAGGCGGTTGCGATTGTCGAGGAGCTTCGTGGCTGAGATCCGGGAGATCGTGCTGGCGAACGCGACCACCAGCCTGGCCGAGTACGAGGCGGCCGGCGGCTACGCCCAACTCGCCCGTGCGCGCGCGATGACGCCGCAGGAGGTGACCGAGGAGCTGCTGACCTCGGAGCTGCGCGGACGCGGCGGTGCGTTCTTCGCGACCGGGCGGAAGTGGTCGTTCGTGCCGACGAAGGAGCAGATCCCGAAGCCTCATTACCTCGTGATCAACGCCGACGAGTCGGAGCCGGGCAGCTTCAAGGACAACGAGATCCTCTCGCGCGTGCCGCATCGGTTCATCGAGGGCTGCCTGATCACGGCGCACGCGGTCGACTCGACGAACGTCTTCGTCTACATCCGCGGCGAGTACACCGGCCCGTACGAGATCGTCGTGGCGGCCCTCGAGGAGCTCAAGGAACGGCCCGAGATTCGCGGCGACGTGACGATCGTCGTCCACCGCGGCGCCGGCGCGTACATCTGCGGCGAGGAGACGGCGCTGATCGAGTCGCTGGAGGGCAAGCGCGGCCAGCCGCGGTCGAAGCCGCCGTTTCCGGCGATCTCGGGTGTCTATGCGTCGCCGACGGTCGTCAACAACGTCGAGACGATGGCGACCGTGCCGCCGATTCTCGCGCTGGGTGGTGCGGAGTACGCGAAGCTCGGAGTCGAGAACTCGCGGGGCACGCGCGTCGTCTCGGTGTCCGGCCACGTGGCCAACGGCGGCAACTACGAGATCGAGCCGGGCATTCCGCTCCGGGAGCTGATCTATGCCGAGCAGTTCGGCGGCGGCGTTCCCGGCGGGCGCAAGCTGAAGGCGGTGATCCCGGGCGGATCGTCGACCGTGATCCTGCGTGGAGACGAGATCGACGTCGGCTACGACTTCGATTCGTTGCTGCAGCTCCGCACCGCGATGGGCTCGGCCGGCGTGATCTGCCTCGACGAGCGCGTGTGCATGGTGCAGCTCGGCATCCGGGTGAGCGAGTTCTACGAGCACGAGTCGTGCGGCAAGTGCACACCGTGCCGCGAGGGAACGCGCTGGATGACGGCGATCCTGCGCAAGCTCGAAGCCGGAGACGCGAGCCGCGGTGAGCTCGATCTTCTGCTCGACGTCTGCGACCGCATCAACGGCAAGTGCCTGTGTCCGCTCGGCGAGACGGCGGCGATGGCCGTTGCGAGCTACGTCGCGAAGTTCCGTGACGAGTTCGTCGCCCACATCGGCGAGGGCGGCTGCCCGTTCGGCGACAGCTCGCCGCTCGACCACGTCCTCGCCCCGGTCGCGATGCACAGTCACTTGCCGACAGGCAGACGGCTCGAGGTGGCACATGCCTGAACTGGTCACCGTCACGATCGACGAGCGGCAGGTCCAGGTGCCGAAGGGCACCGGCATGGTCGAGACGGCCGCCGCGGCCGGGATCGAGATTCCCGTCTTCTGCTACGAGCCGCGGCTCGGGCCGCCTGTCGGCGCCTGCCGCATGTGCCTGGTCGAGGTCGAAGGGATGCCGAAGCTGCAGGCCGGCTGCACGTTGAGTGCCGTCGACGGCATGGTCGTCAAGACCGCGCGGTCGTCGGCGCAGGCCGCGGAGGGACAGAACGCAACGCTGGAGTTCATCCTCGTCAATCACCCACTCGACTGCCCCGTCTGCGACAAGGGCGGCGAGTGCCCGCTGCAGGATCTGACGTTCCGCTACGGCCCCGGGTCGACGCGGATGACCTTCCCGAAGCGCACGATGGAGAAGCCGATCCCGATCTCCCCGCTGATCGCCCTCGACCGGGAACGTTGCATCCTCTGCTATCGCTGCACGCGCTTCAGCGAGGACGTGGCCGAAGACGGACAGCTGGTGGCGATCAACCGTGGCGCCCAGTCGGTGATCGCGACCTTCGAGGACGAGCCCTACAAGGGCCACTTCTCGGGCAACGTGACGGAGATCTGCCCGGTCGGTGCCCTCACCTCAACGCAGTACCGCTTCGAGGCCCGGCCCTGGGAGATCCAGAGCACGCCTTCGGTCTGCGGCATGTGCCCGGTCGGTTGCAACGTCAGCGTGACGACGCGCGAGGACAAGGTGAAGCGCATCCAGTCGCGCAACAACCCGGAGATCGACGAGGGCTGGCTGTGCGACAAGGGCCGGTACGCATTCGCGCATCTGGACGCGCCCGACCGGATCACCACGCCGCTTCGCAAGGCGGGGCCCCGCCGCTTCGAGGCGATCTCGTGGGAGGACGCCCTCGACCACGCGGCCGAGTTGCTTCGGACAGGCGGTGCCACCACGGTCACCGCGCTCTCCGGAGGCGAGTCCGTCGAGGAGGCCTACGCGCTCGCGAAGCTGATGCGCGGCGGCCTCGGTGCGCACAACGCCGTCCTGACCGAGGAGCCGTCCGAGTTCGGCGGCTCACCGCTGTCGGCGCTTCGCGACGCGCGCTCGATCGCCGTCCTCTGCGACGTGCCGGTCGTCGAACGTGCACCGATCGTCGACCTGTGGCTGAAGGCGGCGCGGCGTGCAGGGGCGACGATCTCGTTCGACCGCCCGACAACCGCGGTCGACGCGCTCGTCACCGACGATCCGGCGAACGCCGCGTTGGTCGACGCGACGCACGTCTACGTCTTGCCGTTCACGCCCAACGGGCGGGGAGTGGCCGACGCCTGGAGCGCCGCCGGCGACGAGGATCCTGACGACGACAAACCGCACGTCCTGCTCGTCTCGGGCGACGAGGCGGCGCTCAACGCCGACGTTCGAGCGATGGCGGCGGAGGCCGAGGTCGTGATCGGGATCGGGCTCTTCGAGGAGAGCTTCCGCAGCTTCGCCGACCTCGTCCTCCCGGGAACGAGCTACCTGGAGCGCGACGGGACGACGGTCAACCTCGAGGGACGCCTCCAGCGGCAGCGTCGCACGGTCCTCGCGCCCGTGCCCGACGTGCTGGCGTGGCTCGCGAAGCTGGGCGAGCGCTTCGGCGTCGACATCTCGCCTCACGCCTCGGTCGTCTTCGACGAGATCTCCGAGCGCTGCTACGGCGGCGTCACCTACGCAGACCTCGGAGAGCGCGCTCCACTGCCCCCTCGCGCCGCCACGCCGCAGACGACACTACCCCCGAGCGGCAAGTCGACACGCGCGAAGGGTTTGCGGCTGATCGCGTACAAGCCGCTCTTCTCGGGCGCGGCCGTCGACCGCACGCCCGAGCTGCAGTTCCAGCGCCCGGACGCGGAGGTGGAGCTGTCGGCGACCGACGCGAAGCAACGTGGGATTCGCAACGGCGAAACCGTCACGGTCGCCTCGAACGGCACGTCCGTCGAGCTGCGCGCGCGGATCGCACGCGACCTGGCGGCGGGCGCCGTTCGCATTCCGCTCGAGCACGCCGAGGGCCTGCACCCGACCGTCGACGTGAGGACCTAGTCATGCAGGAGCCCTGGTGGATCACGGTCCCGAAAGCGTTCCTCGTGATCAACGTCGTGATGGTCTTCTTCGCGTTCACGACGTGGCTCGAGCGAAAGCTGCTCGGCCGGATGCAGCTCCGGTTCGGCCCGAACCGCGCCGGCCCCAAGGGGCTGCTGGTGCCGATCGCCGATCTCTTGAAGCTGATCCGCAAGGAGGCGTTCGCGCCGTCCGCGGCCAAGGAGCCGCTTTACATCATCGCTCCGGTCGTCTCGATGTTCACGGCGCTGCTCGCATTCAGCGTCCTGCCGTGGGGCGAAGGCTGGACCGTCAACGGGTACTTCATCAGCGGCACGGTTGCGAACCTGCCCATCTCGCTGATCCTGATCTTCGCGCTCGGCTCGATCGGCATCTACGGCTTCATCATCGGCGGCTGGGCGTCGGAGTCGAAGTACTCGATCCTCGGCTCGATGCGCACGTGCGCACAGCTCGTCTCGTATGAGGTGTCGCTCGCACTGAGCGTGCTCGGCGTCGTGCTGATGGGGCAGTCGCTCAACCTGACCGAGATCGTCGCCAAGCAACAAGCGACTCTGTGGTTCTTCATCCCACAGGTGATCGGCCTGATCGTGTTCCTGATCGGCGGCACGGCTGAGACGTCGCGTGCGCCCTTCGACCTCCCCGAAGCCGATACCGAGCTCGTCGCGGGGTACCACACCGAGTACTCGGGCATGCGCTGGGGACTGTTCCAGGCAGCCGAGTACATCAACCTGCTCACGCTCTCCGGGCTCTGCGTGACGCTCTTCTTCGGGGGCTACCACTTCCCCTGGGTCCATTCGCTCGACGAGCTAGGACCGCTGTGGTTCGTGCTCAAGCTCTTCACTCTCGTCTCCATCTTCATCTGGCTGCGGGCGACCCAGCCCCGCCTGCGCTACGACCAGCTGATGCGCTTCGGCTGGAAGGTGCTGCTCCCAGTGGCGACGGTGAACGCGGTCGTGACAGCGTTCCTGGTGGTGCTGATCAAATGAGCGGTAGGCTCGACGGAGGCGACAAGGGAGCGCGGGTGCCGGCTTTGCCGGTGCCGGAGCGGGAACCGAGCCGTAGGCTCGACGGAGGCGACAAGGGAGCGCAGGTGCCGGCTTTGCCGGTGCCGGAGCGGGTATGAGCTTCGTCGTCCCGAACACGCTCAAGGGCTTCGGGGTCACCTTGAAGCAGGTCTTCAAGAAGCCGATCACGCAGCAGTACCCGGAGTTCAAGCGGCCTGTCTATCCGCGCTACCGCGGGCGGCACCGGCTGCACCGGCACGAGAACGGGCTCGAGAAATGCGTCGGCTGCTCGCTCTGCGCGGCAGCGTGCCCGGCGGACTGCATCCGCGTCGTCGCTGCCGAGAACACCGCCGACAACCGCGTCTCGGCCGGCGAGCGGTACGCACGGATCTACGAGATCAACCTGTCGCGCTGCATCTTCTGCGGCTACTGCGAGCTGGCCTGCCCGTTCGACGCGATCACACTCGGCAATGAGTTCGAGATCTCGGAGTACAACCGCGACGACCTGATCTACACGAAGGACATGCTGCTCGCGCCGCCGATCAAGCGGATGCCGGTCGCCGACCGCGATCTCTACGACACGCCGATCCCCTACTACCAGGACAACAGTTAGATGAGTGACCCCAAATGAACCGTGGCGCCAATCAGGAGTCGCTCATCTAATGGCGAACTTCCTCGTCTGGGTGGTCTGGTTCGTCGCGGCATTCGCCTGTCTGGCGAGTGCCCTCGCGGTCGTCACGTTTCGCAACCCGTTCTACTCGGCCCTGTCGCTGATCGGCAACCTCGCCGCCCTCGCCGTGCTGTTCCTGCTGCTCGCGGGTGAGTTCGTCGCCGCGGGCCAAGTGCTCGTCTACGGCGGCGCCGTGATGGTGATGTTCCTGTTCGTGATCGCGTACCTCGGCGACCGGAGCGAGGAGTCCCCCTGGTCGGGTGGGCCTTCCTGGCAGATCCTCGGCGCGGTCGCCGCGGGCGGTGCGGTGCTGGCCGAGGTGATCGTCGTGATCGGCCTGAAGACCGGCGGCTTCCTCACCGAACCGAGCAAGATCAACCGCAGCTTCGGCTCGCCCGAGGCGATCGGGAAGCTATTCCTCACCGACCACCTGCTGGCCTTCGAGATCACCTCGATCGTCCTGCTCGTCGCCGCTGTCGGCGGCGTCGTGCTCGGCTCGCACGCACGCCGGGTGGAGGGTGATGCACGGACCTGACATCCAGTGGTACCTGGTTCTGAGCGCGCTGCTCTTCGCGATCGGCGCGCTGGGGGTGATGCTGCGCCGCTCGCCGCTGATCATCCTGCTCTCGGTCGAGATCATGCTCAACGCGGCCAACCTGCTGCTGATCGCGTTCTCACGGCTGCACGGCCATGAGGACGGTCAGATCTTCGCGATCTCGGTGATGGCGGTCGCCGCCTCCGAGGTCGTCGTCGGCCTCGGCCTGATCGTCGCGCTCGGGCGCCGCGGCCTCGAGCTCGACGTCGACAAGCTGAGGACGCTTCGCGGGTGAAAACTGCGGCCTGGATCTGCCTGCTGTTGCCGCTCGCCTCTGCGGTGCTGATCACGCTTGGCGGCACACGTATCTCGCGGCGGCTCGCCGGCTACATCTCGACGGTCACGACGATGGGCGCGTTCACCGCGGCTGCCGTCGCGTTCTTCGTCATGGTCGGCGAGGACCCCGCGTCGCGGTCGCACGTGACGACGTCGTGGACGTGGCTGTCGGCCGGCCAGTACCACTTCGGGTTCACGCTGCTCGTCGACCAGCTGAGCGTGATGATGATGCTGATCGTGGCCGGCGTCGGCTCGCTGATCGTCGCGTACTCGGTCGGTTATATGGACGGCGAGGACGAGGAGCGTCGCTACTTCGCGTACATCTCCTTGTTCGTCTTCTCGATGCTGCTGCTGGTCCAGGGCGGCAACCTGCTCCTCCTCCTCGCCGGCTGGGGGATGGTCGGGCTCTCGAGCTACCTGCTGATCGGCTTCCACCAGGACCGGCCGTCGGCGATCGCCGCTGCCAAGAAGGCATTCGTGATGAACGCGTTCGGCGACGCGACGATGGCGCTTGCGCTCTTCCTGCTGATCCAGCACACGGGCCGGCTCGACTACGCCGGCGTGTTCGCCTCGTCGCCGGACCGTGGCGCGGTCGCAAACCTGATCGCGCTCGGCCTGTTGGGCGGCGCGGTCGCGAAGAGCGCGCAGATTCCGCTCCACACCTGGTTGCCGGACGCGATGGAAGGACCGACACCGGTCAGTGCGCTGATCCACGCAGCGACGATGGTCACCGCGGGCGTCTACCTGATCGTCCGCTGTCATCCGCTGTTCGAGAACGCCTACCTGATCCAGGATCTGGCAGCCGGGCTCGGCGCGGCGACCTTGCTGATGGCCGGGCTGATCGCGCTCGTACAGACCGACATCAAACGCGTGATCGCCTATTCGACGATGTCGCAGATCGGCTACATGTTCGTAGGCGCCGGCCTCGGCACGTATTCGAACGCGATGTTCCATCTGATGACGCACGCCTTCTTCAAGGCACTGCTCTTCATGTCGGCCGGGCTCGCGATCCATGCGCTCACCGGCGAGCAGGACATCCGCAAGCTGGCCGGTGCCGGCAAGTTGATGCCCTTCACCAAGATCGTGTTCCTGATCGGCTCCCTGGCGCTCGTCGGCATCCCACCGTTCGCCGGCTTCTTCTCCAAGGACCCGATCCTGGCGGCGGGGCTCGACCGCGGCTGGTACGGGATCCTGCTGACCGTCCTCGGGCTGATCGGTGCGTTCCTGACCGGCGTGTACGCGTTCCGGCTCTACTTCATCGTCTTCACCGGCGAGCCGTCGTCGTTCGTGCGTGAGCACTTCCACGCCCATCACGGCAAGGAGGGGCCGCTCTCGATGCGCTGGACGGTCGGAATCCTTGCCGTGCTCTCGACCATCGGTGGGTTCGTGCAGTTCGCACCGCTGTGGCATCCGCTGTCCGACTGGCTCGACCCGGTCGCACCGCCGATCGCGGTCGCGACGAGCACGCAGGAGTGGATCACCTCGGCTGTCGCCGTCACCGTGGGGCTGGCCGGCATCACCGTCGCGTGGATGCTCTATGCCGCGCGCCGCCTGCCGGTGCCACGGCCGGTACGCCTCTTCGAGAAGAAGTTCTACTGGGACGAGGCCTACGACCTGATCTGGTACCGCCCGGCCGACGGCCTCGCCCGCGCCTTCTACGCCTTCGTCGAGCGGCCGCTGATCGCGGGCTCGCTGACGGCCGTCACCGGGGTCGCGGGGCTCGGCTCTCGCGAGCTCGGCCGCGCGCAGAACGGGCTCGTCCGCTCGTATGCGCTCGCGCTCGCCGGCGGCCTCGCCATCCTCGCCGTCGTCTTCCTGGCAGTCCGCTGATGAACGACTGGCTGACGACGATCCTGATCGTGCTGCCGGTCGCGGGCGCTCTCGTCGTCGCCCTCCTGCCGCTACCCGCCTACGCGACCGGCTCGCTCGCGTCGCTGGTCTCGCTCGTCGAGATCGGGTTCTGGATCACGTCCGCCGCGAAGTTCGACTTCGGCTCGCCCGCACTGCAGCTCGGCCAGAGCCACTCGTGGTTCCGCGACCTGGGCGTCAGCTACCACGTCGGCCAGTACGCGTTCTCGCTCTGGCTGGTCGGCGCGACGGTCGTGGTGATGGCGGCGTGTGTGATCTACGGCTGGTGGGTCGGCCGCGAACGCGCCCGCGCCTACTTCTCGCTGATGCTGTTGCTGACCGGCGCGATCGTCGGCGTCTTCACGGCGCAGGATCTGCTCCTCTTCTACGCCTTCTTCGAGGCGATGCTGATCCCGCTCTACCTCCTGATCGGGGTCTGGGGCGGGCCGGGGCGGCTCCGCGCGACGCTCACCTTCGTCATCTACACGGTGGTCGGCTCGCTGCTGATGCTGGCCTCGATCGTCATCTTCGGGCTGCAGCAGGGAACGTTCGACCTGACGAAGATGGGCACGAGCACCTCGACGTGGCTGTTCCTCGGCTTCGTCGCCGCGTTCGCGATCAAGTCCCCGTTCTTCCCGTTCCACGGGTGGCTCCCCGAGACCTACCGCGAGTCGCCGCCGGAGGTCGGGGCGCTGTTGTCGGGCATCGTCTCCAAGACGGGTCTGTACGGCCTGTTGCGAATCGTGATCCCGAAGTTCCCGGCGGTCGTCAACGACTGGCGCACCGTCCTGCTCGTGCTCTCGTCGATCTCGCTGCTCTACGGGTCGATGCTCGCGTTCCGAGCACCCGACTTTCGCGGCGTGATCATGTACTCGTCGCTCGCGCAGTCCGGCCTGATCGGGCTGGGGCTCTTCGCGAACAACGCGCTGGGCTTCAACGGAGCTGTGCTGCAGATGGTCAACCATGCGCTCGTCTCCTCGAGCCTGTTCCTGCTCGCAGGGATGGTCGAACGGCGCACGTCGACAGGTGAGTTCCGACTGCTCGGCGGGATGGCGCGCGGCCGGCCCGCGCTCGCCACCCTGATCATGACCGCCGGCATCATCTCGCTGGCCGTCCCGCTCTCGGCGACGTTCGCCGGTGAGTTCCTGATTCTCGCCGGTGTCTTCCAGCAGGGGTGGGCGTGGGCGGTGATCGGCGCCATCGGCATCGTGCTCGCGGCGATGTACATGCTGCGCGCCATCTCGGCCGTCCTGCACCAGGACGTCGGCCCGGCGGTGCCGGATGCGGCGCTCGATCTGCGGGTCGGCGAGCTGGCAGTCGTGGTGCCGCTGGTGATCTGCCTGCTCGGCCTGAGTGCCTGGCCGAACCTGATCTCCGACCGCGCGTTCGGCGGCGGGCAGGCCGCCAGTTCGCTCATCGCGGGGCTCGGCAAGTGATCGTCAAGCCGCACATCGACTGGTTCGCACTTGCGCCGGTGCTGTCGCTGCTCGCCGCGTCCGGGCTGCTGCTGATGGTGGCGGTCTTCACGCGACGGTCGACTCGGACCGTCGCTGCGGCGTTCGTCGGGTTCGCCGGCTTCGTGAGCGCGTTCGTGTTCGCAGTCCTGCTCGATATCCGGAGCCCCCAGCCCGTGTTACTCGTGCACGACGCGATGGTTCGCGACCGCTGGGGCGCGCTCGCACAGGTGCTGATCGCCGGCTCGGGCGCGCTCGTGGTGCTCGTCTCCTACCGGGAGCGTTGGCGTGACGAGCACGTCGCCGAGTACTACGCGCTGCTGACCGCGGCCGCGGCCGGGATGGCGTTCTTCGTCCAGGCGGCGAACCTCATGACGCTGTTCCTCGCGCTCGAGTGGTTCTCGATCGGTCTCTACGTGCTCTGCGCGATCGACATCGATCTGATCGGCTCGCTCGAGGCCGGGCTCAAGTACCTGATCGTCGGCTCGGTCGGCTCGGCGACATTGCTCTTTGGCTCGGCGCTCGTCTACGGCGGGACAGGCCAGCTCAGCTTCGACAAGATCGCCGCGTACGGCCACGGCGGGGACGCCATGCTGGTGCTCGGGCTGGCGATGATCATCGTCGGGCTCGCGTTCAAGGTGTCGGCGGCGCCGTTCCACCAATGGACGCCGGACGTGTACCAGGGCGCGCCGACCCCTGTGACGGCGTTCATGTCCTCGGCGACCAAGATCGCCGGGCTCACCGTCACCTACCGGCTGCTCACGACCGCGTTCCCACACGACGAGCGCCTGTGGACCTACGCCCTGGCCGTGATCGCGATCGTCTCGCTGGCCTGGGGCAACATCGCGGCGCTCGTCCAGCGCAACGTGAAGCGCATCTTGGCCTACTCGGCCGTGTCGCACACCGGCTTCATGCTGATCGCGGTCTCCGTGGCGAGCCAACTCGGAGCACGGGCCCTGATGTACTACCTCATCCCGTACGCGGCGATGTCGATCGGTGCGTTCGCCGTGGTCGCAGCGCGCGAGCGAGAGCTCGGGGTTCCGGTGACGCTCCAGAACCTCGCCGGATTCGGGTGGGAGCGCCCGTTCCTCGGCATCTCGATGTGGGTGTTCATGCTCGGCTTCCTCGGCTTCCCCTTGACGGGAGGCTTCATCGGCAAGTTCTACGTCTTCGCCGCCGCATACGACCGCGGCTGGTGGTGGTTGATCGTGGCCGGTGTGATCGCGACGATGATCTCCGCCTACTACTACCTCGGGATCGTCCGGGCGATGTACTTCCGCGACGCGGCCGAGTTGCAGCTCGCGCCGGCCGGCGGGTCACCGCCACGCGAGGTCCTCCTGAGCGTCGGCGTCGCCGCCTGCTTGGTCGTGACGGTGGGCTCGTTCTTCGCGGTGCAGCCGCTGATCGACGTCGCCCGCTCGGCCGCGCACGCCCTCCCCATCTAGACAGTTGATCTAGTGCGGAATCACGAACAGCCCGGCTAGACCGACGGCGAAGACGACGAGCGCAAGGATCGAATCCGGTCCAAGCCGAGCACGGCAGCGAAGCGGGCGGATGATCACGCCCATCGCATAGATCGCGGTGAGCCCCGCGCCGAGCGATGCGAGCCACGCGTTCAGGTCGCCCGCCTGCGGCAGCACGGGTGACCCCGCGACCAGGTCGGCGACCAGGAAGAGGCAGAGCTGGAAGGCGTTGCCCCCGAAGATGTCGCCGAGAGCGAGCGCATTGTCGCCGAGTCGCACCGCCGCGATGCCAGAGCTGATCTCCGGCAGGGCGGTCGCGAGCGCGAGCACGGTCGCGCCGAAGATCACGCCGTTGACGCCCGCGCGATCGGCGAGCGTGTTGCCACTCATCTCCAGCGTGACGCCCGCAACCAGCGTCACGGCGCAGGCGGCGACAAAGATGCCCGCCACCTGCAGGGTCGAGCGGTTGCCGAACGGATGCGGGCTCGTCGGATGGTCCTGACGCCGATGCCGGCGGCCAGGCCTCGACCCCTCCATCGAGATCTTCCAGCGCGGGGTCTTTCGCACCTTGTTGATCACGTAGACGCCGAACGTCCAGACGACGACGACTCCGACCGACGCGGGGCTGACGACGCCGCCGATGGCCGTCGTCGACGGCAGCAGCGCGCCCATCAGCACACCCGAGACGACGAGCGTCACGAGCAGGGCCTCTAGCACAGGGCTCAAGGCCCCGACCAGAAAGGTCAGCGGACGTTCGCGGCCGACCGCGAAGTCGCAGATCACGAGCACCATCGTCTGGATCGCGATCCCGCCGATCAGGTTGCCCGCTGCGAGCCCCAGATGTCCCTGCGCGGCCGCCGAGACGGTGATCGCGACCTCGGGGAGGCTGCCTGCGACCGAGAGCAGCAGCAGCCCGCCGAGTTCCTCGCCGAAGCCAAGCCGGGCGTCGAGCGCATCGGTGGCTTTCGAGAGCGCCATCCCGGCGACCCAGGTCGCACCTGCCGCGATCGCGAACAGCCCGACGAGCAGTGGCGACGCAAGGCCCGTCATCGCTTGAACTATCGCCGTGACGTCGGCTGGCTCGCGAGGGGGCGGCTCGACCGCTAGAGCGCCTTCCAGAACACCGTCGTGTCGCATGGCCGTCCGTCCGGATAGAGCGCGTAGCCAGGGATCACGCCGACGCGGTTCCAGCCGAGCCGCGAATAGAGCCGCTCCGCCGGATCGCCGGTGACCGTGTCCAGGACGAGCAGGCGCTTCCCCGCCGCGAGCGCCTCCGCCTCCGCGTGCTCCATCAGGAGCTGCGCGATCCCGCGCCTGCGCGCTCGGCGATGGACGAGCAGCTTCGCGATCTCGCCACGGTGCGGCTGGTTCGGAGGGAGCGCGAGGATCACCTGAACGGTGCCGACCAGCTCGCCGTCGGCGAACGCTGCGAGCAGCAGGCGGTTCCCGCGCCTCACCTCGGCGGCGAAGCCCGCAAACGCCGCCCGGGCGTCGTCGTGGCCGAACGGTGCCAGGTAGCTGACCGACGCACCGCCGTCGACGCAATCGAAGAGCACGTCTGCGAGCGCCTCGAGCTGCTCCTCGAGCTCGGCGGCCCCGAGGCTTCTGACAACGATCTGACCGTTCGCCGCCATCCCCCGGCTTGAGGTCAGCCGATCTTGGTGGTGTAGGCGCCGACGAGCTCTGCCGTCTGCTGATCGACGGTGCCGTCACGCCGATCCGCATGGCCGTCCTGAAAATGTGCGAACGCGGAGGTGGAGGCGATCGGGTTCACCTCGTCGTCGCCATGGTCGTGGAAGGAGACGTGCAGGAACGAGTCGTCGGCCAGCCGCAGGACGAGGTAGCTGACGTTCGCCGGCTTGGCCTCAGCCAGCTCGGCGAAGACGCCTTCGACTCGACGTTGATTCTCGGCTGCCGCCTCGGGCGACCGCATCGCGTAGCGCGTGACCAGACGTTTCTGCATCTGCTGCTCCTTCGTCGACGTGGTCCAGAGAACGTAGCGACCAGGCCGAAGCCGGGCGCTACGGTTTCGCGGGCCTGAGCGCGAGCCGGGCGTACGGCGCCAGGGTGAGCACCACCTTGACCACGTAGATGCAGAGCAAGGCACTCAGCGCAGACGTCGCCAGCGGCGGAACCGTGTGCAGCGGCGTGGCGGGCGAGCGGACCGCGCACGACAGCACGAGCATCGTCAAGGCGAGCAGCCAGAGCAGCGACTGGAGGCCGGCGAAGGTGCGTCCGCGGTCGTCGAGATAGGTCCCGAACGCCTCGAGTGCGGCGACGCCCGTGAACGGAACGGCGCCGAGCAACGCGTAGAAGGCAAGACCGTGCGCACCACGGGAGTCGGCAACGGCGGCGATCACCGCGAAGAGGGCCGAAAGCACGGGACGTACCACTGGTCCCATAGCTTCTCGCTCGGCCCGGATGGTCCTTCTATGCTCACGCCGTCCCGAACAAAGAGAGGGTCCCATGGCATCGCTCACCTGGCTCGGCCACGCCTCGTTTCGGCTCGACACCACAGACGGCAAGCGCATCTACGTCGACCCGTGGCTCGGTGGGCCGACCACCCCCGACAGCGAGCGGAACCCGGAGCGCGCCGACGCCATCGCGGTCACGCACGGCCACGGCGACCACGCGGGCGACGTGCCCAAGCTGCAGCAGGCGCTCGGCTGCCCCGTCCTCGGCATGGTCGAGCTGATGTCCTGGTTCGGGGCGAACGGGATCGACGACGAGCACCTGATCGCATTCAACAAGGGCGGCACGGTCGAGGTAGCCGGGCTGCGGTTCACGATGACGAACGCCTTCCATTCGAGCTCGGCGCCCGACGGGAGCTACGCCGGCGAGCCGGCCGGGTTTGTCGTCTCAGCAGACGACGCCCGGATCTACTTCGCCGGCGACACGACCGTATTCGGCGACATGCAGCTGATCGCCCGCCTTTACTCGCCGACGGTCGCCGTGCTGCCGATCGGCGACCACTTCACGATGGGGCCGAAGGAAGCCGCGCTCGCCCTGGAGCTACTCGGCAACCCACGCTGCGTGCCGTGCCACTGGGGGACGTTCCCGCTGCTCACAGGGACACCCGCGGCACTGTCGACCCTGACCAACGCCACGGTCGAGTCGATCCAGCCGGGCGACACGGTGGAGCTGTGAGGGAACGGTGGTTCGGAGCGACGGGCCGTCGCGTCCCGGAGATCGCTCTCGAGGGCAAGCTCGAGCTCGGCGACGCGCTGGTGCTCGACGAGATCGACGAGGGGGCGCTGCGCGCGGCGCACGGAGGCGGAAGGCCGGTGGTGATCCGCGCCGCGAACGCCGCGGAGGTGCGGGCGGCCCTCGCGCGCCCCGAGGTTGCGGTGGCGCTCGTTACCGACAAGGCGCTGCTCGACCTCGACCTGACGGAGCTGACGTATGGCTGAGCCCGTCGTCGCGACGTACTCGATCGTCGCCTGCGACCTCGCCGCAGCTCAGTGGGGCGTCGCGACGCAGTCGAAGTTCCTCGCGGTCGGCTCGGTCGTCCCGTGGGCCGAGCCGGGCGTGGGCGCCGTGGCGACGCAGGCCTATGCAAACCCGCGCTACGGGCCTGACGGGCTGGCACTCCTGCGGGCCGGAGCCAGTGCGGAGGAGACGGTCGAACAGCTCACCGCCGCCGACGAGAGGCGGGCGACGCGGCAGCTCGGCGTCGTCGACGCCCACGGAGGCGGCGCGACCTACACGGGCGCCGGCTGCATGACCTGGGCCGGCGGCCGGACGGGCCGGTGCTTCGCCGTCCAGGGGAACATTCTCGTCGGCGAGGAGACCGTCATCGCCCTGGCCGACACCTTCGAAGCGACCGAAGGGAAGCCGCTCGCGCAACGGCTGATCGACTGCCTGGCCGCAGCACAGGCGGCGGGTGGCGATCGGCGCGGGCAGCAATCGGCGGCGCTGCTGGTCGTCGAGCGTGACGGCGGGTATGCCGGGCTAAGCGACGTGCTCGTCGACCTGCGCGTCGACGACCACAAGCGGCCGATCGCGGAACTCGCGCGCATCTACGCACTGCAGGACCTCTTGTTCGGCAAGACGCCGCGCGCCGAGTGGCTCGAGGTCGATGCGACGCTCGGCATCGAGCTGAGCACACGCCTCGCCAAACTCGGTTACGAAGGCCCGCTCGAGCAGACACTCGCGGCCTGGGCGGGCACCGAGAACCTCGAGGAACGGATCGACGGCGTCGATCAGATCGATCCCGTCGTGCTGCGAGAGTTGCGCACACCATGAGCGGCGTGGACCCCTCCGGCCCGGGCTACCAGATCCTCTCGATCGATGACCTCGACCGTCTGCCGACGACCGCGGGCACGCAGATCCTGCGGCCACTGCGTCGGCGCCTCGGCTTCCAGCCGTTCGGACTGAACGTGTGGGTAGGAGCACGTCAGGGCGACCACGTGATCGAGGCGCATCGTGAACGGAACGGCGCAGAAGAGCTCTACGTGGTGCTGCGTGGCACGGCACGGTTCACACTCGGCGCCGAGTCGTTCGACGCCCCGACAGGCACGCTCGTCCACGCGCAGCCCGGCACCTTTCGTGAAGCGATTGCCGGCGAGGCGGAGACGACCGTGCTGGCTATGGGTGCGGAGCCGGGCAACGCCTTCAGCCCCTCGCCATGGGAGGACTTTTACGTCGCCTACGCGCAACTCCGCGCCGGCAACCCGCGCGAGGGCCGCATCGCGATGCACGCCGCGCTGGAGCGCGACCCAGTCTCCTGGCAGGGCCCGTACAACGCCGCCTGCTTCGAGGCGCTCGCCGGCGAGGTCGACGCGGCGCTCGACTACCTGCGGCAGGCCGTGGAGCGAGACCCGGGCGAGGTCAAGCATTACGCGCCCGGCGACAGCGACCTCGACTCGATCCGCTCCGACCCGCGGTACACGGAGCTGCTCGCATGAGCGTCGCGAGCGACGTCGCGCGGCTCGACGACCTCGACGCAATCGAGATGCCGGACGGGTTCGTCTGGCGGCCCATTCGCCGCCGCTTCGGCATCCGCGCCTTCGGCGTGAACGGCTACACGGCCGCGGCGCCGGGAGGCATGGTGGTGGAGGATCACACCGAGAGCAGCCTGGGTCACGAGGAGATCTACCTCGTGTTGCGCGGCCGGGCACGGTTCACCGTCGACGGGCACGAGCACGAGCTCGGGGCCGGGCAACTGGTCTTCGTCCAGGACCCGGCGTTGAAACGGGGAGCGGTGGCGCTGGACGACGACACGTTCGTGCTTGCCCTCGGCGGCAAGCCCGGCCAACCGCACCAGGTGTCTGCGTGGGAGGCGATGTTCGCCGCCGTTCCAGCCTCGGAGCGCGGCGACTGGGATGAAGCGATCCGCATCCACGAAGAAGCGCTCGCCGAGCAACCGAAGCACCCCGCGCTGCTCTACAACCTCGCCTGCATGGAAGCCCGCGGAGCTCGCCATCTCGACGCGATCGCCCATCTTCGTCAGGCAGTCGAGCTCGAGCCGCGGTGGGCGAAGAGCGCGCGCGAGGACCCGGACTTCGACTCGATCCGCCGCGAGCCGGGCTTTCCCGCCTGAGGACCTGACGCTTAGCCGCCGTCGCCCGGCAGGCGTGCCCCGGCGGCGAGCTCGCGCAGGGCCGGAACCGGATCGGCGTTCGGCCGCGCGACGAGCAGCACGGCGCCGAACTCGTCGTGGGGCGTGAGCGCCTCGACGAGCAGGTGCAGGCCGATCGCGAGCGCGAACGCCTTGTGCGACTGGTCGCCGCCGAACGGCACCAACTCCTCCGGACGAGCCAGACCCGCGAGCACGGCACCGTACGTCACGGCGCCCATCGAGACGTCGGCGACGACCGGCCGCCCGTCGCTCGACGGAATGGCGATCGCGAGCGGATTCGTGCCCGCGAGGGGCGCGCCCCCGCCGGGTGACGGCAGCCGCCGCGGTGACGTGGCGGTGAGGACCGCGACGAGTCCATCGTCGGCGAGCGCTCTGACCCAGTAGCCGAGCGCGCCCGTCGGAAAGGTGCGCGTGCAGACGACGAACCGAGCGTGCTCCGGTGGTTCGGCGCGCTGCGCGGCGACCACAGCCGCGAGCGTCAGGTACCCGAGCGCGCCGTCGCCGTCCCAGAGCTCGTAGCCCGGCTGCGAGACGACGCGGTGCGGGCGCGCGTCGAGGGGCAGGGTCTCCCACGTCTCGAGCCACTCGATCCGGGAAAGTCCGTGGCCGAGCTGGCCGCGGCGCTCCGCATCGAGGAAGTGGGCGGCGAGCGTCTCGACATCCGCCGGGCTGAACCCGAGCGCCGCGAGCCGTGGGCGGGCCTCGTCAGGCTGCACGGGACGAGAACGCCATCGTCGGCCAGCCGCGCAAACGCGCGATCCGCCGCAGGCGCCGGTCCGGATTGACGGCGACCGGAAAGCCGACCGCCTCGAGGAACGGGACGTCACTGTACGAGTCGGAGTAGGCGGTCGACGCGTCGAGGTCGAGCTCCTGCGCGACCGCCAGCGCGCGCAGCGCCTCCGCCTTGCCCTCGCCGTGGGCGCCACGGAGTGACTTGCCGGTGTAGACGCCGTCCACGATCTCGCAGGTCGAGCCGATCGCACCGTCGAACCCGAGGTCGTCGGCGATGTGCTCGACGATCTCCTGCAGCGTCGCCGACACGACGTAGACCTTCTCGCCGCGCTCCCGGTGACGCTGCACGAGCCGCCGGGGCTCGGCGTAGACGAGCGGGCGCAGCACGGGCTCCATCGCGTCGCCGACCAGCTGCTGCATCTCCGCCACCGAAAACCCGGCGAGCATCGACATGCCGTCCTCGGCCGCCGAGCGGACGCGCTCGGCGCTCGCGCCGCGCAGGACGAACAGCACCTGCCAGAACACCGACTTGGCGAGGTCGGTGCGCGAAATCAGTCCCCGCGCGTGAAACGAGGGCGCCAGCGCCAGGACGGAGGATCGTCGGATCAGCGTGCGGTCGAGATCGAAGAACGCCGCGGCCGCCACGGGTCAGGAGACGAGCGGCAGCGTGCTCGTGAAGCCGCCGACCCGGCGGGCGTCGATGGTGCGGGCGATCTCGAAGATCCGCTGTGCGGGCTCGCTCTCCGGCCGGCTGACGACGAGCGGGATCCCGTCGTCTGCCGACTCGCGCAGCGCAACGTCGAGCGGGACCCGCCCGAGCAGCGGCACGTCGAGCTCGGCAGCGAGCCGATCGCCCCCACCCACGCCGAACACATCCGAGCTCATGTTCTCGACCACGCCGACCAGGCGGAGGCCGGTCTTCTGCGCCATCGTCGCGGCTCGCGACGCAACCTCCTGCGCGAGCGGCTGCGGCGTCGTGATCACGACCGTCTCCGCACGCGGTAGCAGCTGGCCGAGTGAGATCGAGACGTCCCCGGTGCCGGGTGGCATGTCGACGACGAGCACGTCGAGGTCGCCCCAGTGGACGTCCTGCAAGAACTGCTCGAGGGCACGGTGCAACATCGGGCCGCGCCACATGACCGGTTGGTTGTCGTCAAGGAAAAAGCCGATCGACATCAACTTCAGGTCGTGGGCGACGGGCGGAACGATCATCTTGTCGACGACCACTGGCTTCTGCCGGATGCCGAGCATGTGCGGGATCGAATGTCCGTAGATATCGGCGTCGAGGATCCCGACCTCGCGGCCGAGCGAGGCGAGCGCCGCAGCCAGGTTGGCCGTCAGCGTCGACTTGCCGACGCCGCCCTTGCCCGACGCAACGGCGATCACACGGGTCGTCGCGGGCAGTTGAACGCCGCGCACCTCTGCGCCGCCGCGCAACTTGGTGGTCAGCGCAGCGCGTTCGTCCGGAGTCATCACGTCGAACGAGAGCGTGACCGAGGCGACACCTGGGAGTCCGCCGACATGCTCCGCGACCTGCGTCTCGAAGCTCGAGCGGAGCGGACAGCCGACCACGGTGAGGGCGATCGTGACGCTCACATCGCCGCCGTCGATCCGGACGTCGCGAACCATGTCGAGCTCGGTGACGGGGCGGCGCAACTCCGGGTCGATCACCAGCCCGAGCGCTGCGACGATCTCTTCGCGTGACGGCATCACCATCTAGGGCGAGCGTAGCGAAGGCGCGGTGAGCGCCCCGCACAGCGTCTCGCAGACAGCCGCGTTGCCTGCCGCGGCGACCCGGGAGCGGCCGACGAGATCGAGCGGAGCCGACCCGAACGGGGGCGCGTCCGGCAGCTCGATTGCGAGCCCCTGCTCCCGCACCAGGAGCTGCGCAGCCGCGATGTCGACCGACCGCGCCGGTTTCAGCGAGACCACTCCGTCGACCCGGCCCGCGGCGAGGTGGCAGAGCGAGATGGCCAGCGAGCCCATCACCCGCAGCCGGTGTGCGATGCCGTCGAAGCGGGCCGCGTTCTCCGAGACGTAGGCGGTCGTGGTCGCCTCGAACGACAGAATCTCGAGCTCATCCTTCGGGCGCTCGAGGATCGGCCCGCCGTTCAGCTGCGCGCCGGAGCCGCGCGTGGCGGTCCATTCCTCGCCGCTGCCGAAGTCGTGGACGTACGCGAACACGACGTCGTCCATCGTTCTGCCGTCCGCGACGGCGATCGAGAGCGAGAAGAACGGGATGCCGCGCTTGGCGTTCAGAGAGCCGTCGATCGGGTCCACGACCACTGTCCAGCGACCCGAGCCCGAGCTGCCCGCCTCCTCGCTCACGAGCCGCACGTCCTCGTCCCTGAAGCGAGCGAGGATCACACGCTCGGCTGCGGCGTCGATCGCCGTCGTCTCGTCGCCGCCCTCGCCGTCCCCGACGACCGGCTCGCGCTCGGCGCGCCCCGGCAGGTCCTCGAGCACGCGCGCGCCGTCGGCGCGCGCCGCACGGCTCAGATCGAGCCAGGCTGTCAAACCGGGTGGAAGAGCAGACCCGACGTCAGCTTGGGGTAGAAGAACGTCGACTTCTGCGGCATTACCTCGCCGGCGTGGGCGAAGCGCGCCACCTGAGCGACCGTGACGGGCTCGAGGAGGAACGCGGCAGCTGCCTCACCGCGATCGACGGCTGCGATTGCCTCGTCGGCGAACGCGGTGTACGAGACGCCAACGGGTGCGAACGACTCGACGACCCGCGGCCCGAAGTCGTCGTCGGTCCCGACGCGGGTGAAGTGTCCGTCCCGGTAGAGCGTGACGCCGCCGTTCGGGCGGTCGATAGGCTCGCCAGGGACGTCGCCGAGCTCCTTGACCAGGCGGTGCGTCGGAAAGATCTCGACACCGGGCGACCGCGACGAGACGAGCACGGCGAAGGTGTGCGTCGCCTCGGGGTTCTCGGCTCGGTACGCGACGGCTGTTTCGTAGCGGTGGTGGCCGTCGGCGATCAGGAGCGGTGTGTCGATCGTCATCGGGCCGGCCTCGATCGGCCAGGCCGTCGTTCGCACCCCACCCTCGTCCACGTCGAACGCAGGCTCGCCTTCGGGCCGCTCGAACACCGGCGGCGCGTCGTAGAGGACGAAGATCGGCTCGAGCTGCGTCCGCGTCGCGCGCAGGAGGCGGAGCCTGCTCTCCTTCGGACCGGCGTGCGTGCGCTCGTGCGGCAGAACCTCGCCGGCCTCGTATGGCGTCACGGGCACGGACGCGGCGAAGCCCTCGCGGGTGCGCGCGACGCGGTCGGGCCCGACGTAGGTCTGCGCGAGCCACCAGTAGAGCTCCGGCTGCTCGACCAGCACGTCCCGGGCGCGCCAGGCGGCGAGATCGCGACCGGCCTCCTCCTCCGAGTCGGGCAGCGTCAGATGGACGACGTTGTACGGGCTGCGCGCCAGATAGTCGATGCGTGCGTCGGCGGAGATGACGTCGTACGGCGGCGCGACCAGGTCGGCGAGCGGGCCGGCCGCCGGCGAATAGCGCAGCGCGCGAAATGGCTTGACGGTCGGCATGCTTGGAGCCTAATGGTGCGCACCCTCGAGGCTGCCGCGGCCTGGCTGGACGAGGTCGGCCTGGCGTTGCTCTTTCCGAAGGCGGACGTCGTGCTGCCGTCGCTCTGGGAGCAGGTGAACGGCTCGCCGGACGACAACTGGTCGATTCGAGAGGCCGATGGGACGTTCGTGCGCTGGACCGAAGAGATGGGCTTTCTCTGGGGCGCGAAGGATGAGCTGCCCGCCCAGGGCCTCGTCTGCGTCGGCAAGCATGTGGCGCGCGTCGCGACCTGCGTCGCCCCACGGATGCTGCCGCTGCTCGTCGCGGCGCGTGAGCCGTCGGCGCCGGCACCGGACGAAGCGATGGTCGTCGCCGCGATCGACGCCGAAGGCCCGCTCACCGGGCCGCAGCTCCGTGACCTGACCGGGCTGCCGAAGAAGCACATCGATCGGCTCGTCGGCACGCTGCACCGCTCACTCGTGCTCACGAACGGCCACCTCGTCGAGCAAGCGGGTCCCTGGGGTGCGATCGCCCACGATCTCCTGGCGCGCAAGTGGCGGTTGCCCGAGCACCTGCCCGAGCGTGACCAGGCTCGCGGCGAGCTCGCGAGCCTCTTGCTCGAGCGAGCCGGAGAGCTGACGGCGGCCGATCTCGCGGGCCCGTTCGGCTGGCGCCGCAGCGAGGCAGCCGCGCTCCTCGAAGCTGTCGGCAGGGGCCGCGAGGCAGAGGGCTTCCGGATCTGGACTCGCATCTAGACTCGTGCTGTGACGATCGCGGAGCTCGCCGAAGACCGGGTCGTCGAGGCCGTGTACGCCGTCAGCGCGAAACGAAAGCTGCGGACGAAGTCGGGCGCCTCGTACCTCGCGCTCGAGCTCGTCGACCCCACCGGCCGTATCGAAGCTCGCGTGTGGAACGACGTCGAGCTGCTCGACCGCCGCTTCGCCGAAGGCGATGCCGTGCGCGTGCTCGGACGCGTCGAGAAGTTCCGCGACCGGCTGCAGCTCGACGTCCGTTCGCTCGAAGCTGCGGACGTCGACCCGGCGTCGCTGACGCCGGCGATGCGGCGAGATCGCGACGAGCTCGTGGGCTTCCTCGAGTTTCTCGTCGCGGAGATCTCCCATCCCGGCCTGGCGGCGACGGTGCGAGCCGTGCTCGCCGACTGTGATCTCGGCGCGTTTCCGGCCACTCCCGAGGATCACCACTCGTATGCCGGCGGACTGCTCGAGCACACGGTCGGAGTGGCGACGCTTTGCCGCGAGACGTCCCAGCTCCATCCCCGCCTCCGCGGTGATCTGCTGCTCGCCGCGGCACTCGTGCACGACGTCGGGCGCACGCGCGAGCTCGGCCGCGGGCCGGCGTTCGCGGTGACCGACGAGGGCCGGCTGCTCGGCCACGTTCACCTCGGCACGCGGCTGATCGAGGCGCGAGCCGAGGGCCTGACCGCGCCCCAGCTCGCGGAGCTCGTTCACTGTGTTTCGGTCCACCACGAGGCGCGGGGTGCCCGAACGGCCGAGGCGGCCGTGCTCTACCACGCAAACCAGCTCGACGCCGTCGCGGCGACCCGCCGGGTCGATTGACGCCGCTCCTACTCGCGCTCGGCGCGAGTCTCGCCTGGGGCATCGCCGATTTCGTCGGCCCGCTCCTCAGCAGGACGCTCGGGACGCTGCGTGTGCTGCTCTGGGCGCAGGTCGGCGGAGCGCTCGGAATCGCGATCGTCGTGGCGGTGCGCGGCGAGGGGCCGGCAGGCTGGGGCGTGGTGTTCGCGATCGCGGCCGCGATCGGCGGAACGGCCGGCTTGTATGCGTACTACCGCGGCATGCAGCTGGGCACGATGAGCGTCGTCGCGCCGATCGCCGGCGCCTCGGCGATCATCCCGGTCGTCTTCGGGATCGCCACCGGCGACGACCCGTCGGCCGCCCAGATCGCAGGCATCGCCTGCGCGATCGTCGGCGTCGCGCTGGCCTCGATCGAGCACCGCGAGGGTTCTCGGCGCTTGGCCGCCGGGGTGGGGCTCGCGTTGCTCGCCGCGCTGGGGTTCGGTTTCTACTTCCCGTGGATGCATGCGGCCGGCAAGGTCGACTTCTGGTGGGCATCACTGATCTTCCGCACGACGGCGCTGTTCTTGATCGCCTCGGCGGTCGCGGTCCGGCGGCCGCAACTCCGGCTGACGCGGCGCCAGCTCGCGATCGTCTTCGCCGTCGGGATCGGCGACACGATCGGCAACGCCCTCTTCGCAGCGTCGTCCGGACAGGGTCTGGTCAGCCTGACCGCCGTGCTCGCCTCGCTCTATCCAATCGTGACCGTGATCCTGGC
>DASYPH010000317.1:0-2449 GCA_036006925.1 Gaiellaceae bacterium
GGCCATGGCCTGATCGACGGAGAGATGCGCGTACCAGACGTCGAGGTTCCGCATCTGCGCGAAGGCGGTCATCGACTCCCGGTAGGCGCGGAGCGTGTCGAGGACGACCGCTCTGCGCTCTGTCTCGCTGAACCCGTTCTCCCGCCCTCCGACGGCGAAGCTGGCCGCCAGGCGTTTGACGTCCCACTCCCACGGACCGGGAGCGGTCTCGTCGAAGTCGTTCATATCGAAAACGAGGTTCCGCTCGGGAGAGCCGAAGACGCCGAAGTTCGAGAGGTGCGCGTCGCCGCAGAGCTGAACGCGAAGCCCCGAGCTCGGGGTCGGTGCCAGGTCCGCCGCCATGATCAGCGCGCCGCCGCGGTAGAACGCGAACGGGGACGCGAGCATCCGCCCATACCGGATCGGGACGAGCTCGGGCACCCGAGAGACAGCCTGCTCCTCCAGCAGCCCCACAGGATCGCGAGGCTCGGGGAACTCGATCCCGGCGTGCGCCGAGCGCGGCACATCGGCTCTCGCAGCCCTCCCACCGGCAATCCGCTCGGCACGCGTGGGGTGCGGAACCGGTTTGGGACTCCTTCGTGCGGTCTTGTTCTGCGCGGTGCCCATCTAGGCCTGCCCGGGTCTGGCGACTTCGGTCTGCAGGTCGCCCTGGGCGGCTGCGGACCCGGCCTTGCCGCCCCCGGCGCCGCGGAGGACGTACGCGAACCCGACGGCGATGGCAGCGCCGAGGAGTGGACCGGCGACGTAGACCCAGTAGCCCCCGAACTCGCGGGCGACGAGGTCGGGGCCGAATGTGCGCGCGGGGTTCATCGAGGCGCCCGAGATCGGACTGCCCCACAGGCCGGCGAGCGCGATGTAGCCGCCGACGCCGATCGCGCCGAAGATGCCGATGTTCTGCGCGCCCGAGGCGGTGCCGAGGATCACGCTGACGAGCCCGAGCGTGAGCAGCGCTTCCATCAGGAATGCCTGCCAGTTCGAGTAGCCGCTCGCCGGGTAATTGGAGCCGTATCTGGCCGACACCTTGATCACCTCGCGCAGGAACAGCGCCGCAAGCGTCGCGCCGACGAGCTGCACGACGATGTAGCCCGGGACCCGCCGCCATGGGAAGTCGCCGCGGAGGGAGAAGGCGACGCTCACGGCGGGATTGAGGTGTGCGCCCGAGATCTTGCCCATGAACATGATGATCCCCATCACCATCAGGCCCGGCGCGACGACCGCGGCTGTGCGACTGATCGTGCCCGGGAATGCCTGGCCCATCATCCCGCCCCCGGCGGCCACGATCACCAGCAGGAAGGTGCCGTACAGCTCGGAGAAGAGCCGTCGCCACTCCTGCGCGGGGTTCTGGAAGTCCGCGATCGGCTCGAGGATGTCCTTGTCGATCCGCTCGGCGAGGACTCCTTCAACGTGCTTCGCCGTTGCGCTCATCGCCTGAACGCCTAGTGGTGGAAGCCGGTTGCCGCGGTCTCGTGAACCGGCTCGGGTTGCTTCTGCAACTTCGGCAGCTGGCGCTTGATGTCCTCGACGAGCAGGTTCGCCATGTCCTGGCCGAAGCCGCGCTTGACCACGACGCGCAGCGCCGCGAGATCCTCGCGGTTTTTCGGGAACGTGTACGCCGGCAGCAGCCAGCCGCGCTCGCGGAGCGCGTTCGAGACGTCGAAGACCGAGAAGTTGTCGATCCCATCCGCGAGCGTGAACGCGAACACGGGCAGCTCGTCGCCCCGCGTCAGCAGCTCGAACGGCCCGAGCTCGGCGATCTGCGCCGAGAGTGTCGTCGCCACATCGCGGGCATAGCCCTGTACCGCCTTGTAGCCGTCGAAGCCGAGGCGGAGGAAGTTGTAGTACTGGGCGACCACCTGGGCGCCCGGCCGGGAAAAGTTCAGCGCGAACGTCGGCATGTTGTCGCCGAGGTAGTTGACCCAGAAGATCAGGTCGGCCGGAAGGGCGTCTGCGTCGCGCCACACCACCCAGCCCACGCCGGGATACACGAGCCCGTACTTGTGGCCCGACACGTTGATCGAGGCTACGCGCGGCAGCCTGAAGTCCCACTCGAGGTCCGGGTCGACGAACGGGGCGATGAACGCGCCGGACGCACCGTCGACATGCACGGGGACGTCGAGCCCCGTTTTCTCCTGCAGGTCGTCGAGGGCGTCGCAGATCTCCTTAACCGGCTCGTAGGAGCCGTCGAATGTCGAGCCGAGCACGGGAATCACGCCGATCGTGTTCTCGTCGCACAGCTTCACGGCCTCCTCGGCGTTCATGTGGAAGCGGTCGCCTTCCATCGGAACCAGCCGCATCTCGACGTCCCAGTAGTTCGCGAGCTTTTCCCAGCAGATCTGAACGTTGATTCCCATCACGACATTGGGCTTGTCCGACGGCTTGCCGTCGCGTGCCCGCTGTTGCTGCCAGCGTCGCTTGAGCGCGAGACCGCCGAGCATCGCTGCCTCGCTCG
>DASYPH010000318.1:0-3068 GCA_036006925.1 Gaiellaceae bacterium
GGTTCGGCGAGCAGTCGGAACCGTTGCGCGATGAGCTCTGCGGCGTCGTCGGTGAGCGGGACGGGAAGCGGCATCGTTCAGGCAGAGGTGGGGTGTGGGAAATGGAGGTGAACGTGCCCGGTGCGGGCCTCGGCGGCGAGCCCGAATCCCGAGATGAGAACGAGCAGGATGCCCGGAATCACGAAGAACCACGTGAAGAGCGTGAACGAGGGAAGCGCGTTCACGGACTTGTAGTCCTGTACGTTGCCCTGCATTGTCGTGACGAGCGGCTTGTACCAGGCGAGACCGGCCGGGACCTGCGCGAAGATCGGCATTACCGGCTGGAGCATCGGCATGAGGGGCCGCAGTTTCGCGCCCATCTGCGGATTCTTTGCCGCAGCGCTGAACTGCGTCGAAGCCGTACCGAGTGGCACGAAGACCTTGTTGTAGTAGTCCGCCGTCTTCTGCACGGACGTCGCCTGCATCAGCGGCTGGAAGTCGCTCATCATCCGTTCGCCCGCGGCCGTCCGTGACGGCATCCGGAACGCGAAGGGCAGGACGATAAGCGCGATACCGATCACGAGGATCGGCCAGAGCACCTTTTGAGCCATGTGATTTTTCTCCTTTCGCGGCGAGCCTGACCCTCCGCGTCGCCGCGAACATCAGGCCGCATCCCGATGGCCGTGCGGGGAAACTGCGTAACTTCGTAGTTGACCGCGGCAGGTCCGCCTCCGAATCCCGATGGCGCACCGCCTGACGTCCGCGAGCGTTCGGGCCATGAGCAAACGACTTGTGATCCTGGGCGGCGGGACCGGCGGCACCCTGCTCGCCAATCGCCTGCGGCGCCACCTGGACGCGGATGCGCTTCGAATCGACGTCGTCGACCGCGACGACGCCCACGTCTACCAGCCGGGCCTGCTCTTCGTCCCCTTCGGGCTCGCCGACCCCGCCGAGATCGTCCGCCCACGCCGGAAGCAGCTCCACCGCGGCATCACCTTCCACGAGACCGCGATCGAGACGGTGTCGCTTCCCGAGCAACGTGTGCGACTCGAGAACGGAACCTCCCTCGACTACGACGTTCTCGTGGTCGCGACCGGCGCGCGCCTGCTGCCCGAGGAGACCGAGGGAATGCTGGGTGATGGTTGGGGCGAGTCCGTCTTCACTTTCTACGACCTTGCCGGCGCGACAAAGCTCCGCGATGCACTCGCGCACTTCGAAGGCGGCCGCCTGGTGGTCAACGTCGTCGACATGCCGATCAAGTGCCCGGTCGCACCGATCGAATTCGCGTTCCTGGCGGATTGGTACTTCCGCGAGCGCGGCATCCGCGACGATGTCGAGCTGTCCCTTGCGACGCCGCTCGACGGCTGCTTCACCAAGCCGATCGCCTCGAAGCATCTCTCGTACCTGCTCGAGGAGAAGAATATCCGCGTCGACGTGGAGTTCGCAGCCGGCGAGATCGACGGAGCGAATGGCGTGCTCCGCTCCTACGACCAGCGCGAAATCGCCTTCGACCTGCTCGCCACGATCCCGCTGCACGGCGGCGCCGCGTACATCGACCGCTCGGACGGCCTCGGCGACTCGCTCGGCTTCATCCCGGCGGATCTGGCGACGCTACAGACCACTGCGGCGGCGAACGTATTCGCGATCGGCGACGCCACCGATCTGCCGACCTCGAAGGCAGGCTCCGTCACGCATTTCGAGGGCGAGGTTCTCTCCGCGAACATCGAACGGTTCCTCGCCGGCCGCGATCTCGCGGCTCGTTTCGACGGACACGCGAACTGCTTCATCGAGACCGGCTTCAAGAAGGCATTGCTGATTGATTTCAACTACGACCACGAACCGGTCCCGGGACGCTTCCCGACGTCGGCCGGGCCGCTCCCGCTACTGCGGGAATCGCGGATCAACCACCTCGGCAAGCTCATGTTCCAGTGGCTCTACTGGCACGTGCTGCTGCCCGGGCGGGAGATGCCGCTCGTCGGGCCCGAGATGCCGCGTGCGGGCAAGCGCACGCCGGCGGCCGTCTAGGAGGACACCATGAGCACACTTACAGTCGCCACCGACCCTGAGGGTTTCCTGCTTCGCACCGAGGACTGGACAGAGGAACTCGCGGAAGACATCGCCCGGGAGAACGGGATCCACGAGCTGACCGCCCGACACTGGCTCGTCGTTCGCTTCATGCGCGACCGATATCTGACCACCGGCACAGCGCCGACGATCCGCTCGCTCGGCAAAGAGTCGGGCGTGCCGGTGAAGGAGCTATACCAGCTCTTTCCAAAAGGTCCCGCCAAGCTGGCCGCCAAGATCGGCGGCATTCCGAAGCCGAAAGGGTGCATCTGAATGACCGCGACCGCTGAGTTGACCGACGAAACGCTCGCGGAACCGAAGACGATCGAGAAGGTCGCGATCGTCGTCTCCCATGGATCGCTGGAGGGGATCTATCCCGGCCTGATCATGGCCAACGGAGCACGCATGGAAGGCATCGAGGCACACCTCTTCTTCACCTTCTTCGGACTCGACGCGATCCGCAAGAACCGCTACGACCACATCAAAGTCGCGACGGTCGGGAACCCGGGCATGCACATCCCAACACTCGTCGGCGCGCTCCCCGGCATGTCGGCGATCGCGACGAAGATGATGGGCCGTCAGATGGAGAAGCTCGACATCCCGCCAATCCCGGAGTTCATCGAACTCGTCGCGGACTCAGGGGCGAAGCTGTGGGCCTGCAAGGCGACGGTCGACATGTTCGGCCTCACCAAGGACGATTTCGTCGAGCAGGTCGATGACATCATCACAGTCGGCGACTTCTACTCACTCGCCGCCGGCGGCGAGATCATCTTCACCTAGCCCGTCCGAGTCGGGAGCGGCGATCCGACCCTTACGCCCGAGAGAGCAGGCCGAGAATCGACGTTCTCGGCTGGGCCAGCGTTCCGCAATGACGCCAGAGCCTTCCGTCAGCCGTGGGCTCCAGCGAGCGCCCTCACGTTTGTGCGAGGCGGCCCGGCGGTGCCTACTCGTGCACCGAAAAGAGGCGCCATCTTCCCGGGACGCCCTTGAGCGCCCTCGCGCCGAGGTCCTCGAACTCAAGTCCC
>DASYPH010000319.1:0-12556 GCA_036006925.1 Gaiellaceae bacterium
GCTGGTCGACGAGCTGGCGGTAGCGGTCGCGCGCGGTGATCCGTTGGCGTTCGAAGAGGCTGAACGGATGCGTTCCGGCGCTACCGACCCGGCAGCCTTCCGACCGGGCGATCTCGGCGACGTACCCCCGAAGCTGCGCCAGTGAGCGCATCACGTCTCCGGCAGTGCGGCAAACCGGCGTCGTCACCTCGAGCACGGACTGCATCAGCTCGGCGTGGATGTGGTCCTCGTGATCGCCGTGCGCCACGGCCGCGAGCACCGAGTCAATGTGCTGCACGAGGTCCCACGTCTCGGGATCGAGGAGCTGGTACTCCTCCTCGACACCCAGCGTGTACGCGTCGCTCTTCCCGAACGAGTGCTCGAGCACGCTCGCCTGCGAGCTGCCCAGCCCTTCGGCGCCCTTGCCCGTGATCGACGGCGGGAAGATCTGCTTCACGCGGTCAGTATCACCGCTTCGGCCTCGATCTCCACACGCCAGCGCGGGTCGAGCAGTTGCGCCACGACGGCCGTCGTGGCCGGCCGTGCCTTCGCGAACGCCTCGGCGTGTGCGCGGCCGACCTCGCCGATCAGGCTTGCCTCGGTGACGTAGATGCGTGTGCGGACGACGGCGTCGAGCGACGTGCCGGCGTCCGTGAGTGCCTTCGCGATGATCGAGAGGCAGACCTGCGCCTGCTCGTAGGCGCCGGAGGGCGGATCCGCGTCGTCCGGCATGATCGGTGCCGTTCCGGAGACCCACACCTGTTCGCCGACCCGCACCGCGCGCGAGTAGCCGACGCGTTCCTCGAAGGAGGCGCCCGAGGAGATGAGTTGGCGTTCCACGCCGATAGTCTCGCCGTTCGTGGAGGCTCTGCGCGCGATCGACAAGTGGGAGTGCGGCCATGTGGCCGCGGTCGTCACCGGGCGGCACGAGGCGGCGCACGGCGACGGCGCCCACAGGTTCGAGTGGGCGTCGGTGTCGAAGCTGGCCACGGCGGTCGCGGCACTCGTCGCCGCGGAGGAGGGGATCGTCGATCTGGACGAGCCCGCCGGACCGCCCGGCTCGACGTTCCGTCACCTGCTTGCCCACACCTCGGGCCTGCCGTTCGAGGCGGGCGCGCCGATCTCGCAGCCCGGGCGACGCCGCATCTACTCGAACTACGGATTCGAGGTGGCCGCCGGCCTCGTCGCCGAGCGCGCAGACATGCCGTTCGCCGCGTACTTCGCGCACGTCTGGTCTGGGACCGGCATGCGGCTCGACGGCTCGGCCGGCTCCGGGGTGAGCGGCACGATCGACGATCTCGCCGCGCTGGCACGCGAACTTCAGGCGCCGCAGCGGGTGGCGCCCGAGACGCTCACCGAGGCGGTGACCGTGCAGTTCCCGGGCCTCGACGGGGTCCTGCCCGGGTTCGGGCGTCAGACGCCGAACGACTGGGGGCTCGGCTTCGAACTGCGGGACAGCAAGTCGCCGCACTGGACGGGCTCGCTCAACTCGCCGCGCACGTTCGGCCATTTCGGTCGGAGCGGCACCTTCCTGTGGGTCGATCCGGAAGCGGGAGTTGCGCTTGGCATCCTCTCGGACCGGCGCTTCGGGGACTGGGCCACCGAGGCGTGGCCGGCGCTGGCGGACGCGGTCCTGCGGGAACTCTCAGAAGTCTCAGTCGGCTAGGAAGTCGAGGAGCAGGGCGTTCAGCTCGTCGGGCCGGTCGAGACCGATCAGGTGGCCGGCCCCTTCGACGATCGCCAGCTCGGCGCCGTCGATCTCTTCCGCCAGATGGTGAGCGATCGCGATGAAGTCCGGCTTGTCCTGGTCACCGACGATCACGAGCACGGGCATGCCGAGCGACGAGAGGGGCGCCGGCTCCGGCCAGATCAGCTCCGGCTCGTCGTGCGCGGTCTGCAGCTCGAGCGCGAGTCGCTGCTGCGGCCGCACCTCGTCGCGGTGCTCGGGCGCGACCCAGAACTCCATGTTCACCTCGGTCGCCGCGTCTAGATCGCCTGAGTCGATCGCCGCCTCCTCGCGCGCGAAATAGTCACGGAGCCCCTGCGTCCAGTCCCACGCGGGGACGCCCGAGCCGACGAGCACCAGCCGTGAGACGCGGTCTGGATGTGCGAGCGCCGTCCGCAGCGCGACGCCGCCCCCGAACGAGTTGCCGACGAGCGCAGCCGGCAGAAACGTCGTGAGGTAGTCGACCAGCGAGAACGGCTCCGTCGGCAGCGGCTCGGTGCCCCAGCCGGGAAGGTCCGGCGCGACGATCTCGTGCACGTCGCCGAGCGCCTCGACCTGCCTGCGCCAGAGGCGCGAGTCGCCGAGTGCCGAATGGACGAGCACCACCTTCATCGCCGGATGTCAATCATGTGCCTGTCATGAGCCTGCTCGACGACTGGCGTTTCTGTCCCCGCTGCGGCGGAACCCTGACCATTGCGGCGGATCATCTCGCATGTGCGGCGTGCGGCGGGCAGTACTGGGCGAACTCGATCCCGGGCGTGCAGGGAATCCTGGAGCGCGACGGACGCGTGCTCCTGGCTCGCCGAGGCCGCGAGCCGCGCCTCGGGCACTGGGACCTCCCGGGCGGCTTCCTGGCCGAAGGAGAGGACCCGCTCGCCGGTCTCCGCCGCGAGTTCCGCGAGGAGACCGGCCTCGAGATCGAGCCGCTCGAGCTCTTCGGGATCGACATCGAGCCGTATGCAGGGCGTTTCGTCTTCTCGGTGACCTGGATCGTCGCCGCTCGAGGCGAACCGGTCGCCGCCGACGACGTCGCCGAGCTGCACTGGTTCCCGCGCGACGACCTGCCGGCCGAGATGGCCTTTCCCGGGCAAGCCCGTCTCCTCGGTCGCTGGGCGTAAGACGGCTCGAAGATGGGCCGAACGGCTCATGTAGCCGTCCGACCCGAAGCCGATCATGCCGCCATGGACCCCCGCGGCGCGTTGCATCGTATCGAGGACGATCTTGCGGACAGCTGGCTCGACCACTGGGCCGAGGACGGAGTGCGGGCGATCGAGGACTACCTCGCCAAGCACCTCGCGTTCCTCTCGTACCTGGAACGCGACGAAGCGTCCGCCTAGGTCGTTCGGCTAGACCGCTGCGGCCAGGCCCAGGGCCTTCTCGAGCGAGCCCTTCGGCATGGCGCCGATCGCGGACGCCTGTGGCTGCCCGTCCTCGAACAGGACCATGAACGGAATCGACGCGACGCCGTAGCGTTGGGCGAGATCCTGCTGCTCGTCGATGTTGACCTTGACGATCTTCACCTGATGCTCGTCGGCGATCCGGTCGAGCACCGGCGAGACGGCATGGCACGGGCCACACCATTCGGCCCAGAAGTCGACGATCACCTTGCCGTCGGACTTGAGGACCTCGCTCTCGAACGTATCGGTTGTTGCGTTGGTAGCCATTGCTTCCTTTCAGGGGAATACGTACACACTCTCAAACGGCGCGGTCGGATCGTTTGTTCCCGCTCGGTACGATCGAAACGTGTTCACCCGGCTTCCCGACAAGCCCGATCATCCGGCAATCGAGGTCGAGCTGCTCGAGGTCTGGGAGCGGGAGCAGACGTTCGCCCAGCTCCGCGAGCGGAACCGAGGCGGCCCGAAGTGGTCGTTCGTCGACGGCCCGGTCACCGCCAACAGGTTCGCGCTCGGTGTGCACACAGCGTGGGGGCGGACGCTCAAGGACGTCTTCCAGCGCTACAAGGGACTGCGCGGCTTCGACCAGCGCTACCAGAACGGTTTCGACTGCCAGGGCCTCTGGATCGAGGTCGGTGTCGAGCGCGCTCTCGGCCTGAACTCGAAGCCGGAGATCGAGGAGTACGGGCTCGAGGCGTTCGCCCGGGAGTGCCGCGACGTCGTCGTTCGGTCGTCGGCCGCGTTGACGCGCGGCTCGAAGCGCCTCGGGCAGTGGATGGACTGGGGCAACGACTACTTCACTTTCAGCGACACCAACATCGAGTACATCTGGAAGTTCCTGAAGCTCGTGCACGCGCGAGGCATGCTGGTCAAGGGTCACCGGTCGACCGAGTGGTGCCCCCGTTGCGGGACGTCACTCTCGCAGCACGAGCTGACGCAGGCAGGCGTCTATCAGGACCGGGCCGATCCGTCACTCTTCGTTCGCTTCCCGCTGCTCGACCGGCCCGGTGAGTCGCTCGTCATCTGGACGACGACGCCGTGGACGCTTCCCGCCAACGTGGCGGTCGCCGTGCAGCCCGACAAGGAGTACGGCCGGCGTGAGAACGGCGAGTGGGTCGCCGTGGAGCTGAACGCGGACGACACGTTCGTCGAGCTTCTTCGTGGCAACGAGCTGGTCGGCTGGCGTTATGAGGGTCCGTTCGACGATCTCGCGCCCGGGTCGCAGGTCGAACATCGCGTCATCCCGTGGGAGGACGTCACGATGGACCAGGGGACGGGCCTCGTCCACATCGCGACCGGGTGCGGGGGTGAGGACTTCGAGCTCGGGAAGCTGCACGACCTGCCGGTGCTGACGCCTGTCGACGAGTCGGGACGGTTCTACGACGACTACGGCTGGTTGCACGGACTCTCGACGACCGAAGCTGCCGACCAGATCATCGGGCGGCTCGGCGAAACCGGGTTCCTCGTCGGCGCCGGCCTGTACACGCACGCGTATCCCCATTGCTGGCGGTGCGACACGCCGCTCATCTTCCGCATCGCCGACGACTGGTTCATCGCCGTCGACGAGGTCAGGCCGAAGCTGCTCGAGGAGAACGCGAAGGTCGAGTGGGTGCCGGAGTACATGGGCAAGCGCATGGACGACTGGCTGCGCAACATGGGCGACTGGAACATCTCGCGCCGTCGCTACTACGGGCTGCCGCTGCCGCTCTACCCGTGCGCGTGCGGGCACCTGAACGTGATCGGCTCGAAGGCCGAATTGACGGAGCGCGCGGTCGAAGGCATCGAGCAGCTCGAGGAGCTGCGCCGCCCCTGGATCGACCGCGTGCCGATCGGCTGCGAGTCATGCGGCGAGCCGGTGACGCGGATCCCGGAGGTCGGCGACGTGTGGCTCGACGCAGGCATCGTCCCGCTCGCGACGCTCGGCTGGGAGAACCCGGAGCGGATCCCGCAGGGCTACGGCACCGGCGCCGCCAAGGGGCTGACGACGGCCGACCTGCCGGATCACGCGTACTGGGAGCAGTGGTTCCCGGCCGACTGGGTATCGGAGATGCGCGAGCAGATCCGGCTCTGGTTCTACTCGCAGTTCTTCATGTCGGTCGTGCTCGTGGGCCGGTCCCCGTACAAGCGCGTCCTCGGCTACGAGAAGATGCTCGACGAGAAGGGCCGCGAGATGCACAGCTCGTGGGGCAACACGATCGACGCGGAGGAGGCGTTCGCGCAGATGGGCGCCGACGTCATGCGCTGGCAGTACTGCGCGCAGCCTCCGGACCGCAACCTGCTGTTCGGCTTCGGCCCGGCACACGAGATCAAAAGGCGGCTGCTGACCTTCTGGAACTCGGTCCGGTTCCTCGTCGACTACGCGAACATCGAAGGCTTCACGCCGTCCTGGAACGCGCTGGAGCCGTCCGGCGAGCTGTCGACGCTCGACCGTTGGCTCGTCGAGCGCACGAAGCAGCTCGTCGCCGACGCGACCGCCGGCTACGAGGCGACGCTGACCGGCGACGTGATCAGGGCGTTCGAGGCGTTCGTCGACGACGTCTCCAACTGGTACATCCGGCGTTCGCGCCGCCGCTTCTACTCCTTCGACGAGGCTGCGTTCGGGACGCTCTGGTATGCCCTCGTCCAGTCTCTGCGCGTGATCGCGCCCGTGGCACCGTTTCTCAGCGATCACCTTTGGCGCAACCTCGTCCAGGACGGGCCTGCGTCCGTGCATCTCGCACCGTGGCCCGAGTCGGCGTCGCACGACACCGAGCTCCTCGCCGAGATCGCCGAGGTCCGCCGTGTCGTCGAGCTGGGCCGGCAGGCTCGCTCGTCGTCCCAGCTGAAGCTGCGACAGCCGCTTCGACGGCTCGTCGTCGCCGGCGCTGCGCCGGCGACGCACGGCCACGCGGACGAGATCGCCGACGAGCTGAGAGTGCGCGACGTGACGTTCGGCGACGTCGAAGCCTCCGAGCTTCGCGTCAAGCCGAATCTTCCGGTGCTCGGGCCGAAGCTCGGCGCCGCCCTGCGCGACGTGCGCGCCTCACTCGAGCGCGGTGAGTTCGAAGAGCTCGACGGCGGCCGCTTTCAGGTCGACGGCCACGTGCTCGACCCTGGCGAGGTGCTCGTCGAGCGCGTGGGCCGCGAGGGCTGGGCCGTTGCGAGCGAAGACGGAGTTACCGTTGCGATCGACACCGAGCTCGACGACGAACTCCGCCTCGAAGGCCGTCTCTTCGATCGGATCCACGAGGTGAACGTGCTGCGCAAGGAGTCGGGCCTCGAGCTGACCGACCGGATCCGCCTCTGGCTGCCGGATGCCGAGCTCGTCGAGCGGTTCGGCGAGCGGCTCGCCGCCGAGACGCTCGCCGTCTCGGTCGATGTCGGCGATCTTCGCGTCGAGCGCACGTAGGCCATGTCTCGGACCGGGTGGATGATGACCTTGCTGCTCGTGCTCCTGGTACCGGCGGCGGCCGGTTGCGGCTCGAAGCGTGATGCGAAGCCAGAGGAGAACCCCCGCGTCGCGGCGGTCCGGGTGCTCGACCAGATCGTGCACAACCACTACAGCGACGCGTGGGGTGACCTGCACTCGGTCGACCAGAAGGTCGCGCCGCTCTCCGAGTACGTCGGCTGCGAGACCCGCTCGCCGGTGATCGCGAGGCCGCGGAGTGTCAAGGTCGTGAGCGTGAACACGGAGTCGGTCGGTCTCGGCGACGGGAAGTTCGTCGACAGCACGGCGGTGGACATCCGGATGGGTTTCGCGGGCAGATTCTCGCTCGTGCACACCGTGCATCTCGTCGCCGAGGACGGCAAGTGGAAGTGGATCCTCCCATCGTGGCGGTTCCGCGACTACAAAGCCGACCGCTGCCCGACCGATTCCGGGTCGAGCCCGCCGCCCTCGAACGCCTAGAGCCTCAGCGCTGTGTCTCGGCGAGCGCGAGCTCGCGGCGCAACTCGACGGGCAGCCGGAACTCGACGTCCTCGTCGACGAGCCGGTACGGCTCGATCTCGGTGACGCCGAGCGCGCGGAACCAGGTGCAGACCCGGTCGACGAGCTTCTCCGGTGCGGACGCGCCCGAGGTGACGCCGACGACCTCGACGCCGTCGAGCCAGCTCTCGTCGATCTCGGTCTCGTCGTCGATCAGGTGCGAGGCGACTCCGTTCGCATGTGCGACCTCTACGAGGCGGTTCGAGTTCGACGAGTTCCGCGACCCGATCACCAGCAGCAGCTCGATCTCGGCGAGCATCTCCTTGACGGCCCACTGGCGGTTCGACGTGGCGTAACAGATGTCTTCCTTCTTCGGCGCGTGGATGTCGGGGTATCGCGCGCGAAGCGCGGAGATGATCTCCGACGTCTCGTCGACCGACAGTGTCGTCTGGGTGACGTACGCGAGACGAGCCCCGGGCTTGAAGACGAGCCGCGCGACGTCGGCGAGCGACTCGACCAGGACGATCGAGTCGGGCGCCTCACCCATTGTGCCCACGACCTCCTCATGGCCCGCATGACCGATCAGCAGCACCGTGTAGCCATCAGCCGCGTAGCGGCGCGCCTGGACGTGCACCTTGGTGACGAGCGGGCACGTCGCGTCGATCGTGTTCAGTTTGCGGAGCGACGCGTTCGCGTGCACCGACGGCGCGACGCCGTGCGCCGAGAAGACGACCGTTTCGCCTTCGGGCACCTCGGTCTCCTCGTCGACGAACACCGCGCCGCGTGCCTCGAGGTCGCGCACCACGTGCAGGTTGTGGACGATCTGCTTGCGGACGTAGACGGGCGGCCCGTACAGATCGAGCGCACGCTCGACCGTCTCGACGGCGCGCTCGACTCCCGCGCAGTAGCCGCGGGGCGACGCCAGAAGGACCTTGCGCACCATCGCGGCCATGGTAGACGGGTCCCCGGAAACGGCAGAGCCCGCTGCTCGGGGGGTCGTCGCAGCGGGCTCTCCGTGATTGCTCACCGCGGCAGATGGCCAGGAACGCACGCCGCGGTGCGCATCGCCCAGTGACGATGACGCTAACCGGCCCTACGAAGCGTTGGAATGGGCCGAGCGGCCCATCTTTGCAAGTCGGGATCGCTGCCCACCCGACCGCTCTGCGCCTCGCGCCGAGCGAAGCCCGGCTTCGGCGTCGATCGACGGTCACCCGGAGAACGAACCCCAACTCGCGAACCTCGTTCGAACGAGGTTCGAGGGTCCTACCCGAGGGCTCTGCGGCTCCCGGCGGTGAAAGCCCGGCTTCGGTGCGCGATCGACCGTCACCCGGAGAACGAACGCGAACTCGCGAACCTCGTTCGAACCTCGTTCGAACGAGGTTCGGGGGTCTCGGTTGTTCAGCCGGCGAAGTCGGCGGTGACCACGTGCGCACCGGTGTGGCCCTGGAAGCTGCCGGTCAGATCGCCGACGCCGACCCGGCTGAACGACGTCCGCAGTAGGTTCGCCCGGTGCTCGGGGCTTGCGAGCCACGCGGAGACGATCGCCCTCGCCGTCCCCATGCTTCCGGTGCCCCAGGCGAGGTTCTCGCCCGCGATCCGGCTCTGGACGTTGTACAGCTGTAGCCGGTTGCTGAAGGCTCCGTGCTGGAACACGTCGTTCATGAGCATCTCGCGGCTGTGCGCGACCGCGGCCCGCTGCAGGTGGTCGTCGAAGCGGAGCGCGGGAAGTCCGTGCTCGGCGCGGACGCGGTTCATCTCCTGAACGACCGCCTGTTCGTGACTCGTCGTGCCGGCGGTCGACGTTGCTGGGAGAACGAGAATGAGCGCCGCGAGAATCGCGTAGAGGCCCCTGACCATAGGTCTCAAGGTCGCGACCCTAACGGGTTCCGTCGTCCCCCAGACGGGTCAACCGCCTCCTGGCGGCCGCAAAACTCCAGTCAACGAGCCGTCTGGGCGAGCGCGATCGCGGCCAGCACGACCGCTGCGCCCGTCAACTGGAGGCGGTCGAGCGACTCGGAGAGCCAGGCCCAGGCGACGAGCGCGCCCGCGACCGGCTCGAGCATTGCAACGATTGCCACACGGCTCGCGCTCAGATGCCTGAGCGCGCTGACGAGCAGGAAGAACGGCACGATCGTCCCGAACGCGATCATCCAGGCGGCAAGGAGCCACACGGGCGAGTGCACCGAGCCGAGTTGCCCGTGCAGGGAGGTCTGACGCATCAGCAGGTGCCCGGGAAACGACCACCACGGTGCGAGGACGGCCCAGAACACCGACGCGAAGAGAAAGCCCCACGCGAGCAGCGAGACCGCGTCGCGCCCGCCCACCACGTGTTCGGCGAGCAGCACGTAGGTCGCGTAGGCGACCGCGCCGGCGAGTGCGAACGCCACGCCGTCGCCCGCGAGGGACGTCCCGCCCCCGAAGAGGTTCACGATCAGCGCCAGCCCGGCGAGCGCGAGACCGAGGGCGGCCCAGATCCGGCGCCGCACCGGATCCTTGTACGCGAACCGCGCCCAGAGCGCGACGAGCAACGGTGCGAGGTACTCGATCAGGAGTGCGACACCGATCGTGAGGCGATGGATCGCGAGGAAGTAGAACCACTGGACGAACGCGAGTCCGGCGACGCCGAACGCGAGGAGAAAGGGCAACTCCCGCCATGTCAGGCGCAGCCGGCCGGGCGCGGTGAACGCCAGGATCACCACGAGACCGGCCGCTGCGCCGAGCGACCGCACCTGCGCGAGCCGCTCGGACGAGAGGCCCGTCGACAGGATCGTCTTCGACACGGCGCCGTTCACACCCCAGAGCACGGCTGCCGCGGCCGCCATCAGGTAGCCGACTCGCGGGCGCCGAACGGACGCCGGCTCGACGGGGAAGGCGGCTTCGCTCACCGGCCGACGACGCTACCTACACTGCCGTCTACGGGACGTAGCTCAGCCTGGTCAGAGCGCCGCCTTTGGGAGGCGGAAGCCGTCGGTTCGAATCCGACCGTCCCGACTCCCCACTCGGGCGAGAAACGTTGGTTTCCCTCGCCCGGGCGTCCGGTAACTGCCTAGACCAGGACCCAGTCGCCGGCGCGGAGGATCGGCACTGCTTCGCCGTTCGCGTCGACGCCATCGATTTCGAGCTCGTCCGAGCCGATCATGAAGTCGGTGTGAATCGAGGAGTGGTTGACACCCTGCGCGTTGCGCTCCTCCGGCGAGAGATCGTTCGCCCACGGGACGGCCTGCACGATCGACGTGCCGAGTGCGATGTGCGACGACGCGTTCTCGTCGAACAGCGTGTTGTAGAAGACGATTCCCGTCTGGCCGACGCGTGAGTGACCGTCGACCAGGGCGACCTCGCCAAGGCGCGCCGCGCCTGCGTCGGTCGTGATGTGCTCCTGCATCACCGCCTCGCCCGATTCGGCGTGAACCTCAACGGCGCGACCGCCTTCGAAGCGCACCTCGAGCCCCCGCACGATCGTCCCCTGGATCTGCAGCGGCAACGTCGAGCGAACGACGCCGTCGACGTGCCTCGCGTCAGGGGTCGTGTAGACCTCCTCGGTCGGCATGTTTGCGATGTGCCTGATTCCGGCCGACTCGTCGAGCGCAGCCTGCCAGGCCGACTCCGCGTGCAGGCCGACCGTCAGGTCGGTGCCGGGGCCGCGATAGCGCAGGTGCGCGAAGCGGCGTGCGTTCAAAACTGCCGCGCGCGCTTCGAGCTCGTCGATGTGCTCGCGCCACGCCACGACCGGGTCGGGCTCGTCGAGGCGAACCGCCTGCGCGACCGCCTGCCAGAGCCGTTCCACGTCAGGCTCGCCGAAGACTGTCTCAGCCCAGCCGGCGTTCGGATAGCCGACGATCGTCCAGTTGCAGAGCCCGTCGCTGAGCGCGAGTGACGCCTCGGCGACCTCGCGCATCCGCGCCTTGCCGACCCGTCCGCCGTCGAGGTCCGCGAAGAGCTCCGGCTCCGGGTTGCCGGTGATCGCACAGAGCGCGCCGCCCGTCTCGCCGAGCTCGGTCAGCCGCTTCACGAGCCACGGAGGCGAGAAGCCGAGATCGCCTTCTGCGGCGCGCTCGATGTGGGCGCGGCGCACGTGCTGATCCGTGTAGAGCACGTCGACGAACGAGGCACCGGATGCGTAGGCCTCCCGTGCGATCGCCTGTGCGAAGGGCGCGTGTTCGATCAGCGCGTTGACGCACAGCGTCTGCCCAGGCTGGAGATTCAGGCCGATCTGCACCGTCAGGCGCGCGTACTGCTCGAGCCTCTCATCGGTTGGGGCGGTTCCGGGCACGGCGGTGCACGATAGCCGGGTGAATCTGCCGCCGCTGCCCGTAGACTGACGCGCCGTGATGACCCTTGGCGACTGACGCGCCGTGAAGACGCTTGGCTGCCTGCTCGCGGTCGGCCTGCTCGCTGCTTCCTGCGGCGGATCGAGCACGAACCTCTACTCGCGGGACAAGACGCAGAGCTGCCTGGCGTCGAAGGGGGTGCGCCTCGGTGGTGGGCTCGACTTCGTCGCCACGACCTCGACAGGCGGCGCGTTCCGGGCCCACTTTCCCGACAACGACGTCACCGTCGTCTTCGGTCAGACGAACGCTGACGCCGACAACATCAACCAGGCCTACCACCGCTTCCACTCACAGAACGTCGGCATCGATGACGTTCTGCGCCAGCAGGGCAACGCCGTCATGCTCTGGCACCAGCATCCCAGCGACGCGGATCTCAACCGCGTCGTGGCCTGCCTCGAATAAGTCAGGCCTCCTCCGCGAGGAAGCGCCGGAACCAGAACAGGAAGATCGCGAAGAGGGCGATCGCCTGCTCCGACGCCATCGTCACACCGCCGACCTCCTGATCGGCGATCGGCGTGAGGCCCCAGACGCGCGTCGGTACGTGCGCGTAGTAGGGGTAGGCCGGTTTTGGCAGCAGCGCGAGCAGGAGCCCGATCGGCGAGGCGAGGAGGAAGGCGGCGAAGGCGTAGGCAGCGCGCGCGCCGGACGGAAGTCGCCGTGGGACGTCGTGCACGAGCGGCCACCACATCGCGAATCCGGTCACGAAGTAGCACGCATGCTCGGCATGGATCAGCCACGTCTGCCGGTCGAGCGCCGCGTCGTAGACGGGCGGCACATGCCACACGTAGTAGTTCGCGAGCCAGAGCGGCAGCGCGACCGCCGGGTGGACGACGACCCGCCAGAGGCGCCAACGTGCGAGTGCTGCGGCCATCGGCCGAGACAGCCCGAGCACAGCGAAGAACGGAGCCCACTCGGCCAGGATCACGTTCTGCAACAGGTGCGCCGTCAGCAGGTAGTGGAGGCCGAGGTGATGAAGGGGTGTCCAGAACGCGACGGCCAGCAGCACCATCGACGCGGCATAGCTCGCTACACACGCGCGCGAGGCCCCGAACCGGCCGACCGCGAACAGGTAGAGCAGGGCGAGGGCGGGGATGACGACCGTCGTGTCGACGTCCGCCTGCCAGGCATACGGCGAGTGCACCGCGGCTAACCTAGACGGCCCGAGCGCGGGTGTAGCTCAATGGTAGAGCTCCAGCCTTCCAAGCTGGCCATGCGGGTTCGATTC
>DASYPH010000320.1:0-4998 GCA_036006925.1 Gaiellaceae bacterium
GACCGCGCTCTACGAAGTGCATTTCGGCAGCCAGGACGCTGCACGCATGCTTCTTCGGGACGCCGTCGAGACCGGACTCGAGGGGGTCGGATGGGACACGTTGCGGCTCGTGGCGCTCGCGTTCTACACGGACGCTGCGTCACGTGTACACGCGCTCGAGGCGGCGGCACTCGTCTACGACCTGATGACACCGTGGCAGGACCAATTCGTCTGGAGTGGGGCGCTTGGGTATGGCCATGTGCGGCTGTGGCTCGGGGTGGCAGCCGCCACGCTGCGGTGGGATGACCAGGCCGACGAGCACTTCGCCTTCGCCTGCCGTTTCCACGACGACAACGGCCTGAAATTGTGGGCGGCGAGATCGCAGCTCGGCTGGGCCGAGGCGCTCGCGGCCAGAGGCGAGGGCGCACGGGCGCAGGAGCACGCCCGGCGAGCGCTCTCACTCGCCCGCGCGCACGGCTACGGGCTGATCGAGGCACTGGCTGCGCCGATCGTCAACGTCGACACAGTTGCGCGCAGCTGATCCGACGGGGGAGAATCGACAGACGATGTCATCGATCCTGCACTGGATAGAGAAGGAGCTGCTCGAGAAGGCGCTCCACGTCCAGCCCGGCGAGGTCCGCGACGCGCCGCGCAGCAAGACCTCGTTTGTGAAGCGGCTGCCGCTGCAGGAGTGGGGATTCACCAACTGCCCGGCGATCCCGTACTGGGCCAACGAGTATGGGGATCCCGATTTCCAGCACATCGTCGCGACGCTGATCAACCTGAACGGCCGCGCGGAAGACGCCGAACCCACCGGGTATCACGGGCTGGGCACCGTCTACACGATCGACGGACAGAAGAACAACGCCTACGAGTTCCTCTACGACAAGCCGCTTCCGCCCGGCCCGGCCAAGAACCCGAATCCGGACCCGTCGCCCCCACCGAACGAGCTGACGCTCGACGATCCGACCCAATTCACGCTGCCGTGGACCACGTACAAGGACGTCTACACGGACTCCCTCGACCTTGCTCCGCGCTTCGCTGACACCCTGACGAACCGCGACGTCGCGACGCAAAGCTTCTGGCCGACGATTGCGAACTTCGGCCTGCCGTACAACCTCCTCGTCCTCGCGAAGGTCGATGCGGCGCGAGCGCGGGTGCTCGAGTTGGAGCTCGGGGCCGCCTGGACCACCGAGGGCATGAGCGCCCTCCAAGCAACGGGGCTGCTGTACGAGATCGACATGAGCATCCTCGCGTCGCTCGAGCCGCTCACCGCGCTCGACGGGACGGTACGTTTCACGCCCGGCACGGTCACGGTGCTGAAGCAGGACCCGACGACCAAGGCGCTCACGCCCATCGCGATCACCGTTGCGACGACGGACGGCCGCCCGCAGCGTGTCTACACCGGCGACGACAACGCGTGGTGCTACGCGCTTCAGGCGGCGAAGACGTCGAGCACGGTCTGGGGCATCTGGCTGGGACACGTCTATCACTGGCACATCGTCACGGCCGCGATGCAGATGACGATGTACAACGAGCTTCCCGCCGGGCACAAGCTCTACGCGTTGCTGGAACCGCAGTCACAGTCGCTCATCGACTTCGATTTCGTCCTCCTCACGCACTTGTGGAACCAGATCTCGCCACCCACGCCGGTGCCGGGCTACTTGTCGCTCCTCGAGTTGCTCGACAAGTTCGCGGACGGCCGCAAGTTCTCCGATGACGACCCGCAGAGCGAGCTCGCGCTTCGTGGGCTCGACGTCGACGACTTCACCGTGAGGACGCCATGGGACGCGTATCCAGTAGTGGGGAACCTGCTCGAGATCTGGGGGATAACCGAGGATTACGTGTCCGCCGTCGTCAACGACCTCTACGGAGGGGACGGCGATGTGGAGAACGACACGGGCCTCCAGAAATGGATGAAGGCAGCCGGCGCGAGGGATGACGGGAACGTCCGAGGCCTGCCGCCGGGGATCCAGACGCGAGCCCAGCTCACCGAAGTGCTCACGAGCATCCTCTACCGGGTCACCGTGCACGGGGCCGGAAGCCTCAACCCGGCCGTGAACCCGGTGTTGTCGTTCGTGGCGAACTTCCCACCGTGTCTTCAGAAAGCCGCGATTCCCGAGCCGGGCGACGAGCTGACCCGGCAACAGCTGCTCGAGTTCCTCCCGCACACCGGCACGATGGGCGGGATGACGACGTTCTACTTCACGTTCGTCTACTCGCCGCCGTACAAGCCGCTGATCCCGAAGGCCGGCCCCGCGGCCGATCCGTACTTCCCGACGACACAGCCGAACTGCAACAAGGCACTCGTCGCGTACAGAACTGCGATCCAGACGTTCGTCAACGACTACGCCGTGGCGTGGAACGAGACGCTGGCGCGGATGCGCGGGAAACCTGCGGGACCGCTGCCGCCGTCGGCTGAGAATCAGGCAGGGCAGTGGCCGCTGAGCGTCGAGATCTGAAGGCTCGGACCCAGTAGGTCACCTCGAGCTGATCGTCGATGCGGAAGGACGCGATCGTTCCGGCGATTGCTCCGTCGACATCGATGACGCGGTTGTGGTGCTCGTGTCGGCCCGTATGCGCGGCGGGATGACGACCGCCGCGGTGCCCGGCTCGCGCACCCATAACCGGTCATCGACTGGTCCCGCCTCCGAGATCGCGGTAGGGTCGCGCCGGCGTGCCGAACGATCGAGGAGGAGGATGTTGAATGGTGCGGCATCGGCTCTCGCGTGATCAGGTGATCTGGTCCTTTGGCCCCGATCTGCAGCCGGTGCTCGAGATCGAGCCGGGTGATGTCGTCACGTTCGAGACGAATGACTGCTTTTCGGGTCAGATCCAGAGCGAGGACGATCTCGTCACCGACATCGATCTGGGCCGGATCAACAGCGCGACCGGGCCCGTTTCCGTCCGTGGGGCGGAGCCGGGCGACTCACTCGTGGCCGAGATCCTCGACATACGTCCGTTCGAGTGGGGCGTCGCGACGCTGATTCCCGGCTTCGGTCAGCTCGACCACCTCGTGAATCGGCCGGTGACCCGGCTGTTCGAGGTTCGCGACGGGATGGTGAAGATGAACGAGCGCGTTTCGTTCCCCGCGAAGCCTATGGTTGGAGTCGTCGGCGTCGCGACCGGAGGTGAGACACTCGCCACCGGACACGCCGGGCAGCACGGCGGGAACCTCGACGACCACTGGCACGGCGCGGGCGCGCGCATCTTCTTCCCGGTTCGACAGCCCGGTGGCATGTTCGCGGTCGGTGACATGCACGCCTCGATGGGTGACGGGGAGATTTGCTTTACCGGTGTCGAGATCGCCGGCGAGGTGGACATTCGCTTCGAGTTGCTGAAGGGCAAGCAGGCCACGTGGCCGGTTACAGAGCTTCGCGACTGCTGGGTGCCACACGCGTCGGCGGTCGACTACGCCGACGCGCTCTCGCTTGTCTCGGAGGAGGCGGCGTCGTTGCTGGTGGACGAGCACGGCTTCACGATCGAGGATGCGTTCATCTTCCTCTCGGTCGCGTGCGATGCCGGGGTTGCGCAGGCGTGCAAGCCGGCCGAGGGGTTCGGAACGATCGCCCGCTTCTCGATTCCGAAGATCGCGGCGTGCCCGGGGCCGTTCAAGGCGTAGGGCCGGCCGCGACGTTCGGGGGGAGCGGGTCGGCGCGCTGTTCCCACCATTCCGGTTCAGATACCTGCGCCCAGGCGTCGAAGATCAACCGCAGTTGCCCGACGCGTTCCTGGTCCGCAGCCGCGGCGTCTTCGGCGCTGTCGAAGCCGCCAAGCCAGTAGGGGATGAACGGGGCGAGGGCCGCGTTCATCGCGGCAGCGAGAGGTTCTCTCGCATCGGCCCAGCTACTGAAGGGGACCGCGAACGTTACGTCTCCGGTGCGAGCCCAGCCGGCAGCTTCCAGTTGCTCGACGACTTCGTGACCGCCCGGCATGCTGGCCTCGAACGTCCCATCCCTCGGCGGGCTAATTGGTGGCGCAGAAGCGGCATCTCGCATGCATCGCTCGGCGAACTCACGAATCGCGTCGAGCCCGTCTTCGACGTTCCAGAGCGGCTGCATCATGCTCCGGCCGAGGGACTTCTGGACGACGAGATAGGGGGTATCGGAGAGGGAACCGATCGTTTGCCGGTGGAGATCGTTGCCGGTGATCCCTAGCAACGGCACCGCAGACGCCCACGCACGGCCGTGGCTCTCCGAGATCAACTCGCCGTCCACTCTCAGCCGCAACCCTGGAACGTAGGTGTGGGACAGAAATCCCTCGACGCCACCTCGAGGGTGGTAGCCCACCTGGAAGGTCGCGTCCACGGCGTGATCGCGCAGATCGAAGTCTCGCCACGTCTCGAGCCGCACCCCCGCCGGCAGCGCCTCTGCGGACACGTTGACGGTATTGCCGCCATGGTTGTCGAGCACGACCAACTCCGAGGCGCCGCCGGCGAGCAACCCCTGGCACGCCGCGAGCACGTCCGCCTCGAGCCGAGGCTTACCGGTCTCCCAATATTCCGGAAGGCAGCCCCAGATCTCGCGCACGCCGCGAAGCTGCGACGCTCCCTCCATATCAACGCTGACCGCGACCAGCATCCGCGGACCTTATCCGGCTGATGCTCGCCCGGGCGACGGTCCCTGAGAGTGAGGAATCCGACAGGATGTGGGCAGGTGAGCGTGCAACCTGAGATCTGGGTGGAGCGTCCGGCGACTGCAGTGTTCTTCTACGAAAGGGCCTTCGGTGCGCGTGTCCTGCATCGTGCCGGCGACGGCGAGGACATCGTCGCCCAGCTCGCTGTCGGCGAAGGCGCATTCTGGGCCGGCTCGACGGCGGAGGGCATGGGGCGATTCAGTCCAGGCGCCACCGGAGAGGGACGTGCCGCATCCTCGTGACCGTTGACGATCCGGATGCCTTCGTCGAACGGGCCGTTGGTGCTGGCGCAACCGGACGTCGCCGATCGCCGTCGAGCACGGATGGCGTCTTGGTCGGATCATCGACCCGTTCGATCACGAGTAGGAGATCGGGCGGCCCTCT
>DASYPH010000321.1:0-16174 GCA_036006925.1 Gaiellaceae bacterium
GGCGTACGGGAACCTCGACGTCTCGATGATGGCGAAGAACCCGCCGTGGGCTGCCCGCAACAACTTCAACGACCGCGTCCTGCTCTCCGGTCGTGTGGGCTGCTTCACCTACAACCCGACCTACAGCGTCGACCTGGCGGCGCTCTGCCTGAAGGGGTAGACGGCGCGGAACGCAGGCGGTGGGGCGCTTGAGGCGCCCCGCCGCCGCCGCCCCTCCGGCGTGGTCCGTCTTCGAGCTGCCAGACGTCGTCGCGGAGCAGCGGCACGAGCGTCCCGTCACCGAGGACGCCGTCGACGTCCACGTCAGGGCCGCCGACCATGAAGTCGGTATGAACCGTCGAGACGTTGACGCCCGCCCCCGGATCGCCTTCGACCGCCTCTGAGTACGCGCTGCCGTACGCGACGTGGCAGGTTGCGTTCTCGTCGAACAACGTGTCGAAGAAGGTCGCGCCGGTCTCGCCGATCCTCGACGTGCCGTCGACCAGGGCGACCTCGCCGAGAAATGGTGCGGACTCGTCGGTCGTCAGCTCTCCTCGCACCACGTCCTGCCCCTCGTCTGCCTTCACGTCGACGATGCGGCCCGCCTCGAAGCGAACCTCGAGGCCGCGCACGATCCGGCCGTACAGTGCGAGCGGGCGCGTCGAGCGTACGTGCCCCTCGGTGCGGCGCGAGTCGGGAGTGGTGAAGACCTCTTCGGTCGGCATGTTGGCGACGTACGGGATGCCGGCGGCGGTGACCGACTCGACCCCCTGCCAGCGTGATTCCGGCAGCAGCCCGACCGTCAGGTCGGTGCCTGGCCCGACGAAGCGCAGCGCGTCGAGCCGCAGCTCGTTCAGCAACCGTGCGCGCGCGCCGATCCGCGTCACGTGGTCGCGCCAGGCCGCGACCGGGTCGTCGGCGTCGAGCCGCACGCAGAATTCGACGAGCTTCCAGAGCCGCTCGAGGTCGGGCTCGCCGAACATCTGAGTGGCCCATCCCTCGTTGGGAACGCCGACGACCGTCCAGTTGGTCAGCTGCTCGTTGACCTGCCGGCTGTTCTCCTCAGCCAGCTCGCGGGGGCGGGCGCGTCCGACACGGTCGCCCGGCAGGTCGGCCAGCAGATCGGGCTCGGCATCGCCGGTCAACGCGACGACGGCCGCGTTCTCGGCGCCGATCCCCTTGGCGCGCTCCAGAAGCCACGGAGGCGTCCACGACAGCACGTCGTCGGCCGCGTGCTCGATCAGGGCGCGGCGCACGTGCTGGTCGCTGTAGAGCACGTCGACGTAGCGCGCGCCGGCCCGGTACGCCGCGCGCGCGACGGCACGGGCCACGGCCGCGTGCTCGACGTGGCCGAGGACCTCGACGAGCTGGCCCGGTTGGACGTTCGCACCGACCCGAACCGCGAGCTCGGCGTAGCGCTCGATGCGGTCGACACCGCTCAGAGTTGCCACAGGTCCTCGCGCAGGATCGGCACTGCCTCGCCGTCCGCGGTCAGGCCGTCGACCTCGAGCTCCGGGCCACCGATCATGAAGTCCGTATGCACGGTCGAAATGTTCATGTTCTCGTCGGGCTCACCCTCGAAGCTCTCGGGGATGCCGAACCCGTAGGCGATGTGGCAGGTTGCGTTCTCGTCGAAGAGCGTGTCGAAGAACGTCAGCCTTGTCTGGCCGACTCGGGACGCGCCGTCGACCAGAGCGATTTCCCCGAAGCGTGCAGCTCCGTCGTCGCTCGCCACCTCGGCGCGTACGACATCGGCTCCGTGGGTCGCATCGATCTCGACGATCCGGCCGCCCTTCACGACGACCTTCAGACCCTCGACGACGTCCCCCGATAGCGCCAGCGGCCTGGTCGAGCTGATCGTTCCTTCGGCCCGGCGCGGGTCGGGCGTCGTGAAGACCTCCTCGGTCGGCATGTTCGGGACGTACTCGCGGCCGTTGGCCGTGTGGAAGAGCGCCGACATCCAGTGCGCCGTCTGCAAGAGGCCGATCGTGAAATCGGTGCCCGGGCCTCGATAGCGAAGCGCATCGAACTTGCGGTCGTTCAGCTGGGCGGCTCGCACCTCGAGCTTCGCCATGTGCGCTCGCCAGGCGGCGACCGGATCGGGCTCGTCGAGGCGCGTGCAGAACGCGACCGACTCCCAGAGCTTCTCCACGTCGGGCTCGCCGAAGACCTTCTCCGCCCAGCCTGCGTTCGGATAGGCGAGCCCCGTCCAGTTGAGCGTCCGCGCCACCATCTGATCCCGGATGATCTCGTTCAGCTCGCGCATCCGTGCGCGGCCGACGCGCTCGCCGTCGAGATCGGCCAGCAGGTCGGGTTCGGGATCGCCGGTCGTCGCGAGCAACGCGTTACCACTCGTGTGTCGGTAACGCGTCTTCAGCCATTCAGGCGTGTGCTCGAGCGCATCGTCGGGGCCGAATTCGATCATCGCGCGACGCACGTGCTGGTCGGCGTAGCGAACGTCGACGTAGCGGGCGCCGGCGGCGTACGCGGCTCGCGTGAGCGCACGCGCGAACGGCGCGTGCTCGACGAGGGCGCCGATGAAGACCGTCTGCCCCTCTTCGACGTTCGCGCCGACGCGAACTGCGAGCTCGGCGTACCGCTCGAGCCGCTCGTCTACAGCTGCCATGCGTCCTCCCTGAGAATCGGCACGGCGCGACCCTCGGCCGTGATCCCGTCGACCGAGACCTCCGGGCCGCCGATCATGAAGTCGGTGTGCACCGCTGAGTTGTTGATCCCACGCTCGCGTACCTCGTCCGGCGTGAGGCCGTCGAGGCCGTCGATGCCGAACGTGACGCCGGCGCCATAGGCGATGTGACACGTCGCGTTCTCGTCGAACAGCGTGTCGAAGAACGTGATCCCGGTCTGGCCGACACGCGACTCGCCGTCGACCAATGCAACTTCGCCGAGCCGTTTCGCGTACTCGTCGACCGACATCTGGCCGCGGACCGCGTCGGCCCCGGAGGAGGCGCGAATCTCGACTGCGTCGCCGTGCTCGAACCGCATCTCGAGCTCGCGCACGATCGTCCCGCCGAGCTGCAGCGGCCGAGTCGAGCGCACGATGCCTTCGGTGCGTCGCCAGTCCGGGCAGGCGAAGACCTCTTCGGTCGGCAGGTTCGGCACATGCTTGATCCCGTCGACGGTCTCGAGGCCGCCGCCCGACCAGCGCGCGCCGGGCAGCAGGCCGACGGTCAGGTCGGTCCCCGGTCCCGAGAAGTGCACCGCGTCGAACGCAGCCGCGTCGAGCTGGCGGCAGCGTGCGTGCAGCTTGTCGACGTGCGCCTGCCAGGCGGCGACCGGGTCGGCGGCGTCGAGTCGGACGGCGTGAGCGACCGACTCCCAGAGTCGGTCGGTGTCGGGCTCGCCGAAGACCTGCACCGCCTGGCCCGCGGTCGGATAGGCGGCGATCGTCCAGTTGACCGTCCGCTCGTTCTGCGCGCGGAGCTGCCGCACCATCGCGTCAACCGGCCGCGCCTTGCCGACGCGCTCCTGGTCGAGGTCGGAGAACAGCTCCGGGTCGGGGTCGCCGGTGGTCATGATCAACGCGGCGCCGTCGAGCGCTTCTGCCCGGGCCTGTAGCCACGGTGGCGTCTCGGTGAGCGTCTCGTCGGCGGCGTGCTCGATCATCGCGTGCCTGAGGTGGTTGTCGACGTAGCGCACGTCGACACTGCGGGCGCCCGCGACATACGCGGCCCGGCCGAGGGCGCGCACGAGCGGGGCGTGTTCGACGAGTGAGGTCACGAAGACCGTCTGGCCGGGCTGGACGTTGGCGCCGACACGGATGATCAGGTCGGCGTAGCTGTCGATACGCTTCATGCCGGGCACAATAGAGGCTCCGATATCACGTGTCGAGGGGAACGTCGGCCCACGTCTCGCCCTCGCCGCAGAGCCAGGCGAGCGCGTGCTGCCGTTCGGCGGCGATCGAGTGCGCCTCGGCGAGCTGCTCGGGCGCGAGGTGGCGGTAGACCTTCCCGTACGCGCGGAAGTCGCCACGCATCGGCGTGGGCAGCAGGCCTTGCTCGAAACCGCGCATCGCGGTCGCCGCGATCAGCTGGTCGAACGTTGCGTACCGCTCGGGCAGCTCGACGACGCCGTTCGCCTGAATCTCGCTGGTGCGTGCCCGCCAGTGCCAGAGTCGTGCCGACTCACGCTCTAGGTCGATCTCGTCGAGGTCGCGCAACCGGGCATCGTCGAAGGTCGCAGCCGCGACCTCGTCCGTGTCGAACGGCTGGTCGTAGCCGGGGAGGTCGAGGAGCCCGAGCGCCCAGAGCAGCGTCCCGAGTGCCTCGCCCCGCCAGACCGCGTCGATCACCCCCGGGTCGTCGGACGGCAGCAGCCCGATCGCCCCGCGAACGTCGCCTTGCAACGCGCGAGCCTGGTCGACGGTCTCGGACTGCGAGCGAAGCTTGGCGCGCTGCACGGCCCTGAGCCTAACGGCTCAAGGCGCGGTCGATCTCGGCTCGTGTCTCGGCGTCGAGCCCGATGCCCGACGCCGCCGCGTTCTCGCCCACCTGCTCGGGGCGCGACGCTCCGACGATCGCCGAGGCGACGTTCTCGTCGCGGAGCACCCAGGCCAGCGCGAGCTGTGCCATCGTGATCACCAGCCGGTCGGCCATCGGGACGAGGCGCTGGACTCGCTCGAGGATGTCGTCGGTCAACCACCGGCCCATCAGGCGCCCCATGCGCCGGCTCGTCGCACGCGACCCGACCGGCAGCTCCTCGCCCGGCCTGTACTTGCCGGTCAGCGCGCCCTGGGCGAGCGGCGACCAGACGATCTGCGCGATGCCGTTGGCGGCGGGAAGCGGAAAGACGTCCTCTTCGGGCGCGGGCCAGAGCAGCGAGTACTGCGGCTGCGAGGAGACGAACTCGACCAAACCCTGCTCGCGGCTCAGGTCGAGCGAGGCTTGGATCTGCTCGGGGCTCCATTCGCTGAAGCCGATCTAGCGAGCCTTGCCGGCCCGGACGACCTCGGTGAGCGCAGCCATCGTCCCCTCGAGGGCGTCTCGGTGTCGTAGCGGTGGCACTGGTAGAGGTCGACGTGATCGGTGCGGAGGCGTGCGAGCGACTCATCGATCTGCTTCAGCACCTGCCCGCGCGAGAGCCCGTGGTTCTCGCCGCTGTCGTCCATCGGGAAGTACCGCTTCGTCGCGAGCACGTACGAGTCGCGCGGGCGGGACTGCAGCACCTCGCCGAGGAACGACTCTGACTCGCCGAGCGTGTACACATTCGCGGTGTCGATGAAATTGATGCCCGCGGCGAAGGCGGCATCGACGCAGGCTCGCGCCTGGTCGTTGCCGACGCCCCCACCGTACGTGAGCCAGGAGCCGAGGCTGATTTCGGACACCTCGAGCTCGCTGTCTCCGATCCGCCGGTACCGCGCGGCAACGATCGTTCCAAAAACGGCACACGTGCCGTCGGGGCCTCGGAGTACCGTCCTCAGTCCTGATGAGCTCGAGACCGGCAGCGGTGCAGCACGTCTGCAGCGAGTGCGGCACGTCGTCGGGCCGCTGGCTCGGGCGCTGTCCCGGCTGCGGCGAGTTCGGGACGATGCTCGCCGAGGCGCTCCCGCCTCGCGCGGGCCGCGTGGCGCGGAATGCGCAGCCGCGGACGCCGTTGCGGCTCGTCGACGTCGTCGCAGACGAGGCCGAGCGGCTCTCCACGGGCGTCCCGGAGCTCGACCGCGTGCTCGGGGGCGGGCTCGTGCCGGCCTCCCTCGTGCTCGTCGGCGGCGAGCCGGGCGTCGGCAAGTCGACCCTCCTGCTGGCCGCCCTGGGCGCCATCTCCCGCGAGCGCCGGGCGCTCCTGATCACGGGCGAGGAGTCGGTCGCGCAGGTCAAGCTGCGGGCAGCCCGCCTCGGCGGCTGTGACGAGGTCGAGATCCTCGCCGAGACCGAGCTGGAAGCCGTCTGCGAGACGCTCGACCGCGAGCGGCCTGACGTGTGCGTGATCGACTCGGTGCAGACCTTGTGGTCGGCGGAGATCGGCTCGGCGCCGGGGTCCGTCTCGCAGGTCCGCGAGGCGGCCGCCCGGCTGTTGCGGGTCGCGAAGGAGGCCGGCGTCGCGACGTTCCTCGTCGGGCACGTGACGAAGGACGGCTCGGTCGCCGGCCCGCGCGTGCTCGAGCATCTCGTCGACTGCGTGTTGCAGTTCGAGGGCGACCGCTACCACGCCCACCGCATCTTGCGAGCGGTCAAGAACCGGTTCGGCTCGACGAACGAGCTCGGCGTCTTCGAGATGACCGGTGCCGGCCTTGTCGGCGTCCCCGACCCGTCCGAGATCTTCGGCAAGACGCATTCGGGCGAGATCGGCGCCGCTGTCACGTGCACGCTCGAGGGCACGAGGCCGCTGCTGCTGGAGATCCAGGCGCTCGTCGCCCCGACCGACCTTGCGATGCCGCGGCGAGTCGGTACGGGCGTCGACCCGAAGCGGCTCGCGATGATCGTGGCCGTGCTCGGCCGGCACGCCGGCTTGACGCTCGGAGCGGCCGACGTGTTCGTCAACGTCGCAGGCGGCGTGCGCATCGACGAGCCGGGCGCCGACCTCGGAATCGCGCTCGCAATCGCCTCGGCCGCGAAAGGTGTGCCGGTGCGAGACAAGGTGGCGGTTTTCGGCGAGATCGGGCTCACGGGCCGCCTGCGGGTCGCCGCCCAGGCCGACCGAAGGGTCGCCGAATGCCGCAAGCTCGGCTGCCGGCCGGTCGTGGGGGAGACGCTCCGCGAGGTGCTGCAGGCCGCGCTGACCGATTCTGCGAACTAGCAGGGATTTTTCGAAAAATGGTGCATTTGCAGGGTTTCTGCTATCCTGGTAAGCCTCGCCGGTGAGCCTTCAGGGCCGCCGGCACTTTCGCGACTACAGACGGAAAGAGGCGCACTTGTACAAGGTCGGCGACAAGGTGGTGTATCCCCACCACGGTGCTGGGACGGTCGTCAAGCGTGAGAAGCGCGAGGTGCTCGGCGAGAAGCGCGAGTACCTGACGATCAAGATCCTGCACAACGACATGACCGTGAACGTCCCCGCAGAGAACGCCGAGCGCGTCGGGCTGCGCAAAGTTATCGACGAAGAGGCGGTCAAGAAGGTCGTCAAGTACCTGACCTCCGGCGGCACCGAGATGCCCAAGAACTGGAATCGCCGCTTCAAGCACAACCGCGACAAGATGAAGACCGGCGACATCTACGAGCTCGCCGAGGTCGTGCGGAACCTGGCGCTCCGCGACGGTGAGAAGGGCCTCTCGACCGGCGAGAAGCAGATGTACGTCAAGGCCAAGAAGATCCTCGCGTCGGAGCTGATGTACGCGAAGACGATGAGCGAGGACGAAGCGCTCGAGTGGCTCGAGGAGACGCTGACCAACGGCGCGAAGCCCAAGGTCACGCCGGCCGAGCGGAAGGCTGCTGCGACAGCTGCACGGCCCACCGCGACCGTGAAGAAGGCCGCGCCGGTCGCCAAGAAGGCCGCACCGGCGAAGGCGAAGTCGGTTGCCTCGCGCACGGTCGTCAAGAGCTCAGGGGTCAAGAGCTCGGTCGCCAAGAGCGCCGCTCCGAAGAGCGCGAAGCCTGCCGCCGCCGCGAAGAGGAAGACCACCGCCGCCAAGTGAGTGTCTGGGCCGTTCTCGTCGCCGCCGGGCGAGGGGAGCGGCTCGGCGAGGATCGGCCGAAGGCGTTCGTGCGCCTCGGCGACCTGCCGCTGCTCGCCGAGCCGCTCAGGCGGCTCGACGAGTGCGAGTCGGTCGAGCACGTGATCGTCGTCGCCCCTCCCGACTGGGAGGAGCCGGCGATCCTGCTCGCCGAGGAGGTCGGCGCGTCGAAGGTCGTCGCGTGCGTGACGGGCGGCGAGACGCGAACGGACTCGGTGCGCGCCGGCGTGGCCGAGGTGCCCGAGGAGGCGGCCGTCATCCTCGTGCACGACGCCGCCCGCCCGCTCGTCGACCCAGGCGTCGTGCAGCGCCTGATCGAGGCGCTGGCCCGAGGCTTCGACGGCGCCGTCCCGACCCTGCCTCTCTCGGACACCGTGAAGCGAGTCGCGGGCAGCGTCGTCTCGGAGACCCTCGACCGCTCGGAGCTCGTCACGGTGCAGACCCCCCAAGCGTTCGTCGCCACCGTGCTGCGGGCCGCGCTCGACCCAGTTCGTGCCAACTTGGCACAAGCCACGGATTGCGCGGCGCTGGTCGAGGCGGCGGGTGGACGCGTGACGACTGTGGCCGGTGACGAGCGGCTGCTCAAGATCACCACCCGGGCCGACCTCGAGCGTGTGGCCGGATGGCTCTAAGAGCTCGTTCCACGATCAAGTCTGTGCCGCGAGGCTCCTCATGAACGGAGCTCGTAGCGTCGTGGCGTTCGACATCGGCGAGACCTTGATCGACGAGACGAGGATGTGGGAGCGTGCGGCCGACGTGGCCGGCGTGCCCCGGTTCACCCTGATGGGCGTGCTCGGCGGCCTGGCCGCGCGGGGCGAGCATCACGACGACGTCTGGGGGATCCTCGGCGTCGAGCACCCGGCTGCGACCTGGGGGGAGCACGACTGGTACCCCGACGCGCTGCCCGCGATCGAGGCACTCCGGCAGGCAGGGCACGTCGTCTGGGCAGTCGGGAACACGCCGGTCGAGACCGAGGAGCTGCTTCGGCCCCACGTCGACGCCGTCGGCTCCGCCGCGCGGTGGGGCGTCTCCAAACCGGACCCCGGATTTTTCACGCGGCTGATCGAGGAGGCGGGCGTCCCGGCTGACAAGATCGCCTACGTGGGCGACCGTGTCGACAACGACATCCTGCCGGCTCTTGCTGCCGGGCTCGTCGCCGTGCACGTGCGCCGCGGGCCGTGGGGCCTCCTGCACGAGGCGCCCGCAGGCGCGATCTCGATCCGCTCGCTTGCCGAACTGCCGGCGGTGCTCGCATGAGCGTCCGGGTCGGCCTCGGCGTCGACGCCCATGCGCTCGTCGGCGGCGTGCCGCTCGTGCTCGGCGGGGTGCCGATCGAGCATCCGCGCGGGCTCGCCGGACATTCGGACGGAGATGTCCTCGCCCACGCGCTGATCGACGCATTGCTCGGCGCGGCGGGACTCGGCGACATCGGCTCGCTGTTCCCGTCCGGCGACGAGCGCTATCGCCGCGCCGACAGCGTCGACCTGCTCCGCGAGGCATATCGCGAGGTGCGCGACGCGGGCTGGACGCTCGTGAACGCAGACTGCGTGCTCGTCGGCGAAGAGCCGAAGATCGCTGCGTACCGCGATGAGATGCGCCGGCGGCTCTCCGCTGCCGTCGGCGGGGGAGAGGTGAACGTGAGGGCGACGACGACCGATGGCCTCGGCTTCACGGGTCGCGGCGAGGGGCTTGCAGCGCACGCCGTCGCGCTGCTCGAACGCTGATGGAGCTCGTTCGCTTCGCCGACCGGCCCGACGTGCGTGCCCTGCGCTCGCAGTTGGACGAGTTTCCCGAGTTCATGACCCACAACGCCATGGGCTCGAAGTACTGGGGCAGGCTGTACGACGAGTTCCCCGCGTTCCAGCTCGCGCTCCTCGACGGCGGTCGCCTTGTCGCCGAGGTGCACGCGTTGTCGGTGCCGGTCGACGGCGACGAGTTGCCGGCCGGCTGGGACGACGCGTTCGAGCGAGGGATGGAGGCCGGCGGCGGCAACGTGCTCTCGCTGCTCGCGATCAGCGTCGCCGGGTCGCGGCGCGGCGAAGGGCTGGCCACGACGTTGATCGCCGCTGCACGCGAGGCAGCCGCCGCGGCAGGGCTCGAGTCCGTGATCGCAGCGGTCCGCCCGACGCTCAAGGAGCGGTACCCGCTGACGCCGATCGAGGAGTTCATGACCTGGCGTCGCGAGGACGGGGCGCACCTCGATCCCTGGATCCGGCGCCACGAGCGCGTCGGCGGGCGGATCGAGCGGGCGGCGCCGCGGTCGATGCTGATCGAGGCCCCGGTCGCCGACTGGGAGCAATGGACGCAGATGGTCTTCCCGGCCGATGGGACCTACGTCGTGCCCGGCATGCTCGCTCCCCTCGAGATCCGGGCGGGCATCGGCGTTCACGTCGAGCCCAACGTCTGGCTCCGCCACAGCGTGTAACCGGCTCCGTCGGCCGTTCACCGACCTGTTACCGCCGCTCAGCCGTCCTGTGACACGGAAACCGGGTCGCAGCGGCGAACCTGGTGCCGTGGCGTTCGAGATCCAGGCGCATCGGGGTAACGACTCGCTGACGCTTCGGCGGCTGCTCGCGGGCTCGCCGAGCTCGCTCGAGCTCGACGTCGGGCTCGCCGACGACCAGCTGATCGTCGCGCACGACGTCGATCACGGCGACGCTTCGGGCCTGGCCTTCGAGCATGCGCTCCGGCTCGCCAAGGGCACGCAGCTGGTCGTCGATGCGAAATGCTTTCCACCGGCGACGCCGTCCGCACACCAGTTCGTGCAGGCGCTGCGGCCGCATCTGGCGCAGGTCTCGGTGTGCTCGTTCTCCGAACCGCTGCTCGCCGAGATCTCCCGATTGCGCGGCGCCGTCGAGACAACTTTCTTGTTCGACCGACCGCAGCCCATCATCACCGTCGCGCGCACGATCGGGCCGCGCCATGACGTCGTGACCGCCGAGCTCGTCGACGCTGCGCATGCAGTGGGACTACGCGTCGTGCCGTGGACGGTGAACGACCTCCGCCAGATGGCGGAGCTGATGGCGCTTGGCGTCGACGGCCTCGTCACCGACGAGCCGGCACTCGCCCGCGAGGTCGCACGGTCGCGCCTCGCCGCCGTCGCCTAGCGGGGCAACGAGGCGAGACCGTCGTCAAGCGAGACGAGGCCGTCGCGCTCGAGCGAGACGAGCGCCTCCCCGTCACCAGGCTGCTCACCGCGCGCGACTTCCCGCAGCGCCTTTGCGCGGCGCTCCCGGAACGAGCCTTTGAACGCCGACTGCTTGCGGAGCGGTTCGTACCGTGATCCGCGCGACGGGCATGCTGCAGCGAGAGGGCAGTCGCCGCACCGTGGTATGCGTGCGAGGCAGATCGTCGCGCCGAGGTCGAACAGCGCCTGAGTGCACGAACCGTCGAAGGACTCGCCTGTTCGTTCCTGGATCCGGCGGACGTTCGTGTCGACGGGCAGCACGTCGCGGCCGAAGGCGAAATTACCCACCGCCGCCGCGGTATATGGGCCGACGCCCGGCAACTGGGTGAGGTCGTCGGGCCAGCCGACTTCGGCGACGAGCCGGGCCGCCCGAAGCAGGTTGACGGCCCGGCGGTTGTAGCCGAGCCCCTGCCAGGCGACGATCACGTCGGCCGGGGAAGCGGCCGCGAGCGCGTGCGCGGTCGGCCACCGCTCGAGCCAGGCGAGCCAGCGTGGGATCACCCGCTCGACCTGGGTCTGCTGCAGCATCACCTCGGAGACGAGGATCGCGTACGGGTCGCGCGTCTCGCGCCAGGGGAGGGGTCGCTGGTGGTCGTCGTACCACGCCAGTAGGGCGTCCTTCACGGGGCTGAGAGGCTCCACCGCTCGCGAACGAACCTCGCGCCGTCGCGTGCCAGTTGCTCCTCGCTGTCGAACGTCCGGCGCCAGCTCCTCGTCGCCGGGGCGAGGTCGGAGACGGTGTCGCTGAACGCCTCGATCACGATCCAGCCGTCGTAGCCGATCTCGTGGAGCGCGCCGAAGGTGGCGTCCCAGGCGACCTGCCCGGTCCCCGGCGTTCCGCGGTCGTTCTCGGCCGCGTGGACGTGCACGAGGACGTCCCGACACGCCTGCAGCGCCTGGCGAGGATCCTTCTCCTCGATGTGCGCGTGGTAGGTGTCGTACATCAACCGGCAGTTCGGATGGTCGACCTCGCGCACCAGATCGGCAGCGTCGGCCGCGCAATTGATCAGGTACATCTCGAATCTGTTCAAGTATTCGACGGCGATCGTCACCTCGTGTGTCTGAGCGTGCTCGGCGGCCGCACGGAGGCTCTCGACCGCGCGAAGTCGCTCGTCGGGCGTCGGGCCCGTGCCGGAGAGGTACCCGAGCGGTGCGCCGAGCGGCCCGCAGATCGTCCTCGCTCCGAGGGCAGCGCAAATGTCGACGGCCGCGTTGGTCGCGCGGAGGCCGCGCTCCCGCACGGCGGGATCAGGGCTGATCGGGCTGTCCTCGGGCAAGCGGGCCGCGACGCCGAGCGGCTCGAGGCCGAGCTCGGACAGCTGCCGGGCGAGGTTCTCGTAGCGCGGGAGCGAGGCGGGCGAGCTGTCGAAGATCGGAATCTCGACGCCGTCGAAGCCGGTGTCGTGAAGCAGCTCGAACACCTCTCGGTACTCGGGACCCGAGACGTCGGTCGCCCAGAGCAGCATGTTCATCCCGAGCTTCACGACCGCCTCGCCGAAGCCGCGTCCATCGACAAAACCTACTCGATGGTGCTTGCGATCCCTCCTCCGCGGGTACGGGCCGGGCGACCTCGCTACAGTCCCCGGCGGCAGCGAACGGAGGCACGCGTGAAGGAAATCGTCGACGAGGTCGAGCGCTGGCGAGGCCGCGGCGAACGGGTCGCAATCGCAACGGTCGTCGCGACCCGACGCTCGGCTCCGCGCCCGGTCGGAGCGAAGCTCGCGATCTCCGAGCACGGGGAGATGTGCGGTTCTGTCTCGGGCGGCTGTGTCGAGAGCGACGTCGCCGCACAGGCGGCCGAGGTGCTGACGTCGGGTGAGCCGAGGCTCCTGAGCTACGGCATCAGCGACGACGAGGCTCTCGGTGTCGGCCTGCCTTGCGGTGGCGAGATCGACGTCTTCCTCGAGCGCCTGGATTGACCCTCACCGAGAGGTTGCTCTCGGTCGCCCGCGGCGAGGAGCGCGCGGTGCTCTTCACCGTCGTCGAAGGCGATCACGACGTCGGCCGGAAGCTGCTCGTGCTGCTGGATCGCGGCGAGGTCGTCGGCGACGATCCGCTCGGCCTGGCACCGTTGGCGGCCGAGCTCAGACGAAGCACGCTGCTCGAGCACCACGGTCTCAAGGTGTTCGCCGAGGTGTACGGGCCGCCACCACGGCTCGTCGTCGTCGGCGCGGTCGACACGGCCCAGGCGCTGTGCGCTGCGGCGAAGGCGCTCGGCTGGCACACGATCTGCGTCGACGCGCGGGGGCGCTTTGCGACGCCGGAGCGGATGCCGAGCGCGGACGAGATCGTCGTTGCCTGGCCCGAGCCGGCGTTCGCGCAGATCGCGCTCGATCGAGAGACCGCCGTCGTCGTGCTCACACACGACGAGAAGTTCGACATCCCGGCGCTCGCGACGGCGTTGCGCACCGACGCGTTCTACGTGGGCGCACTCGGGAGCCGGCGTGCCCAGGCCAAGCGCCGGGAGAAGCTGCTCGAGGCCGGCCTGACGGAGGCGCAACTCGACCGCCTGCGCGGACCTGCAGGTCTCGACGTGGGCGCGGAGAGCCCCGCCGAGACAGCCGTCTCGATCCTCGCCGAGATCCTCGCCGTGCGAGCGGGCCGGCTCGGCGGCCCGCTGCTCGAGTCGAAGGCCCCGATCCACGTCGAGCGTTAACGCTCGAGCGGCAGCGACTACGCGACGCGGCTGAAGCGCACGACCGCCCGGGCGCGGCGACGCTCCGTCTCGACTTCGCGGTTCCGCGGCGGAGCCGACGTGACGAGCGTCTGGAGCAGCCGCGTCGTTGCGGCCGTCACCTCGTCGACGGCGAGCTCGAACGCCTCCGCGTTCGCCTGAGACGGCTTTTGCATCCCGCTCACCTTGCGGACGTACTGCAGGGCGGCGCCGCGGATCTCCTCGTCGGTGGTCGGCGGCTCGAAGTTGTAGAGGTTCTGGATGTTGCGGCACATGCCGTAAATCTACGGACTGCGGGACGTCTGCGGCTGACCGTCCGGCGGGTGGGCCTGCTGACCGCTGCTGCGCCAGGAAACGACACCCACGGCGAAGAGCACCACCTCGACCACCGTGATCACGAGCCTGTTCAGCAGCGTCACGCCGAGTGCCGGCCCGGCGCTCGTGACCGCGAGCAGCAAGCCGTACATCGACGCCTCACGCGCGCCGAGACCTGAGGGCGTGAAGATCGCCAGCACGGCGACGATTGCGCCGACGGCCGAGACACCCCCGAGAAACGGGATCGTCGACAACGCCGGCGAGGCATCGAGGCTGCGCAGCAGGAACCAGACGCCGAGGCCGCCGATCAGCCAGGTGCCGCAGTAGAAGAGCAACAGGCCGAGGGTGACGGAGAACGGCAGCGGATCGATCGGCTCGGCTCCGAACCGCGTCAACAGCTTCCCGCTGAGTCGGCGGAAGATGCGCGGGTGAAGGACCGACGCGAGGAGCAGCGCGAAGAGAATCAGCGCCGGGAGTGGCGCGTTGACGCCGCGGACCCAGGCCAGGCTGACCACGAAGACGATCACGCCGGAGATAGCGGAGAGCGCTGCTTCGACGAAGATCGAGGTGAGGACCTTCGGTGTGTCGGTGACACCCGCCCCGCGCCGCAGCGCGACGGTTCGCGCGGCCGGCGTCCAGACGCCTCCCGGCAGATATTTGGCCAGCATCGAAACCATCTCGGCTTGCAGCGCGAGGCGATACGGCACGGCGATTCCCCACGGCTCGAGGATGCGGATCCAGCCGATGATGAAGATGAGGTAGTAGGCGCTGACCGCGGCGAAGGCGAGCGCGATGTCGAGCGGGTGGGCGTGCTCGAGCAGCGGAGCAGCCTTCGACCACTCGTTCCGCACCGCCCACGCGCAGAACGCCAGCGTCACGGTCACCAGCCCGAGCTGGATTCCCTTGCGCGTCCGGGGGCGCTGCTCCAGGTAGCGCGCGGCCGCGCGAACGCGCTCGAGGAGACGGTGCATGACTGCACGATAGGTTCTCGGCATGACACGGGTCCGGTTCGCGCCGAGCCCGACGGGGACGCTGCACGTCGGGAACGCGCTCAGCGCGGTCGCGAACCGCCGCTTCGGCGACTGGTTGCTGCTGCGGATCGACGACACCGATCCCGCTCGCAACCTGCCTGGTGGCGAGGGAGGCGTGCTCGCCGACCTCGCCTGGCTCGGCGTGGACTGGGACGAAGGGCCGGTGCGGCAGAGCTCGCGCGCCGCGCGTCACCTGGAGGCGGCCCGGGCCGCCGGTCTGCCGCAACGGTTCGAGGGCGTGATGCTGTGGCGTGACGACGAGACGCCGACCTTCCACCTCGCGAGCGTCGTCGACGACGCCGACTTCGCGATCACTCACGTGATCCGGGGCTCCGACCATCGTCCCAACGAGGAGCTTCACGCGGCCCTGCATCGCGCGCTCGGGACGCAGCCGCCGGAGGTCATCCACCATGGGCTGGTCGTCGGCGACGACGGGAAGAAGCTGTCGAAGCGCGCCGAAGGCGCGACCGTCGCCTCGCTGCGCGAAGCCGGGTATCCAGCCGAGGCCGTGCGCGGCTACCTGGACGAGCTCGGCCTGCCGCGCCACGACGTGCATCTCGACCTCACGCGCATCCGCTCGCTCTCCGTCGACGTGCTCGCCGCGATGCCGGACGCCGAGCTCGCAGCGAGGCTCGACGTGCCCGTCGAGGCGGTGCCGCTCGCGCGAGGCGCGCACGACCTCGTCGAGGCGGCAGCGCTGATCCGCGGCGTGCTCGACCCTCCCGGTGCCAAGTTGGCACAAAGCCCGGAGACCCTCGCGCGCTTCGTCGAGCTGCGGACGGCGATGCCGGAGCAGCTCGACAAGGACGGCGCGAAGGCGCTGCAGCGGGAGCTGAAGGCCGTCGGCGGCAGCCTGCGCGCGCTCCGCGTCGCGCTGACGGGCGCCGAGCACGGCCCGGAGCTCTGGGCGGTGCTGCAGGCGCTGCCCCGGGACGAGGCCGTGCGGCGCGCTCTACCCTAGGGCTGTGCGTCTCTACGACACGTTCACCCGCTCGACGCTCGAGCTGCCGCCGCCACCCGGCCCGGTCCGGATGTACTTCTGCGGTCCGACGGTCTACGCCCGGGCGCACATCGGCAACGCGCGGCCGTTCGTGGTCGGGATGTGGCTTCGCTCGTGGCTCTTGGCGACCGGCTACGACGCGAGGTTGGTCCACAACATCACGGACATCAACGACAAGATCTACGAGGCTGCGCCCGGCGCGAGCGCGGAGCTCGCCGCGCGCGCGACCGAGTGGTACCTGCAGGACACCGGCGACCTCGGGCTCGGCATGCCCGACCAGCTGCCGAAGGCGACCGAGTCGGTGCCGCAGATCGTCCACTTCATCGAGACCCTGGTCGCGAGCGGTCATGCCTACCCGGTC
>DASYPH010000322.1:0-3916 GCA_036006925.1 Gaiellaceae bacterium
GTCGGTACCCTCTGGCACAGGCCTTAGCGACGACGCGGGCAGAGGGGACAAAGAAGATGCCGAAGGTCTCAAGTGACAGCGCGCCACACCGGCAGGAGGCTGGGCCGGTCGTCGACCTACGCGACGATCTCGACGGCTACACCGTGACGTTCACGATGCTGGTTGAAGACATCGATGCGACACCCTTCATGAAAGGGCTTCCCGACGACCGCTGTCAGTGCCCGCATTGGGGTTACGTCCTCAAGGGCCAGATGACCGCTCGGTACGCGGATCGCGAAGAGGTGTTCGAAGCAGGTGACGCGTTCTTTACGCCGCCGGGCCACATCCCAGTGGCGAACGAGCCCGGCACCGAGTTCGTGTCGTTCAGTCCCACCGAAGAACTGCGTACGGCCGAGGCGGTCATGATGAAGAACATGCGGGCGATGCAGGACGGCTCGACCCCGTGAACGACGGTCACCGGGTTGGTGCCGACGCCTTCACCGACCCAACCGCGGCGATCAAACGGCGATAACGATCTTGCCCTTCCTGCCGCGACCTTCCAGCAGGTAGGTCATCGCTTTGGGGACATCCTCTAGAGAGAACGTCCTGTCGATCAAGGGCGTGACCTTCCCGGCCTCGATGAGGTCTTTCAGCACCACGAGGTCATCCGCGTTCTCCTTGGCGACGAACCCCTTCATCTTCTGGCTCGTGAACATCGAGACCAACGGCGCTCGGACCGTCCCTCGGGTGAAGCCGCCGAGGAGCCTGCCCTTGCCACCTTCGCCCCCGACGACGACGAGCGTCCCCCGAGGCGCGAGTGCGCGTCGCAGAACGGACAGCTTGCGGTTCCCAGCCGTGTCGAGGATCACGTCGTATCGGGTTCCTGACTCCGCGAAGTCCTCGCGGGTGTAGTCGAGGACGGCGTCGGCGCCGATCGATCGCACCGTGTCGATCTGCGTCGTGTTGCAGACGCCCGTCACGTTGCCTCCGAACGCCTTCGCGATCTGGACCGCGAACGATCCGACACCTCCCGCGGCACCGATGACGAGCACCGTCTGTCCGGCTTGAACCTTCCCGTGATCGCGGACCGCCTGGAGAGCGGTCGTGCCCGTGATCGGGACGGTGGCCGCCTCCTCGAACGTGAGGTTCGCCGGCTTCGGAGCCAGCTTCTTGACCGTGGCGGTCGCGAACTCCGCGAACGCGCCGTTGCAGATCCCGTAGACGTCGTCGCCGATATGGAACGTGCTGACATCTGGACCTACCGCCTCGACACGACCCGCGACGTCGCGGCCTCGCACCCGGATCTTCGGCTTCGTCAGGCCGCTCGCCGGACGGAACGCGAGCGGCATCCCGGCCATGTAGTGCCAATCCCCGGCGAACAGGCTTGCGGACTCGACCCTTAGCAACACCTCACCGCTGCCGACCGTCGGCGTTTCGATGTCCTCAAGGTTCAGCACGTCGGCTCCGCCGTACGTGTCCTGCACGATCGCCCTCATAGGAGCTCCCCTCGTACCGGCCCCCATAAACGTTACTGCCGGCGTGCCAACCAACATACTTACCGGGCGAGAGCACCGACCGCCAGCGAGCGTGGCGCAAGCGTGTGGAGAGATGGCCAATCAAGGATGGTCGGGGGATGCTCAACGTGCCCACCGCGCGTGGGAACCGAATGAAAGGGAACCCGGAAGCCCGTCCGCCGTCTTCGGCCTCCGTGCGCCCAACGTCCAGCCCCTCGAGGAACGCCCTAGCTGCCCGTTTTGATCCGAGCGCGTGAACGACCGCGTGCTGACCGTACTTCGAGATGATCTCGTGTTCGCGCTCGGGCTCTAAGCGGCGGTTTCGCCAGATGACGACGACCAGACGCAACTCGTCGCGTACTCGTCGCCAGGAGGAATCGACGCACTCTTCGGGCGTCTGCCCGACCGGCTTCTCCGCATGCCGCGCAGGAACGCGAGTCCCGCGCACACCCACCAGGGCGTGTCTAGAAACACAACGGTGTCGGCGCGCTCGAGGCTGAGGTCGAGTGTCTGGTGGTAGTTGCCGTCGGCGATCCACGCGCCGCCGGCGAGTAGGCCGCTTTGCCTCTCGCGCCACTCGAGCTCGGACGGCGCAACCCAGCCAGGCTTCCAGAAATGGGGGTCGAGGTGGATGACCGGCAAGCCGGTCCTCGCAGCAAGCGAGCGCGAGAAGGTGCTCTTGCCGGACCCTGCCATCCCGGTGACGAGGACGCGGGTGCCGATCGGCTGGTCATTGGCGGAGCTCTCAGCCATCGCTAGGACCGTACAAGGCGGTAGCGCAGGATCGAGCCTATGCAGTCAGTACGTCGCGAGTTGTTCTCGCGTCAAGCCGGACAGGCCCATCTTGTCCATCGTGCGGGCACGATCGCCAGCGAAGTCTTCACCCACGACGATCGAGGCGATGCGGATGATGGCATCCATGGTCGGCGTCGGCACCGATAGGTGCCGGGCCAGGTCGGTCAGGAACACCATCGAGTAGCCGACGTCCTCGGTCAGGTAGCGGTGATGAAGCTCGTCCTGCGCCTTGATGCCACGAAAGCCCGGGGCGGTGGAATAGCCCGTGGAGTAGTTCGACTCGCTCATATAGCCCTGCCGAACCCCGAGATCCGGCTCGGCGAGGATCTCCACGCCCAAGGCCTTCGCGACGGAGAGTCGCTCGCCATCGACCGCCTCCATGAGGCGACCGACCGCCTCGGTGATCCCCTCCTCATAGAACATGAAGTCACCACCTGTGCGTTCGATGAGGGCGGCGTTGAGCAAGGTGACGGCCGGATGGATGACCGGATTGCCGTTCTGCAGCGTGGTCTGGAAGATTCCGGCGGCCTCGTCGGTCTTGCGGTAGACCTGCCGCAGGACCTCGAGCAGCCGAGGTGTGTTGCTGCGTGGAGCGGCAGCAGCCGAGAGGCCGGCGTCGAGCCGATGGAAGATCCGCACACTGCCGTGCATCGATGCGCGTGCGGCGTACGGCAGCGTGCTGGTCTCGCCCACGACGACGCTCTCGTCATGGAGCTCCAACCCTGCAGCGTGCTTGAAGGCCAGGCTGCCGACGCACGAACTGGGGCAGACCACGACTGTCATCCCGGGGCGCAGGTGACCGCGTGTGTCACGGCCGAACGGCTCTGTGGCATAGGCGGGGCCGACGACGAAGACGACCTCCACACCGTCCAGCGCCTCGGCGATGTCGGTCGTGACCGTCGCCAGAGCGACGAACCCCTCAAGCTTGCCCTCGGCTTGGATCCCGCCGCGCTCGCGGACCGGCACCAGATGGTGCTCATGGGCGTGTTGTGCGTACAGCGCGACCTCATGCCCCTGACTCGACCACTCGTAGGCGACCGCCAGCCCTCCCCCACCGGCCCCCATCACCGCGATCCTCATCCCGCTGACTTCCTTCGTCCGCACGCCTGTTGCATCGTCGACCCAACCGTCTCACATCATGTTGCGCGACAGTCGAGCGGCATCGTCCGTTACCGCGATGCCTCGGGGTCGCGGCCTTCCGATCACGTTGTCGCCGCTTGGCATGGGGAGAGCACGGCGGTGATCCTCTGCAGGATGACACTGGCCGAGGCGCCGCTCGGCCGAAGGCGTCCCGAGCGGCCGATCGTGCATAGGCCGTTCCGGTTGCGTCCGACCCCTCGCCTAGGGTGTCGGGGGCCAAGCGCGGCGAGGTCCCTCTGGAGGTCGCCGTCCTCATCGAGCGGGTCGTCGTTCTTCTATCGGACCCTTACCCGAGCGGTCGTCTTGGTGCTTGCTCCGAAGGGACTTCTCAACGGTGGCGAGTCGCTCACCCTTCGTCCAGGAGGAACTTCGTGCCCGTCAATTCGAACAACCGTCGCGCGCACGGACTCGCTCCAACGAGCAGCAATCGATGCCCGTTCGCGTTCGCGCGATCCCGTGCGCACAGGAATGCACGCAATGCTGAACAG
>DASYPH010000323.1:0-7934 GCA_036006925.1 Gaiellaceae bacterium
GGCGTACGGGAACCTCGACGTCTCGATGATGGCGAAGAACCCGCCGTGGGCTGCCCGCAACAACTTCAACGACCGCGTCCTGCTCTCCGGTCGTGTGGGCTGCTTCACCTACAACCCGACCTACAGCGTCGACCTGGCGGCCCTCTGCATCAAGTAGAGCCGTGCCTGGTCGACTAAGTCGATCGAAATCGAAATAGGGCGCCCTTTCGGGGGCGCCCTATTTCACATCTTCATCTAGCTCTCAACACCCTCTCAACAAACCATCGGTTAGAGTCTCGACCCGTGTTCCGCTACCTCATCCGCCGCCTCATGTGGGCCTGGGTCCTGTTCGTAGCGGTCACGATCGTCACCTATGTGATCTTCTATGCGATCCCGGCCAACCCGGCCCGGCTCGCCTGCGGCCAGCGCGCGACACCTGAGTGCATCAAGCGTGCGGCCCACTATCTCGGCACCGACCGGCCGCTCTACGTGCAGTACGGGAAGTTCTTCGGCCGGCTGATGCCGGTCGCGGGAATCGTCCAGGGCAACCCGCACTTCAAGCAGCCGAGCCTCGGTCGGTCCTTCACGAACCGCCAGACCGTCAACTCGGTCGTCCTGAACGCCGCTCCGGTCACCGCCTCGCTGGTCTTCGGCGGAGCAGTCTTCTGGATGCTGATCGCGCTGCCTGTCGGGATCCTCTCGGCGCTGCGTCCGCGATCGCTGCTCGACCGAATAGCCATGGTCTTCGTCCTGATCGGCATCTCCGCCCACCCGGTCTGGATCGGCCTCATCTTCGCCTACTTCTTCGGGTTCAAGGCGGGCCTGTTCCCGATCACCGGGTACGCGTGCTTCTTCGACTGCGGCCAGCCACAACAGGGGCCGGTCCAATGGGCCTACCACCTGGTCCTGCCGTGGGCGACGTTCGCGATCCTCTTCGCCGCGCTCTACGTGCGCATGATCCGCGCGAACGTGATGGAGGCCCTCGGGGAGGACTACGTCCGCACCGCCCGAGCCAAGGGAGCGCCGGAGTGGCTCGTCATGCGCTCCCACGTGCTCCGCAACGCGCTCTTGCCCGTCGTGACGATGCTCGGCATGGATATCGGCATCGCACTCGGCGGCGCGATCTTCACCGAGTCGGTCTACGGGCTCCCCGGGCTCGGCAAGACCGCGATCAATGCGATCGATTCGTTCGACCTGCCGACGACTCAGGGAGTGGTCGTGTTCGCGACGCTCTGCATCATTTTGTTCAACCTGATCGTCGACTTGCTCTACGCGGTTATCGATCCACGCATTAGGCTTAGTTGATCGTGGCTCAACCGGTGACATCGAGGGCGCCCTCAGCGTCCACTAACTGCGTGATGTCCGCTGACTGCGTGATCGGATGAGCGCCTGATGGCCCTGCTCGAGGTCAACGACCTCAAGACGTACTTCAAGACCGACGACGGCGTCGTGCGTGCGGTCGACGGCGTCTCGTTCTCGGTCGACAAGGGCCAGACCCTCGGCATCGTCGGTGAATCCGGCTCCGGCAAGAGCGTCACGTGTCTGACGATCATGGGACTGAACCCGAAGCGCACGGCGAGCTCGACCGGCACGGCCCTCTGGAAGGGTGAGAACCTGCTGACCGCGAGCCCGAAGCGGCTGCGCGAGATCCGCGGCAGCGAGATCGCGATGATCTTCCAGGATCCGATGACGAGCCTGAACCCGGTCCACAAGATCGGCGATCAGCTCGGCGAGGCGATGCGCCTGCACGAAGACGTCTCGAAGAAGCAATCGCGTGCACGCGCGCTCGAGCTGCTGAACGCAGTCGGCATTCCGCGAGCAGAACGGCGCCTCGACGACTACCCGCATCAGTTCTCCGGCGGTATGCGACAGCGCGTGATGATCGCCATGTCCCTGATCAACAACCCCGACCTGCTGATCGCAGACGAGCCGACGACCGCGCTCGACGTGACGACGCAGGCGCAGATCCTGACGCTGATCGAAAAGCTCCAGGAGGAGTTCGGGAGCGCAGTGATCATGATCACCCACGACCTCGGCGTCGTCGCGGAGATCGCCGACGACGTCGTCGTCATGTACGCCGCCGAAGTCGCCGAGAAGGGGGCCGTCAGCCAGATCTTCAAGAAGCCTCATCACCCGTACACGTGGGGCCTGATGGGCTCGCTGCCGCGGCTCGACGCGGACGTCGAGCGGCTCGTGCAGATCCAGGGCCAGCCACCCTCGATGCTGCGGCCTCCGCCCGGTTGCCGCTTCCACCCGCGTTGCCCGTACGTGATGCCGATCTGCAAGGAGGTCGACCCCGGCCTGACCCCGGTCTCGGGCGACCCGGGGCACCTGCAGTCGTGCCATCTCGACGAGGAGACGAAGGACCGCGAGGCGGCTAAGCTGCTCGCCGTGATGATGGGCGAAGGACAGGCTGCTTAGTGACCCCTCCCGCCGATGCGGCGCCGCTCCGCCGGCTGCAAACACTGCGCCTCGCCGCGTCCTCGGTCACGTCCATAGCGATGGCTATGGACGTTCCCTGCGTCCTTGCGAGACTTGGTTTTCACTCGGCGGATCAACACCGCCCCGACGGGAGTGACCACTGATGGCCGCAGCCGAGCAGGCGCAGGTCCAGCCGCAGCTCGACCTCCGCGGTGACGAGCTCCTGGTCGTCGACAACCTGAAGAAGCACTTCCCGATCACGCGCGGCATCGTCTTCCAGAAGGAAGTCGCGTCCGTGAAAGCTGTCGACGGCGTGTCCTTCGCGCTGCGCGAAGGCGAGACGCTCGGCGTCGTCGGCGAGTCGGGTTGCGGCAAGTCGACGATGGCCCGCTGCATCATGAAGCTGCTCGAGCCGACCGGCGGCCGGCTGACATTCCGTGGCCAGGAGATCACCAAGCTGTCACGTTCCGAGATGCGGCCGTTTCGCCGCGAGATGATGATGATCTTCCAGGACCCCTACGCGTCGCTGAACCCGCGCAAGCGGGTCGGGTTCATCGTCGCCGAGGCGTTGCAGGTGCACAAGCTCGGCAGCGACTCCGAGATCAAGCGGCGCGTGCAGGAGCTGCTCGAGGTCGTCGGTCTCAGCCCGGAGCACTACAACCGCTTCCCGCACGAGTTCTCAGGGGGTCAGCGCCAGCGCATCGGCGTCGCGCGCGCCCTCGCCGTCAACCCCAAGCTGATCGTCTGCGACGAGCCCGTCTCGGCGCTCGACGTGTCGGTGCAGGCACAGATCCTGAACCTCCTGAAGGACCTGCAGCGCGACTTCGGACTCACCTACATCTTCATCGCACACGACCTGAACGTCGTACGTCACATCTCGGATCGCGTGATGGTCATGTACCTCGGCCAGGTCGTCGAGACCGCCGAGCGCGCCGACCTGTACGCGGAGCCGAAGCATCCGTACACCGGAGCGCTGCTCTCGGCCGTCCCCGTGCCCGACCCCGACGTCGGCCGGCACCGCAAGCGGATCGTCCTCGAAGGAGACGTGCCGTCGCCGATCAACCCGCCGAGCGCGTGCCGATTCCATCCGCGGTGCCCGCGCTTCGTCGAGGGGCGCTGCGACGTCGAGGAGCCGACGCTCTCGAACCGCGGCGGCAACCCGAGCCACGTGACCAAGTGTCATTTCCCGCTCGAGCGCTGGCCGATGTCCGAGGAAGAGATGCGCCGCCCGGGCACCGAAGTCGCACCGACATCCGCGGCCGAGACGGTCTGACACGGTGCGGGAAGCCACCCGCCGCATCGCCTTGATCTTCGTCACACTCGTCGGCGGCACCGGCGTTCTCGCCCTGCTGATCGGGTTCCTGGTCGGGTCCAGCGTTGGGCGCGCGCTCTCTGTCGGCTGGTACTGCGTCGGCTCGGTGCTGCTGATCAGCGGCTTCTTCGTCGGCAACCGCGGGCCGGCTCGGCCGCAGGGTGAGGGGTGGAGCGCCTTCTCCGTGCAGCGCTGGGTGCGGTGGGCGTCCCCCGACGAGCAGCGAGAGTCGCTCTCCTTCTCGGCCCTGCTCGTCGTGTTCGGATTCGTGCTGATCGTGCTCGGCGCGATCGCCGATACGCGCTACTCGGTCGTCTGATCACGATCTGTGACTAACCAGGCGCAGGTCCGTGCGTCCCACAAGGCATGGAACTGAACTCTCCGCTGTGCGAGCGCGCTTGTAGGTGGGCGTCCTTGCGGGTCGACGGCGAGCTGTCGGAGCTCGAGTCGGCGCTGCTCGACGACCATCTCGGCCGCTGCCGCTCCTGCCGCGCTTTCGCGCGTGGGGTTGAGGATGTCGCGGCCGCTCTGGCCGCCGCGCGCCTCGAGCGGCCGGCGCCGCTCGCGCTCGTCCTCCCGAGACGGAGCCGCCGCCCGCTCCCGCTCGTCCGGTCGGCCGCGGCCGCGACACTCGTTGCCGCTGCGGCCATCGCCGCGGTCGTCGGCGGCGTAGCGGGGCACGGCCAGGCGGCGAGTGCGGCCAAACCGGTTGCGATGGTCAGCTCGGGGGACTCGCCGAACGAGCTCAGGGCCCTCCGCCGGTCGTCGCTGATCGATCAGGGACGCCCGATCCCGCGTAACAGGCAGACGCCCGGCGAGTCCTAGGTAGACGACTGATCCACGATTGACGTGGCGCGGATGGCGGCCTGGACCGGCGCTCTGCGGCGTTTCAGCCACACTGCTTGGTACAGACCGTCCCGGCACGCACGTCAACCAGGAATCAGCCATCTCCGGATGCAGCCATCGTTCATCACCTCATACGTCTGAAGCCTCGATCACGCCGACCGTGTGTCGGCAGCACTGAGGGCCGCAGAACTCAGCATGGGACGCGAGCCCGAGCCGCGTTTCGCTAGGCTGCGCCTGCTCGGCCGGAGGGCGCGCGCAGCTCGCGCCTCGCAGCGAGCCATCATCGCACCTTCCCCGCGTCAGGAGTCATGAGACCGTGTCGACGAACGGAACGAGTACCAACCGAGGCAGACTGCTCGAAATCAAGGGCGTCGTCGTCGACGCCGTCTTCCCTCACCGCCTGCCGTCGATCTACTCGGCGCTCAGCATCACGCGCCCGGACGGCAGCATCCTGATCGCAGAGGTGCAGCAGCACCTCGGTGACGACCGGGTGCGGGCGGTTGCGATGGACGCGACGGACGGGATCTCCCGCGGCACTGAAGTCGTCGACACCGGTGGGCCGATCTCGGTTCCCGTCGGTGACGTCACCCTCGGTCGGGTCTGGAACGTGCTCGGCGAGCCGGTGGACGAGAAGGAAGCGCCGAAGGACGCGGAGCGCTGGTCGATCCATCGCGATCCGCCGGAGTTCAGCGAGCTGACGCCGAAGGTCGAGATTTTCGAGACCGGGATCAAGGTGATCGACCTGATTGCGCCCTACGTCCGGGGCGGCAAGATCGGCCTCTTCGGCGGCGCCGGCGTGGGGAAGACGGTGCTGATCCAGGAGCTGATCCACAACATTGCCCGGCAGCACGCCGGTGTGTCGGTCTTCTCCGGCGTCGGCGAGCGCACCCGTGAAGGCAACGACCTCCTGCTCGAGATGGAGGAGTCGGGCGTGCTCGACAAGGTCGCGCTCTGTTACGGCCAGATGAACGAGCCGCCGGGCGCCCGCCTGCGCGTCGGCCTCTCAGGTCTGACGATGGCGGAGTACTTCCGCGACCAGGGCCAGGACGTGCTGCTCTTCATCGACAACATCTTCCGCTTCGTCCAGGCGGGCTCCGAGGTTTCGGCGCTCCTCGGCCGCATGCCGAGCGCCGTCGGCTACCAGCCGACGCTCGCCACCGAGATGGGGCAGCTCCAGGAGCGGATCACCTCGACCACGAAGGGCGCGGTGACCTCGGTGCAGGCGATCTACGTTCCGGCCGACGACCTGACCGACCCGGCGCCGGCACAGACGTTCGCGCACCTCGACGCGACGACGACGCTGTCACGTGCGATCGTCGAGCAGGGGATCTACCCGGCCGTCGACCCGCTCGACTCGACGTCGCGTGCACTTCAGCCCGGCATCGTCTCGGATGATCACTACCGCACCGCTACACGCGTGCAGGAAGTGCTGCAGCGCTACAAGGACCTGCAGGACATCATCGCGATCCTCGGGATCGAGGAGCTGTCGGACGAAGACCGCCTGACGGTGACCCGTGCCCGCAAGGTGCAGCGGTTTCTGTCACAGCCGAACTTCGTCGCCGAGCAGTTCACGGGCACACCGGGCCAGTACGTGAAGCTCGAGGACACGATTCGCGGCTTCCAGGAGATCCTCGACGGTCAGCATGACGAGCTGCCCGAGCAGGCCTTCTACATGGTCGGGCCGATCGAGGGCGCGGTCGAGCGGGCGCAGCAGATGTCCGCCGCCGCGGCATAGATGGCCGACCGGAAGCCGTTCTCGGTCTCGCTCGTGACGCCCGACGGCGCCGCGTACGAAGGCGACGCCGAGATGCTGATCGTTCCCGGCGCGGCCGGTGAGATCGGCGTTCTGGCGCGTCACGCACCCCTGATCGCGACCCTCAAGGCCGGCTCGACCAGGGTTCACGTCTCGTCGTCCGAGGTGATCGAGTACGCAACCGGCCCCGGGTTCTTCCAGGTGCTTCAGGACCGGGCGATCGCGCTGGTCGACGCTGCTGTCAAGGCGGACGAGATCGACGACGCACAGGCGCGCGAGCAACTCGCGGCCGCGCAGGCCGACCTCGAGGCGATCGAACGGGGCGAGTCGACCGCCGATCGCTGGCAGGTCGAACAGCGCATCCGGCACGCCGAGAACCAACTCTCGGTCGTCGGCCGCTCCTAAGCTGCGATGCGCGTCGCGGCGCTGGCGGACGTGCACGGCAACACGCCGGCGCTCGAAGCCGTGCTCGCCGAGGTCGCGGCCGATCCCGTCGACCTGATCGTGTTCTGTGGCGACCTGACCTGGGGGCCGCTCCCGAACGAGACGCTTGCGGTCGTGCGAGCGATCGAGACTCCCGTGCGGTTCGTGCGCGGCAACGCCGACCGGTCGGTCGGTGTCCTCCTCGATGAGCGAGGAAGCTGGCTGGCGGCTCAACACGGCGCCGAGGCCACGTCGTTCGTGCAGGGGTTCGACCAGAGCGTCGTGGTCGAGATCGACGGGCTCGGGCCGACGCGGTTCGTGCACGGCTCGCCGCGCAGCGACGAAGAGTGCGTGACGCCGCGGACACCGCCTGAGCGCGTCGCGGAGTTCATGAGCGGTATCCCCGAACGCGTTGTCGTCACCGCACACATCCACGTCTCCTACGACAGGCACGTCGGCGACGTCCGGCTCGTCGGCCCGGGCAGCGTCGGCCGTCCGTACGAGGACGAGCCAGGCGCGCGCTGGGCGCTGCTGGGTCCCGGCGTCGAGTTGCGCTGCACTCCGTTCGACCGCGAGCGGACGGCCGCCCTCTACCGCGCCAGTGGGATCCCGCTCGTCGAGCAGGACCTCGACCTCCTGCTCGAGCCCCCGGGGCGGGACGAGGCCACCAACCATGCGGAATCGCTGGTGTTTTCCGGCTGAAGCGCTACGCTGGGACTCCCGGAGAACTTTGAGAAGCAGCTTGGCGACCGGGTCATCAAACGCCTAAAGAGCTTATGACCCGAGACGTCGCAGCCCACATCCGTGAAGCAGCCGAGGAGCGGATCCTCGTGCTCGACGGTGCGTGGGGGGTGCTGCTGCAGTCGAGCGGTCTCAGCGAGCAAGACTTTCGCGGCGAGCGGTTCGCCGAGCATCCACGCGACCTGCTGAACAACCCCGACGTCCTCAACCTGACGCGGCCGGACGTCGTGCGAGCCGTGCACGAGAGCTACTTCGCCGCCGGGGCCGACATCGCGACGACGAACACGTTCACCGCCACCTCGATCGGCCAGTCCGACTACGGCCTCGAAGCGGCCGTGTACGACATGAATGTCGCAGGCGCGCAGATCGCGCGCCAGGTCGCCGGGGACAGGCTCGTCGCCGGCTCTGTGGGTCCGCTCAACATCACGCTCTCACTCAGCCCGCGTGTCGACGACCCCG
>DASYPH010000324.1:0-9132 GCA_036006925.1 Gaiellaceae bacterium
GGCGAAGGCCTCGAAGACGGTCTGACCCGTCGGCCTTTTCCTTATCACCGTGAGCAACTCGTCCTCGAAGCCTTCGAGTCCGCTGAAAACGATGTCTTCCTTTCTCGGGAAGTAGTTGCGGACGGTTGGCTCGGAGACGTCAGCGGCGTGGGCGATCTCCGCGACCGTGACCGCGTCGAAGCCGCGATCTACGAACAGTTGCCTGGCGGTGTCCGCGAGGAGCCGCCGCGTCTGCTGCTTCTTGCGCTCGCGCAGTCCCGGCTGCGTTCCGCCTCGATCGTTCATCGGCCGCGCCGTCCGTCACGGACCGCAGCCGCCGCCGTCGTAAGCGCGCCGTCGATACCGGCGCCCTCCGTAGCTCCAGGGCCCGGCGCGGCGACCCCAGACGAACGGGCGGAGAACGAAGAGGAAGAAGAGCGGGAACGCAAGCCAGAGAAGATGCCCGTGGCTAAACACGACCGCCGCGATCACGACGGCGACGATCGGTAGGAGCGGGAGCGGCCAGGCTGAGATGCGGGCCGAGCGACGAGGTACGCGACTCTGGGTCGGGAGATCCACGATGAGCTCGTCGAGTTCCCGGTACGACTTTGCCGCCAGACAGCGCGACAGTCTGTCATCGAACTCGACGCTGTCGAGCCGGCCGGCGACATGCTCGCGGCGAAGGATTGCCGCCACAGCTTCCCGCTCGGCGTCAGAAACCCGCAAACCACGCTCACGTGCCTCGTCAAGGTCGTAGGGGGTCTTGTCGGTGTCAGTCACTTTTCTCCTTGGTCGAGGGCTTGCCGTCGCGTGGCAACAGCCAGCATGTCCGCCTCGTCACCGGCTGCCTACGCGTGCCTGAGGGGCCTACTGGTCGAGTCGGCATCCGGACTTGCAGCAATCACACGAAAAGCATAGTCCAACAAATCTTTGACTGACAAAACTTTACCGCTTCCGTCATTTTAGAGGCCTCTGACGGACTCGAACCGTCGACCCCTCCTTGCCATGGAGGATTCGGGTTTCGGCAGGCGGTATGACTGAGCTAGGACCGTGAGGCGGCGAGACCTCGAGCGCGATCGCGAAAGAGCGAGCGTCGCTGCGATGGCGATCCCCAGCGACGCCGCTTACAAAAGGGCGAGGTGTCGTTCAACGACGTGTGCCGACGTAGTCGATGCGGGTCGGTTGGATCACTGCAGCATCGATCGCCGTCTGCTCGTCGGCCTCAGTCGTGTCGACGAGATCGGGAAAGAAATACGGCCCGTGAGTGAGAAGTTGCCGCTCGAGCCGCTCGTCCAAGAGCCGAAGGAGCAGCCCCGAAGGATGAAGTCCGTCGCGTTCCGCCCAATCGCGGAGGTAGCTCGGCCACTCGCGGCCTGAGGCGAGCCATTCATCTCGGCGGCGGCGTAGCCAGCCTGCTGCGTCGTCGGGTCCGAGCCGCTCGAAACACCATGTCGCGGTTTGCTCGTCGAACTTTTCCCAAGCCCACTCCACAATGACGACTGCGCCACCGCTCGTAAGCGCGCTCGTGATGCGGTCGATCACTACAGCTGGATCGGCGACGTGATGGAGGGAGGCCGAGGCGATGACCGCGTCGACTTGCGGAGGAAGTTCGGCGCGCTCGAACTCGACTCGCCGGTAGTGCGGTTGATCGGGTGCCTGCGGGTCGACGCCAACGGCGTCGTAGCCTTCGGCGCGCAGCATCGGCACGAAGCCGCCGAGTGGGCCGCAGCCGATGTCGACCACGCGCGCGGGAGGCGCAGGGAGCCGGCCACGAACAAGCGGCCATTGCGTGTCTAGCCGGCGCTGGCCGGGGGTCATCTCAAGATCCTAGGCCGGCAGGCGCCGCAGCACTTTCACTGCGGTTAGCTCATACGGCGACTGTGACGCGCAGGAAGGTTGCGGGAATCGAGGTCGCGGCCTCCTCGCTCGTGCTTGTGTTCTGTGCGTTGAAGAGGGCCTCTAGCTCGGCTTGCAGATCGGCCTCGCGGCCGTTGGCAGTTGCGGCTTCGAAGGCGTTCATGGTCGGTCCGTAGTACGCCCTGAACAGGCCAACAAGTTCCGCTGGTGCGCCCGGGAAGTTGAACGTGTAGGTGTTCCTCTCGAACGAGATCTGTTCCTCGGGCACCCCCGCGCCTGCGAATCGCTCGATCACGTGATCCTCGATGCCCCAGGTCATGGGGCTGACGAATCCTTCGGGAGGCGGCGGCGAGTAGGAGGCGCTGATCTTGAGGATTTGGGCGACGAGCGTTGGGTCATTGGGGATCCAGTTCCCCATCACGATTCGACCCCCGGGCCGCGTCACACGAACGACCTCCTTGGCCACGTCGAGCGGCCTGGGAGCGAACATCGCGCCGAAGATGCTGATGACGAGGTCGAAGCTGTCGTCCTCGAGCTCGTTGAGATCGGACGCGTCGCCTTCCTGGAATCTGCAGTTGCTGAGGCCGAGGCTCTGTGCTCGTGCGTTCCCCGCCTCGACGAGGTTGTCGGCGATGTCGACACCGAGCACGTTCGCGCCTAGCCTCGCCGCCGGCAAGGCTGTCGTCCCGTCGCCGCAGCCCAGGTCGAGAACCTCCAGCCCGTCGGTGATCCCCATCGTCGTGACGAGCGCCTCGCCGCTCTCCCGCATGCTTTCTGCGATACGCGTGAAGTCGCCCTTCTCCCAGAGTGCCTTGTTCGGGTTGGTGGTCGTGGACATGCCGCCTCCGTCGTTGCGAGTAAGGACCGGTCGCTACGACCCTAGAGCTTCCCGGCGGGATTCCGGAAGCACATATGCAAACGCGGCCGCGAAGGGTGGCGCGTCCCGACGCCCTTCGCAGGCGGCTTCCGCCGCTTCAACCCCGGGCAACCTCGTCGTGACCGGAGTCACTCGGAGAGAAGTCCCGTTCGAATCTCTTCCGGAAGCCTGGCGCAGATCGCACCCGTGATAAGTCGCGATTCGGTTTGCCTGGATGCGAGCGGGTCCAGCCCGCCGCGGGATTCGGGGACCACCGCTTTCTGCGGCGGTCACGCGACCTAGGCTCGTTCCCGTCCAGTCCAAGAGCATTCGGGAGGTGAGAGATGAAGCGATCGACGGCGCTCCTCATCGGCCTCGTCGCTGCAGTGGTTCTCGCGGCGTTTGCGCCTATGGCGGCCGCGGACCCACCGGTCATCACGCAGAAGACTTCGTCCCTGACGACCGTGCTGACCGGGGCTTGCGCCTTCCCGATCACGGTCGATGCGACGATGACCGAGACCGACCGGTTCTTCTCCGATCAGAACGGGGTACTGACGATGGCAAACGCCAACGTCACCGAGCAGGATTCGTTCAGCGCGAACGGGAAGTCACTCACCGGCCTCCCGTACTCGTTCAGCCTCCACGCAGTCTTCGACAGTAGTGGGAACATCACCCAACTGTACGCGGACGGCGTCGTCGAAAGGGTTCCGCTGCCCGACGGCAGCGTCTTCCAGAGCGCCGGTCAGGTGAATTTCGGCGCGCAGGGCTTCCCGGACTTCTCCGTCACGCCCGACGCAGGAAGCGCACGGAATCTGGACGGGTTCTGCGCGGCGCTCGCACCCTAGTCCTCTCGGACTGACAGGAGGGCGGCGTTCTCGACTCGCCGCCCTCCTCGCTAGGCCGCCTCGGGTAGCGCGCCGACGCCAGCGAGTGCTCGGGCGAGGTCCTCGACGACATAAGGAATCGCCCCGTCCGGGAGGCCGCCCACCCCGATGAGCAGTCCGGCTGGTCCCTTGTAGCCGGGGAGAGTGTGCCGTGAGAGAGTCTCGACCTTGATTCCTCGCGAGCTGGTCCGCCGAAAGGCGGCCCGCTCCAGTTCGACCGAGGGAAGCTCGATCAGCATGTTCAGCCCAGCGGCGGCGTCGCGCACCCGGACATCCGGGAATGCCTGTTCGAATGCGGCGGCGAATGCGGCGCGGCGGTGGCCGAAGACGATGCGCAGATGCCGGAGGTGGCGGTCGTACTCCCCGCGGCGGAGGAAGTCTGCGAACGCAAGCTGCTCGATCGCCGGAATCTGGAGCACGCTGGTGACAACCTCGTCGGCGAACACGGTGGCCAGCGTTCTTGGAAGAACGGCCCAGCCGAGCCGAACGGCAGGGGAGAGTGTCTTGCCGGTTGAGCCCAGGTAGACGACCCGGTCGCGTGTGATGCCATCCCTGGCGCTGATCGGCGTCCAGTCCAGACGCAGGGCCGCGTCGTACTCGTCCTCGACGACCAGCCCGCCTGTCTGGTCGGCCCATCGCACCAGCGCGGCCTGCCGTTCCCGGGTGAGGACGGACCCGGTCGGAAACTGGTGTCCCGCCGAGACGACGACCGCCGGAGCGCCGACCGCGCTGAGCTCGCCGACGAGGATCCCATCTTCGTCGAGTGAAATGCCGGTCGGTGTGAGTCCGGCGCGCTCGGCGATCGTGTGAACCAAACAGTCGCCAGGATTTTCCAAGCCGATCCTGCTCGCCCCTTTCCTGGTAAGCATGCGGAAGATCAGGTTCAACGAATGCGTGCAGCCGGCGGTGACGATGATTTGGTCGGGTTCCGCGGCAATGCCGCGTGCGCGACCCAGATAGGCCGACACTTCGGTCCGCAATTGCTCGAGGCCTCGCGGGTCGCTATAGCTGAGATCCGAGCATCCGGCGGTCGTCACCGCGTGACGAAGCGAGCGCAGCCAGGCGTGACGGGGGAAGAGGCTCGCCTCCGGCAGGTGCGGACGCAGGTCGTAGCGGACCTTGACGGGACTCGAATCAGACCGCCTCGGAGCTGTTGCCGCCGGGGAATCCGTCAGCGACTCGCGTACCGACGGCGCGGCTCCGCGACGAAGCGCCAGATAGCCCTCCGCCGCGAGTTGTCCATACGCGCGAACGACCACCCCACGCGAGACGGAGAGGTCGCGTGCGAGGGCTCGCGTTGAGGGCAGCTCGCGCCCAGCTTGCAGCTTCTTGGAACGGATCGCCGCTCGCAGCTGGTCTTCGACCTGCCGGCCCAACGGTGCTGAGCATGAGCGGTCTACCGCAAGGAAAAGATCGAACGCTCGCACGTCTAGAGACTGAGACGCGGCCGGAGCAACGGGGGTTAGGCCCCGAGCACTGGTCCCCGATTGCGGGCCAGAAGTGGTCCGCTTGGCGCCGGTGAGGGCCGGAGATAATCCGGCGAGGCGAACTTGGCACGGCCTATCTCGGATGCGGATCTCGTCCGTAGGGCGCAACGTGGTGACGCGGGTGCGTTCTCGGTGCTCGTTCGGCGGCACGAGACTCGCGTGTTCAAATACGTGTTGCGGCTGGTCGGAGATCGATCGCTGGCGGAGGATCTGACGCAGGAGGTCTTTCTGCGCGTCTTCCAGCGGCTGCCGACGTTCTCGTTCAGATGCAAGTTCACGACCTGGCTGTTTCAGGTGACAAAGAACCGGGTGCTGGACGAGATCCGGGATCGCGAGCGCCAACCCATTCAGGTCGCGCTGGACGAGACTGCGCCCCTCAGGGCGCCGGACGTGCCGCTCGAAGAAGGGGAGACGCTGGCGGTGCTATGGCAGGCAATCGAGGGCTTGCCGACCGACCTGAAGATGGCGCTCCTGCTGCGCGAGATTGTCGGGTTTTCATATTCGGAGATCGCCGAAGCCCTCGAGATCACACTGTCGACTGTGAAGTGGCGGATCTTCAGTGCGCGGGAGGCCTTGGTACTCGTCCTCTCCCGTGCGGAGGAGGACGTGCTCACGGCGGCCGATGCGGTCGTCAATGTTCTCCGCTAACGCGGGTTTTCTCGGGCGCGCTCTTCTCGACCGTGAGCCTCGGCCGCGTCCTCGCCGAATTTGCGTTGCGTGGACGGACTCAAACATTGACGTGCAGGGTGGGCCGGTAGGTGAGCTCCTGGATGTTGCCGTCGAGCGTTCGACTTTCGATCAGCTCGAGGTCGAAGTCGGCCGCGCCCTGGAAGATTGCATCCGATCCGTTCTGGCCGGTGATTACAGGGAAGAGGGTCACCTGGACGCGGTCGACCAGGCCGGAGGCCATCAGCGCCCGATTCATCGACAGGCTCCCGTGCGAGCGCAGCGGCACCTCGGACTCCTCCTTGAGCCGGGCGACGACATCGACCGCGTCACCGCTCACCACGGTTGCGTCCACCCAGTCAAGGGGTTCTTCCAGCGTGGTCGACACTATGGTCGCTGGCAGGTTCACCATCCGGGTGACCCACGGGTCCCTCACCTCGGACTTCTCAGTACTCATGGCCAGCATCTGTGCGAATAGGCGATAGGTGTTGGCCCCGAAGACCATCCGCTGCTCCTCCTCGCTGTACAGGGCGAGGCGGTGGTCGAGCAGTTCAGGGCCCTGTTTGCCCCAGTAGCCGCCCCAGTCGCCGCCGCTGACGGAGCCGAAGCCATCCAGGCTGGAAAAGACGTCGAAGGTGTAGCTAGCGGTCATGGATGCTCTCCTTGAGTGCGTTGATCGGTCGTGGGTACAGACTGGAACCCACGGCAAGACTCATCGCGGTTTGACGCCGTGACTCCGGTCGCCCATCGGACGTCGTCAAGGCCGGTTGGCAGCAAACGATCGATTCCGATCGACGCGTTTGGGCTCTTCGAGACGACGGAAGATGCCTTCTTGCAGGCACTTCTAAAGCGGGAGCGACGGGACTCGAACCCGCGACCTCCGGCGTGACAGAGCTGTGCGGTCAAGGGAACGGGCAACGCGCCGACTCCCCTCTCCAGTAAGAGGGGAGCGCCGGCAACGACGCGGGTTGTACGAGGCCGTGCGACCTCGGTACGACCTCGCGTCGTCGATCCAGGGCAACGAGCACCCTTCAGAAACCGCTCATTTCCAGCGGGTTCTTCAAACCCTCTGCCGGACTCGAACCGTCGACCCCCTCCTTACCATGAACGTGAGGAGGGGGTCGATTCATGCGGAACCTCGCCTAATGGTGGGGTTTCCGTGTGTCGGTAGTGGCCGCACTTCGTCGCGGTTTGCAAGCTCGTGCGCCCCTGGTGCGACCCTCAGCGGCGATCAAACGCCAGTCGTTTACCCGGGCCTTCCATGCTGCCTGCGCTGACTCGGCGGGTTTGCTTCGCCCGGAACCGCAATTCAGACTCACAGGTATGTTCGGCTCTCGGGCCTCCTCTTCCATCCGCCCCGCCGGAGGTCGTGGGGCGTGGCTGGCGAGCGCAGCCATCGCGGTGTCCGCTGCCGCGATTGGTCTCCTTGCGGAATCGGTCGCATTCGGTTGGGGAGACCTTCGCGGTTGGGTTCCGGACGTGGCCGTCGGCTGGTTATTCGTGGGTTGCGGTGTCGCCGCGATGTCGCTCCGCGACTGGAGTCGCTTCGGTGTCTTGATGGTTGGCGCCGGCCTCGTCTGGTTCGTAGGCAATTTCGCGAACGCGCAGTCGCCGAGCGTCGACTGGCTCGCCCGGCATGGGAGCTTCGTCTACATCGCCTTGCTGGTTCTAGCGGCCCTGAGCATCTTGGTGGCCCGGATGAGGATGCGCGGCGTGGTTCTCATCGCCGCTGCGTCCTTTCTCGCCGTGCTCTGGCCGACAGGCTCGCCGACCGACGCCGAAGTGAGAGTCATGGCTCTCGGCGGACTCGTGCTCGCGCTGACCGCGTGGGCGGCGCTGCGATCGGGCGCGAGCTTCGCGCGGAGCGGTCGCCTCGCTGTGACCGGATCCGCCCTGCTCGGCCTCACGTTCGTGAGCGTGGGTGTCGCCCGCCTGAGCGTTCCCGCCGGCGGCTACGAGACGGTGACGTTGTCCTTCGATCTTGCCCTGTGTCTCGTTGCGGGCCTGTTCCTGGTTGCGCTGACGACGGCCGGGTCGCAGCGTGAGCGCGTGACCGATCTCGTCGTCGAGCTTGGCGAGAGTCGCTCGGTGCCGATACGCGACGCGCTTCGGCGTACGCTCGGGGATTCAACGCTCGAGATCGGCTACCGGCTCGCGGCTGGGGACACGTTCGTGGACCAGCTGGGACGGACGCTCTCGGTGCCGCCGGAGAACCCGAGGAGCGTGGTGACGTCGCTCGGCGAGGGCATGGTTCTGCTCCACGATCGCTCCCTCCTGGCTGATGATCAGATCGTCGCGGCTGTCCGTGCGGCGGCGGAACTGGCGGCGACGAACGCAAGACTCCAGGCTGAGCTGCGCGCGCAGGTCGCGGAACTGCGTGCCTCGCGCCGGCGGCTGGCGATCGCCCGCGACGAGGGGCGTAGGCGTCTCGAGCGGGAACTACGCGAGGGGGCCGAGCGGCATCTGACAGCCGTCGCCGACTCGCTCCTGGAGGTGCAGCCCGACACTCCTGAGGCCGAGGCGGGGCTTGTCCGCTCGCGGACGTTGCTCTCGCAGACGCTGGTCGACCTGCGGTCGATCGTCTCGGGACTTCACCCGCGCGTGCTCGCGGACGAGGAGCTGACCGCGGCCGTGTTGTCGCTCGCGGCGCTCTCGCCGGTCCACGTCGATACGTCGATCGTGGCGGGCCAGCTCGATCCGGCCGTCGAGTCGACGGCATACTTCTTCTGCGCCGAGGCATTGGCGAACATCGCCAAGCACGCTCGGGCGTCGGCTGCCAGCCTGTCGATCAGTGAGACGGAGGGGAAGCTACGCGTCGTCGTTGCCGACGATGGAGTCGGCGGAGCCGACCGCCGTGGTTCCGGTCTTCGCGGTCTCGCAGATCGCGTCGAGGGGCTGGGCGGCTCGCTGAGCGTGGACAGCCCTCCTGGCCGGGGAACGCGGCTCGCCGCCGAGATCCAGCTCGGCGGCGAAGACCCGTCTGACGTCAGCCGATCTTCACCCAGGGTTTCTTGACGTTCCAGGTCAGGATGTCGCCGGGCCGAGGGGAGGCCGTGTGCATATGAAGCGCCCGGCCGTCGAACGTCCACCGGACTTTCTCGACGAGCGGGCAGCCTTCGCACTGCGACCAGTGGACGGTGAAGAGGTTTCCGTCAACCGTGTATCGGCCCTTCCAGTGGGTGTCGGGCGGATAGTCCGCGCGCTGGTGCATCGTCACCGTCCCATCCTCGAACGTCCACGTGAAGACGCCGAGGACATTCCTCATATCCTGCTCGCTCGCCGTCGGCAGGGCGCGCAGGATGTCGGCCCGGTTCATCGAGAAGCGGTAGAAGCCCTGAGGGAATCGCTGTGAGGTCGCGGCTGACTGCGTTACCGCGGTCTTAGCCCGGCAGGTGGCCGGCAC
>DASYPH010000325.1:0-1633 GCA_036006925.1 Gaiellaceae bacterium
CGTGGAAGGCACGGCGGACCCTTCATGAACGCGGTCGCTACCGATCAGATCTCCTCCCGGTCATTCGACGCGTCGCACTTCCTCGCCACGCGACGGAGTAGCTGCGGTTTCGCAGCGATGGACTAGCCAGGTGATGGTCCCGTCGCACACGAGGACGATCGACTGAGCCGGATCGCGCTCATCGGCCTTGCGTTCGAGATACCGCAAGTCCCGCGCACCGTGTGGCGTGTCGAAGGCCTCGCCGCAGGCCGTGCACCGCATCTTCTCCATGCCATCGAGCGTGACGCCGACGGCGCACATCGCCCAGGGCCAAACGTCCCGGCGGGAGGGCCGATAGTCCGCACTACACCGAGGACGGCAGCCCGTCAGAAAACGCGCTCTTCGCGCGCACGGATGGGCTGCGAGTTCAGGGGTTCATCGCAACACTTCGTCGAGTGCTTGTGATGGTGACTTGAAGCCGAGAGTTTGTCGAGGCCTACCGTTGAGTTCGGCAGCGACGTCGTCGAGTTCGGCTTGGGTGTAGTGCGCGATCTCGGTGCGCTTCGGGAAGTACTGGCGTAACAGGCCGTTGGTGTTCTCGTTGCTGCCGCGCTGCCAGGGACTGCGCGGGTCGCAGAAGTAGACGGGCACGCCCGTCTCGTCGGTGAACCGGGCGTGCGAGGCCATCTCCTTGCCCTGATCCCAGGTGAGCGACCGGCGCAACTGCTCGGGGAGCTCGATGATCTTCTTCGCGAGCGCGTCAGCAACGACATCGGCGGCATGCCCGTTGGGGAGGGCGATGAGCATGACGAAGCGGGTCTTGCGTTCCACCAAGGTGGCGATCGCGCGCATGCCTTTGCCCATGAGGAGGTCGCCTTCCCAGTGGCCGGGCACGGCGCGGTCTTCGGCTTCGGCCGGCCGCTCCCGGATATTGAGCGTCCCGCGCAGCTGACCCTGGCCGTTCATGACCGAATGACCTTTGGGTCGGCGCGTCGTATGTCCCGACCGCAAATAGCGGGTCAGTTCCTTGCGCAGCGCACCCCGGGACTGCACGAACAACGAGAGATAGATCGTCTCGTGCGACACGCGCATCTCCGGATCGGACGGGAACTCGTCCACCAGCCAACCCGAGATCTGCTGCGGAGACCAGCGCAACTCGAGCTTGGCCTCCACCGCCCCCCGCAATCGCGGACAGACCGCCAGCTTCGACCGTTTCGGCCGGCGCATCCGCTTCACCGCAGCGGAATCGGCACGGCAGGCTCGATAGCGACTGGTCTTCGTTTTCTCAGCTCGCGGTGACGTGCTGTCGGACCCAAGCGTCGAACTGCTCGGTCGTCCGCATGTTCGGCATGTTCCTGGGCCACGCGATCTCGACGCCGAAGTGGCGGGAAAGACCCGCAGCAAGTTGGCGTCGGCTTTGCAGCCAGACTGCGACGTAGACGAGCGCCGCGGCAAGGAACACCACAGCAAGCACTGGGTAGCCGCGAGCGGCGGCAAATCCGTAGGCGAGCATGAGCGCAGGTACAACGAACAGGAAGGCGACGGTTAGGGTCGCGCTGCGGCGGGCCAGCCGCACACCCTCGGCCCCGATCCTCGGTAGCCAGAGTTGGTCGAACTCCGCAGAGGGCATACCCCCTCATCGGCGCGGTGGATG
>DASYPH010000326.1:0-13254 GCA_036006925.1 Gaiellaceae bacterium
TACGCGCTTAGGGATCCGTGTCCGGTAGAGACTGCCAGACCACCGAAATCTCATCGGCCCCGCCAGATGCAGCCCACGTCCTTCAGGGACATTCCGGAACGCTGCCGCACACGAGACAGCGGCGCACGCGACGGCTAGGGGCGTTGAGCCGAGGACGAGTAGAGCTCGCTGATGTCGCGTGCGAACTCCTGTGTTTCCCTGATTGCGTCCGGATCGGCGAACTGACGTACTCGGTTCCATGGGTTGGGTCGGACTTCGAGAGCGCGCTCGATGAGAGGCTCCCACGCCGGCAGTCGTGTCGCCGCCCACCTGCCCGCGATTGCCTTCGTCGTTACATCGCCGCATTCGATCGTCCGTAGCAGGCGGCAAACCGTGAGGACGAGGTACGGCTGTGCCCACGCGCTCATCGTCGTCAAGCTCACGCTCCACTGGCGGTATTCCAAGAGCGCGTCCCGTGCCTCTCGGCGGAGGTCATCCGCGCTCACGCGATCGACCAGCGAGCCCGCCGGTGGGCCGAACAGTGTGACCGCGTGCTGCCGAAGAATCCAGCGAACGACGGCCGAGTTGCAGTGAGGATCGAGTTCGAGTCGGGTGGCTCCGTTATCCAAGAACGGCACAGGAGTCCGATCCGGATCGACCTGACGCAGCAGCGAGACCGGGATATACGAGCCCTCGAGATGCTTCGCCCATTCCGTCGGCAGCTCGTACAAGTCGGCGTGGAGCTGGTTCAGCGAGTCGAGGCCAGTCAGTGGCTCTTTGATAGCGACGATGAAGTCCACATCGCTCCACTCATCACCAGCTCGAAGAGCGAACGAACCCTGCAAGTACACCCCAACCAGTAGATCGCCGAGTGCGTCTCGAACGCGTGCGACAAACTCCGCGAGCAACTCATCGAGATCATCAAACCCGGTCAACTCCACCGGCCGATCCTCGCACGCGACCTCGGCTCGATGCTGTCCGCAAACTTCGACGCGAGACTGAGCGTCGAGCGCAGTCCGCTCACAAGAGATCGGGTGGCAGTGTTCGCTTGCGTCGTCCGCCTCTGGCATGGGCGGTCAGGCGTCATGCGGACCACTGGCGCAACCGAACACTGCCTCGTTTCCGCGTAGATTGGGTTGCCATGTCGAGTTTTTACGACACCTGGGCGGACCGATACGACTGGTCCACTAGCTTCACTGCCGACGTCCCGTTCTACGTCGGGCTTGCCCGTGATGCTGACGGGCCACTGGTCGAGCTTGCAGTTGGCAACGGGCGCGTTGCGATCCCGGTTGCTCAGGCAACGGGGAGGCGTGTAATTGGGATTGACTCTTCGCCGGCGATGCTCGCGCAGGCTCGAGTGCGCGCAGTTGAGGAAGGAGTCGAGCTCGACCTGCGTGAAGGAGACATACGGGAGCTTGAGATCGAGGAGCCGGCGGCCTTGATCTACTGCCCTGGGCGGTCGCTGCTGCATCTGCCCTCCTGGGCCGATCGTCGCCGCTGCTTCGAGCGGGTCGCGGCATCGCTTCGGTCTAACGGGTGTTTCGCGTGGAACGCGTTCGCCTTCGACCATCACGTCGCATCCGCCATAGACGGCCAGCACGCCGACACCCCGCTGCCGCACACGAACTACTACAGCGTTAGCGACAACCGAGTCGACATCACCTTGGACGACGGTGGGACCGGTTCGCTCTGGTGGGCAACCAAGAACGAGTGGCTGGGGCTCCTCGACGTCGCGGGCCTGCGCCTCGAAGCTCTCTATGGCGGATTCGCCGGGGAAGCGCTCGACGACGAAAGCCGTGAGTACATCTTCGTGGCCCGTCGGTAAGTGCCGTGATGCTTTCCAGGCCCGCGTTCAGGCGCAGATCGCAGCGGGCCGCGCCCTCATCGGTGGTGCGACCGTGTCCGGCGCCCCGGTCTCACTACCCCGTGAGGAGCTCTGCGATCTCGGGCCGGTCGCGGATCGAGTCGAGGTCGGAGTTCCGGCGGGCGAGGCCCCGCAGCCGCTCCGACTGCTCGAGCGCGTGCCTGAGATGTTGCGCCGCGTCATCGGCGCGGCCGGCCAGCGCCTCGCAGCACGCGAGGCAGAAGAAGGCTCCGACCGCCTCGGGGTACGCCTCGATCGCCCCGCGCGCCCGGTCGGCGGCCTCGGCGTAGTCGCCGGCTTCGTACATCCGGTTGAACGGCGCCCACGCCTCGAAGCCGAGCACCTCGTACACCGTGCCGGGCTTGCCGCCGACGACGACGATCGTCGTCCCATCCTCCTCCGCGAACGCCGTCCGCTTCACGCCGGGCTCGGCGAAGACGAGCGTCCCCGCCGTCGCGTCCACCCGCTTGTCGTCGAGCTCGAAGGTCGCTCGGCCCTGGAGTACGAGGTACAGCTCTTCCTGGTCGTCCTCCTCGGAGTGCTCGTTGATGATCCGGTCGCCGGTCTTGCGGCCGGTGAAGCTGCTGATGCCGAAGGACGCGATCCCGAAGTGCTGCCTCACGGGCCGGTACGGCGCTCCGCCGTCGTCGATCTCGTCGATCCCATCGAAGCGGGTGACGGAGTAGGCGGCCACCGCCGCAAGATAAACGACCGCGTGCCGGCGCTGACGTGCGGGAACAGGCACCTCGCATCCGGGATCTGCATCCGTCTGGATTTCGTAGGGTGTTCACCCCTTTCGGAGGCCACGGCAAGGCGCTACTTTCGGCGCTTGGTATCCAGATCGGTCGCGATTCGACTTTCCAAGGGAGGCAGCATGAAGATCCTCGCGCGTGTGGAGGTGCCGAGTGCACTTGTCGCTTCGATCGCGGTCGTGCTTGCGACCTTTGCAGCGGCGGCCGGCGCCAGCGCGGCGACGAGCGCCGGGGTGTGCAAGACATTCTCCGCCTCAGGGTTGAAAGTTCAGTGGAGTGCGATCGGCAATGTGACCTGCGCCAAGGCGAAGCCGTGGCTGACGACGCTCCTCGCCGATCGCGGAAGGCCCGGCGTGAAGGTTGTGCTCAAGAATGCCCCACGGGGCTTCAAGTGCTCTGCGACGGACGACTCAAAAGGCAGACCTTTCGCCGGCGCGTGTTATACGGGAACGCTTGCCTTCCCGAAGAACGGATTTCAGTGGTTCGGCTGAGGCAATCGCCGCGCTAGGCGCTCGCGAGCGCTGGTAGGTTCGGTGGCATGAGTGTCGGCGTGCTGCGGGGCCGATGCGGGTGCCGTGGCGTTGCGTTCGGGGTTGCTGACGAGTTCGTCGAGGCGTACAACTGCCATTGCTCGAACTGCCGTGCGATGACGGGCTCGTACTTCAAGCCCTGGGGCGAGATCGAACCCGAGAAGATGAGGGTGACGAAGGGGGCTGACTCGTTGGTCATGCAAGGCGATGCGGACGGACGTCACGCTGTGCGCTGCAAGGAGTGCTTCTCGCTGCTGTATTGGACGGGCTATGAAGGCAAGATCCGTATTCCGTATGGGACGTTGATCGACGAACCGACGCTCAAGCCGACCGCGCACATCTTCGTCGGCTCGAAGGCGTCGTGGCATGAGATCCTCGATGACCTTCCGCAGTACGACGAATCTCCGTGGTCGTAGCTCGCCTGGCGTCATGCACCGGTGTCGCTCGGGGTGCATTGCGGAACACGCGCCCCAGGTGAGAGTTGCTTCCCCAGCTCGTAAGCCGTCGTTCTACGATTGGTCGGGTGGCCGACTTCGTTCCGCCCGACTTCGACGTCCCACTCGGTCTCGAGACGCCCGAGTTCGTCCTCGAGCCGCTCGGGCCTGAGCACAACGAGCTGGACTACGACGCCTGGACGTCGTCGATGGAGCACATCGCGGCGACTCCGGGGTATCCCGACGGCTCCTGGCCGCGAGAGATGACGCGCGACGAGAACCGCGCGGACCTGCAGCGCCACGCCGACGACTTCCGCACCCGGAAGGGGTTCACATACACGGTGCTCGATCCGGCCAGCCGCGACGTGATCGGGTGCGTCTACATCTACCCGCTACGCGACAGCGCGAAGGACGCCTGCGCGCTCTCGTGGGTGCGGGAGAGCCACGCACACCTGGACATTCCCCTTTGGCACGCCGTGAGTGAGTGGCTCGAATCGGACTGGCCGTTCGCCGGCGTGGAGTACGCGCCGCGCACGTAGGCGTCGGCGTCGTCATACCGAACGTCGAACCGATGCCCGTGCGTTCGACCGACGACGTGATCGCCGGTGTGTTGCTGGCGTGCGTCGCCGCGGTGAGCCGCTATGCCCGCCCGGCGGCGACCTGGGCGACGAGGGCCGCCGCCTCTTCGACCGAGACGCCGTCGGTGTTCACGACAAGGTCGTAGTGCGTCGGGAGCTCGGCCGCCACGTCGTAGAACCGCTTCAAATAGTCGCGCCGCGCTGCGTCCGCCGTCTTGACGGTTCGTTCCGCGCTGGCGATGTCCACGCCTGACTGCTCGCTGACCCGCTTGGCGCGTGTTCTCGGCGATGCGGTGACGAGCACCCGGAGGATGCGTGCGCCAGGGTCGAGAGCGTGCGATGCAGCATGTGCGGTGATGACGACGTCTCCGCGTGCTGCAGCTTGCTCGATCGCCTCACGAATCAAGACCCGTATGTCGCTCTTGCTCGGCTCATCCCCGAGCAGGAATGGCACCGCGCCGCCGAGTGTCGCCGCGCTGCTGCTGCCCTCGGAGATCGAGCCGAGAATGCGTACCGCAACTGACTTACGGCGTTCCTCATCCGCGACGTCGGCGGGGGAGAGTCCTCCCCGAGCCGCCGCCCTGGCCACGATCTCCTCATCGAGCTGAAGGAAGCCGAGTCGCTCCGCGACGAGGCGTCCGACCTCGTACCCGCCTGAGCCGGTCGCGTGCGAGACGCAGATCACGCTGCAAGGCACGAGGACGACGCTAGAACGTCGTCGAGCTGCCGTCAACGGTGCGCGACTACCGAGTCGCCGGCGGCCCTGCGGTGAATCTCACCGCGACTCATCGCCGCGGTCGGTGAAAAGGAGCGGTCTCAGGTCCGTTCTACGGTTCGTTCTCGCTCGAGCGCGTGATGAACCGCTCGACCGCGACGCTGATGGCATTCGAGCGGATCGACTCGTAGAGATCGAAGTCGTGGTGGCCGCCGGGAAGCTCGACGTACTCGGCCGGGTGGTTCGAGGCGACACGCATTCGCTCGACGAATTCTCGGGCGTTCGACGGGCTGACAAGAAGGTCGTTCTCCCCGTGGATCACCAGGATCGGTGGCGGCGGCCGGCATCAGGTCGCCGTAGTAGCCGTACCGACCGACGATGCCGGCGATTCCATCCGTTCCGGCGTTGACCGCACCGATCGACATGTAGGCGCCGGCCAAGCTGCCGACCAGAAAGATCTGATCGGGATCGCCGCCGTATTCGGGCGCGTGCGACCGCACCCACTCGATCGCGGCTAGGACGTCGGTGAGTTGTTCGTCGTACTCGACGTGCGGGCGCAGCCGGTAGTTGGCGCTTGCACAGACCATGCCCTGAGTGACTAGATGTCCGATCAGCGGTCGGGCCTCGCGGCGCTTGTTGCTCGAACGAAAGCCGCCGCCGTGGAAGTGCAGCACCACCGGTGCGACGGCCGGACGGTCCCGGTGGTGGTAGACGTCGAGGTTGCGGCGCGGGCCTTCGCCGTACGCAAGGTTCGGGACCCGCACTATGTCGCGCCGGAACGCCGGCAGCGGCGCCAGCAGAATCCGACGCCACGGCCTGCGCGCCGCCGTCGGATTGTGCAGCGCGCCGTCAGCCCGAAGCGCCCGCCGGACGATCACCACGAGCCCGAGAAGCTCGACGACCAGGACGGCTCCGACGATGGGGCCGCCCGTGGACTCCAGATCGCCTTGTGTCAGCGCAAGGAGAGCCGACGCGATCAGCAGGTAGCCGACAAGGAACGGCAGCTCGTTGAGGACCAGCGCCGGGACTCGCGCGAGTCCGCCGAGCCGTCGCCAAGAGGTGAGGGCGCAGGCCGTGGCCCAGCCCACCAAGACGACTGGAACAACCAGACCAATCGGCATCAGCGAGTGCCTCGAACTCCCAACCGTTCAACAACGCCCAACGGCGGCATTCCGGAATACTTGCCCACCCCGCAAGCCGGCTCCGTCAACAGCGAGCGAGGGCCTACCAGGCGAGCTCAGCCGGCCGCACGTCCTCGGCGACCAAGATTCGCGTGAGGCGTCTAGTCTGGCGCCGGCGGGCCGGTCGGTCTCGAGCCGCGAGGAAGTTCTCTACAAAGGGGGTCATGTTGATGCAGACCACGCATTCGTTTTCCTTTCGCGGCCGAGAAGCAAGCGCAGCGGTCACGTATCGAGTCAACGAGGTTCCAGAGCGCTGGGGATACGGGCTGCTCGGGCTTCCTTGGCCGTCAAGCCTCGCCATGGGACTCCCGGTGCTCGAGGTCGACGTGTCGACTCCACTCGAAGGCTACGGCGCGGTCATGGGGTGGATCCAGGTTGTGCGAATCCACGTCGCGGACTCGAGCACGTCACTCGTTCCCGGAGGCGAGAAGGCGCCGGCGGGAGACCACACCTGGGTCGATGTGCCACCTCAGCTTCAAGCCCTCGGCGTGCCGTTCGTGTCATTCGGTCGATGCCCGACCCTCTTCGACGCTCCGGCATCGACGGAGAGCGACGTCCGCTTCGTCGCCGACTCTTTCCTGACCGCCAGCCCGGATGCGCTGGTCAGCCGACGGTCGCAAGCTTGCTTCGGCGTCCGGTGGGGCTACTCGACGAAGCTGGGAGAGCAGGCTGAGCTGCTTCCGCCGACGCTGCTTCGCGGCAGCGACTGGGAGCAGGCGATACCCATCCTCCAAGAACACTTCCCCGACTGGGGCTTCGAGCCCGACTGGCTTTCCTGAGCCGTCGAGCGAACGCTGGCGCCTGTGATCGACCGCGGCCTTGCGCGGAGCGATCAGGCAGCGGATATTCGTCGCATGTCCGCCACGCAGAAACCGACGCTCGTTGTCGTCAGCGGGCCGCCCGGCTCAGGGAAGACGACGCTTGCACATGAGATCGCGCGGGCGCTCCCATGCCCCGCGATCTGCAGGGACGAGATCAAGGAGGGGATGGTCCACGCTCGAGGACCGGGCTTCCAAGGCGGGCACGGCGACCCGCTGACCCAACAGACCTTTCCGCTCTTCTTCGAGGTTGTGCGCCTCTTGATCGGGTCAGGGGTGACCGTCGTCGCCGAAGCAGCATTCCAAGCCCCACGGTGGGAACCCGAGCTGGAATCACTGAACGAGCTTGCCCGGCTGCGGATAATCCGTTGCAACGTCGCCGCCTCGGTCGCGTTTGAGCGTGCCATTCGTCGCGCAGCAGACAGCCAACATCGCCTCGAGGCTCACGGCGACAGCACACTCCGAAAGGGGATCGCAGACTGGGAACAAGCCTTTGGTTCGTTCGAGCACATCTCGCTACCGGCGCCATCGCTCGACGTCGACACAACCGCCCAGTACAAGCCCGCCCTCGACGCGATCGTTCTGTTCATCAATCAGCGGTGACGTCCCGTGACCTTGGAGCGCCCCTCCATCGACATACGAGCCGCGAGCTCGACCGGTGCCATCATCAGCCCGTGAGCCCCGAGTCAGGAACTGCGGGCGCAGAGGTTGAAGCCCTGGTCGCGCGTCACACGGCCCGGATCGCAAAGGCACTCCCTGAGGGATCGACCATCTCGGTGTCGGGAAGCACGTTGTTGGGCCGCTACGGCGGGCACGACATCGACTTGGTGGTTCTCGTTGCAGACGTTGGAGCCGCCGCGGTGCGCCTCCGCCAGCACTACCCGACGCTCTACGAAGACGAGTGGCGCGATGACTGGGTGGCGTTCCGTGATCCCGGCCCGCCCCAGGTCGACGTTGTCTTGACGCGTCCCGGGACGAAGGGCGACGCCCACCATCGCCTCGCCTGGAGACTGTTACTGGCGGATCCGGCACTGCGCGCGGAGTACGAGAGGCTGAAGGCGGCGGGCATGACCGCTGCGGAGAAGGCGTTGTTCTTCGATCGCGTAGTCGCCATGCTTCCGGACGGCGAATCGTGATCAGGCGCGGGCTGGTCTGACTCGCTCAGGCGTCATTTCTGAACACCGGCGTCGCCGCATGCGTGGAACCATGCGTCAGGATGAGAGCAGTCGAGCTCGTCTTCGCCGTCGGCTGGGCGGCGTTCTGGTTGTACTGGCTCGTGGCAGCCTTTTCTACGAAGAGGGGCCGCGTCCCGTGGTCGCGCGAGCTGCGTATCCGCGCGGTGATCGCGGTCGTCGTGATTGTCCTGATTCGCTTGGGAGCGTTTCGGGGCGGCGCCATCGACACCGATCCGTGGCGCGCCGGCATCGGGCTCGTCCTCTTCGCCCTGGGATTGGGATTCGCGATCTGGGCCCGTGTCCGCATCGGGCGCAACTGGGGCACCCCGATGACGGAAAAGGACGAGCCAGAGCTCGTGACCAGCGGCCCTTACCATCTGGTTCGCCACCCGATCTACTCGGGCATCTTGATCGCGGGTGTTGGCACCGCGCTGGCGTTGAGCTGGCTGTGGCTGACCGCCGTCGCCCTGGCCGGGGTCTACTTCCTCTTCAGCGCGACCGTCGAAGAGCGCTACCTGACCGAGCAGCTCCCAGACGACTATTTGGTCTACAAGCGCTCGACCGAGATGCTCGTGCCGTTCACCTTCTAACGGAGACGCCGGTCGCGTTCACTGTCGAGGGCCAGTCGGGAAACGCTGCCGCAGACTACGGTCAACTCGTTACCGAAGGTGCAGCAGCGCAGCGGCGAGCCTGAGTGACGGCCGCGTCTCGGTACGGCGGGCCGCTTGGTACTGGCGGCGTGGATGACGATCGGTGTCAGGAACACGAGCGAGACGATCAAACAGGCGCGAGCCGGAGACACACTCGCGTCACATGTGCGTCTCACTTCCGTGTGTCAGACACGAGTCTGACTCGAGTCAGACTAGAGACGGCTCACCATCTTTCGGCTCCTGCTCGCGGAGCGGTGAGCCTACGTCCGAGCAACTCCGCTACTCAGCCCACCAGTCGCGCTGACCGTCGACGTCTTCACGCGGATCCTCGCCGAGGTTGGGTGCGCCGATGACGAGGATCTCGAGGCCCTCGGGCCCGGCCTCGTAGCCTCGCCACGTCCCCGGTGGGACGCGCACCGCGTCCCATTCTTTGAGCTCGACGATCTCGTCGTCGACTTTCATCCGCCCGCTGCCGCGTAGGACCACGTACACCTCCTCTTGCTTCAGGTGCATGTGGCCGTACGGAAACCGATAGCCGGGCGGGACGCGCTGGTAGCTCAGGGCGGACTGCTCGAGCTCGAGCGCCTTGGTTGCCGCGCGGAACTCCAGGTCCGGCGCGCCGTCGAACCTAAGGCCGATGTCCTCCAGATCCGCCTTGATGTTGCTGAGCGTGAACGGCACGGCGTAATCCTACGGCCTGATTTCTGCATCGCTGTTCTGCATCGCTGTCCCTGGCCAGAGCTCTGGGACGAAAGCCGCTCCTTCGTGAGACGATGGCTGAGTTCATGCCCTACGCAGAACTGGGTGGCCTGAGGCTGTACTACGAGCGGGATGGCAGCGGCGCGCCGGAGCTTCTCTTCGTGCATGGGTGGTGTTGCGATCGCACCGCGTTCCAGCCGCAGTTCGACCATTTCGCGCGGACGAACTCCGTGACGGCCCTCGATCTTCGCGGTTGCGGTCTGAGCGACCGCCCGCCGGACGGCTATTCGATTCCTGACCTCGCCGATGATCTCGCGGGATTCTGTGCCGAGGTCGGAATCGAAAAGCCAGTGGTCGTCGGGCATAGCCTCGGCGGGATGATCGGCGTCGAGCTTGCAGCACGGCACCCGTCGGTTCCCGGTGCTCTCGTGCTCGTCGATCCGGGTCCGATCGACCCACTCCCGGCGACCGTCCAGTTCTTCAGCGACTTTGCCGCCGAGTTGGCAGGGCCGAGTGGGGAGGAGGTCCGCCGCCTCTACGTCCAGGACATGGGTGCTCGTGACGAGCAGTTGGCGGGCTGGATCGCGGATCTCATGTGTGCCGTTCCGCTGGCGAACGCGGTTGCAGTCATCCGCGGCATCAACGAGTGGAACGGCGTCGAAGCACTCGCGCTCTGCACCGTCCCGACGCTCTTGCTGCGCGCGGGGCTGCACGAACATACTGACGTCCTGCGGCTCCGCGCGATCAAGCCCGACCTCGAGGTCGGGATCACCGTCGGCGCGGGCCACTTCCACCACCTCGAAGTCCCCGGCCAGGTGAACGCGATGATCGAGCGCTTCCTGACCATCGCCGGGTAACCGACGCCGCGGCCGCTCGGGCGCGCCAAATACCTCCGGTCTAGCGGGTGCGGTCTCCAACCATGTACGCGACGATCAACGCCGCTGGGAAGAAGACGAGGCTGAACAGAAAGTAGAGGAAGAAGCTGTGCCCCTTGCGGCTGGCAACCCGGGCCGGCCAGAAGGCGATCGCTATCCAGATGAAGATGAAGATGATCGATCCGATCCACCAGCCACTTGCAGCGAGGAGCATGTCGGCCTCCGTTGTTGGGCGGGCCGCTGAGTCGCCGCGACCTCCGAGGCACGATTATTGTCGCTCGGCGCCGGTGGCGTAGGGTCTGGTGACAGTCCCGCACGCTGGTGCAGGCGACGAGGAACGGAGAACGGCCGTCAGGAGAGCGCGTGCTCGAGCGCAGCACGGTCTGTCGGTGCGCCGTGCGTGGGGAGCACGACCTCGACCGGCAGCTGCAGCAGCGGCCGCAAGTCTTCGATCACCTGCTCGCGCGTGACACCGTGATGCAGCACCTCTGGCGGCACCTCGAAGCCGCGGCCGAAGTCGACGAGCGAGTCGCCGGTAACGACTGCGCCTAGACGCTCGATCCAGAGCACGAGGTCGTTGTGCGACCGTCCGGGAAACGCTTCGAGGCCGATCGCGAGCCGGTCACCGGCCCCATACAGCGCGCCTCTCCGTCGCCGTCCACCAGCAGCCAGGCGGCGTCGGTGCTATGCCAGCCCTCCGGCATCTGCTCCGGAGCGATCCCGTACTTTCGCACGAGGTCCTTCGCTGTGTCGGCCGGCGGCGTGAATACCGGCGCGCCGAAACGTTCGACGAGGCTCTGCGCATCGCGTTCGTGCCACGGTGCGGTGAGCACGACCACCGGGTCACGGTCGGCGGCGATGCCGAGAATCTCCTCCGGCACGGCCAGCGGGTCGAAGAGAAGTAGGCGTGTCCCGTCGTCGAGGGCGTACGACGAGACCAGTTGCGGCCACCATTGGTCGGGCTTCCACTCGGGATGCGGCGACAGCCAGTGCCACAGCCCGGGCCGAACCTCGCGCATTGCACGATGCTACAGCGGACCGAAACGCGCGGGCATGTGCCACGCCTCAAGCGTCATGCGGCTGCCAACACCCGTGCTCAGGCGCCTTACCAGGGAGCGATCGTCATCCCACCCCAGTCCTCGGGCGCGCAGTCGCGCAGAGTCTGGGTCAGTTCCCACCGGTGTCCGGCAGGGTCCTCGAGAACGCCGGAACGTTCGCCGTACTCGTACGTCGTCAACTCCTCGACCACACGCGCGCCAACGTCGCGTGCGCGGGCGAACGCAGCATCGACGTCGGGCACGCGCACCTTGATCAAGTGTGTGGCGACGCCCCCGCTTGGCGCAACTCGATCTCCACCGACCTCCGCGACCACGACGGCGCCGTCTATTCCGACGCGCAGCTGTGCGCGGTGTGAATCACCGATCCGTACCCGCTCCCCGAACCCGAACGCGGCCCCCAGCCACGCGACCGCCGCTCGCACGTCCGGATAGACGAGCACGGGAGTCACCGTGGTAGGCGGCGCAGACCGATTGGTCAACACGGCCGAGACTCTAACGGCCACTCCACTCAGGCGTCACCCCCGCAACTGTCCGAGCCGACCGAAGATGACAACAGGCAGCGTGAGGTGAGAGAGTGGGGTCTTCGCGGTCGCAACCGAGTGATGGGGGTAGTTCGTGAGACGAGACCAAGTCTTTCGCTGGGGTGGCGTCGTAGCGGGCGCCGTCTTGTTCGTATTCGGCATCGTCGTGATCGTGCTCGCGATCAACGGGCACAACACCGTCACCACCGAGCTCGAGCAGCAGAAGATCACAGGCACACCCGACATGACGCCCGCCGCGATCAAGGCCGAGGGCGCGAAGGCAGGCCTGAAGAACGTCAGCTATCCATCCTGCACCGTCGCTGGGGAATCGATCGACACCGGCAGCGAGGCGCGTTGCTTCGCCCAGTACATGAACATTCATGCGTTGGAGGCGACGGGCGGGTACACGTACTCGGAGATGGGCCAGTATCAGGCCAAGCCGGATGCGCCGAAATCGGAGCTTGCGCCGGGTGGAGGCACGAGCAATCCCGACTTCGCGGTCACCGACCCTGCGACGAGCCAGCCTGTGTCGAACGGGGCCCGGAACGTCTGGGTGACCGAGACGGCGCTCTCGACGGCGCTGAACACGAGTTACATGGCGACGCAGCTTTCGCTGTTCAGCGTCGTCGTGGGGATCGCGCTGATCCTCGCCGGGATCGGGTTCGCGATCCTCGCGCTCGGCGCAACGGCTCCAGCCCCGAACCGGGAGCAGGCCGCCGGATAGCGTTGCCGAGAGAGCAAGGCGCATCGCGCCGCAGAGGCAAGACCGGCGGGCTAGTACCCGAGAGCGTCGAACGCGGCCGGATAGATGATCCGGCCGGCGAGGTCAGGGCTGTATCCGGGCAACCGTTTGACCATGAAAGCGTCGTCGGGGATCTTCGGATGCGGGGCGATGAAGCCGAGCGCGCTTGCCTGCTCGAAGCCGAAGCGAGGGTAGTACGCGGGAATGCCCTCGACCATGACGGCAGGCTCGCCTGCGTCTTCGGCACGGCGGAGTGCGTCCCGGATCAGTCGTGCCCCCACACCGACGCGCTGGCGGTCGGGCCGAACCGACATCGGAGTCAGATTCAGGATCCGTGTACGGGATCCACCTGCAACGCCCACCCAGCTCAGCATCACGTGGGCAATCACACCGGAGGAGTCCTCGGCGACCAACGCCAGCTCCGGAATGAACTGTTCCGACGCCAGAAGTCGCTCGACGAAGGACGCGACCTCGTCGGGGTGTCGGACAAACGCCGTGCGGATCACCTCGGCGATCACGGGATGATCCACATCGCGCTCGGGACGGATGACGACGCCTTCGGCCACAGCTGGCGATGGTAGTTGGGTGCAAACGACCGAGGTGGGCGGGGGACCTAGCGGCGCGCGTCTGACTCGGCCTCGCATCGTTCGGTGGCGGCTCGGACCGGGAAAGAGGCGCGGGGG
>DASYPH010000327.1:0-2080 GCA_036006925.1 Gaiellaceae bacterium
CACGACCCTTAACCCGACATCCGGCCCGCCCGGCTCAACCGTGACCGTCTCCGGGCCTCTGCCGGTCATCAGCGAAGACGGGACCAATGTCGGCCAGACCTCCACTGAGGTGGACGTGTACTGGAACCTCAACTTCGACAAATGGTGGTCCGTCTTGGGTAACTCGCCGTCGCCTTTGGCCTCAGTCGCGGGGTCGCCCGTAAAGCTCCTCGGGACGCAAGACGTGTCGAAGCTCTGCACCTACCAGGTTCAGGTCACGATCCCGCCCGTCGCGCCCGGCACATATCCAATCGAAGTTCTCAACCAAGCCCCAGGCCACGAAGCCCCCAATGGGGGCGGGACAACCTTCGCCACCTTCGCCCCCACGGATTTTCAGGTGACGGGTGGCTGACGTGGGCCAGTGTTCCGGAATGACCCCTTGAGCGCGATAGAGGGTGGATCAGTTTTTGCTCTGGGGGCTGACCTGCAGTTCGATGATGTGTCCCGAGGCGGTGAGGAAGGACTGCAGGCCGGCGTAGCCGGGCGTGACCAGGATCCCGGCCGACATCTTGGGGAACTGATCCGAGCTCGCCAGTTGCTTGCCTGTAGCGGCGTCGCGCCAGATGACTTGCTCGGTTGTGTACTTCTTGAGCTGCTTGAAGAACTTGACCGGGATGTTGGTGCCGATCAGGACGCGGTGGTCCGCCGGGCCGATGAGCGTCGTGAAGCTGAGGGTCGTCTGGTCGGCAGTCCACTGGGTGGAGAGCTTTCCGTTGTTCAGGGCGACGGCGCCGATCTTGCCGGCTCCCGCGTCCATCACGAAGATCAGGTGCGAGGCCGGGTCGACGGAGACCATCGACGGGATGAAGCTGTTCTTCGAGCCCGAGCTTGCGAACGGCTCGAGGTTCGCGACCTTCTTCGAGTCGGCCTGGGAGACCGCGACCACGCTCATCGGCGTCGAGGTCGGCGCGCCGCCGTTCGTCATCAGCACGACGTAGTCGCCCAGGACGGCGACCGCCGACCCGGCCGTCTGGCCGCTCTTCAGATACGGCACCGGACCCCAGCTCGGGTCGGCCGCGAACTTGCCGTTCTCGAACGTGTAGCGGTAGAGCGACTTAGTGCCCGGGAGGTAGATGTAGTTCTTGCCGTCGAACTGTGAGGTCGTCACCCGCCCGCCGATCATCTGGGGCAGCGTGATCTGGGAGATGACCTTGAGCGTCTTCGGGTCGACCGCCACCATCACCGAGGGCGGCGTGTCGGCGGGGTTCGGGCACTTCAGAAACGCAGAGAAGCCTTCCTCGGTGCAGCCCTTCTGCCTGTTGACGGTCTTCGCGATGATCGTCCCGTCAGGGAGCGCGTCGAAGCCGTTGTAGGCAGTGTCTCGCGGAGCCGACTTGCCGGTAGGGAGAGCGGTCGACGCCTCGATCGCCCCGGTCGCCGGATTGAGCCGCGCGATGTGGTAGCCGTAGATGACGACGAGGCTGCCGTCCTTCAGCACGTTCAGGACACCTGGATAGTCCCACTCGTTGGTGGCGTTGGTGTTGATCAGCACCCGTCGCCAGCGCTCGTTCAGCGTCCCCGGCTCGACGCTCGCGACGAACGAGCCCGACGCGCTCGCGTTGTCTCCGTAGCCGCCGCCGTAGATGAACAGTCGGTTCGGGCCCTCCGTGACGATGTTGTACGGCGTCTGGTAGACGTCCGTCGACTCGTACGCCAACACCCTGTTCGGCGAAGTCATCGAACCCAGGAAATGGGCACAACCGTAGAGATGGGTCCGCGCCGAGTCGTACACCTCGAACGCAGCGATGGTCGGAAACCAGGGCGGGTTCGGATGGCTTTGCTCGCACGACTGCTCATCTGCGATCAGGGTGGGGTTGCCGACGAGAGGGCCGTTGGCCGCCTGCTCATCCGGCGTCCCGCCAGACGCGGGAGTGGTCGACGAGGTCTGAGCGCCCTTGGAACCGCCGCAGCCGGCGGCGAGGACCAGCAGCGCGAACAGAATAAGCAGGGATCCGCGGCGGATCACCACGAGGGACGCTATCGGGCAGATGCTCGCACGGCAATAGTGGCTTCCTAAGTGGGACCGTCGCCTGGGCCAGTG
>DASYPH010000328.1:0-3590 GCA_036006925.1 Gaiellaceae bacterium
TCATGAACCACGGTCGCATCGAGCAGGTCGCCGGCCCGCGCGAGCTGTACGACGCGCCGGCGAACGAGTTCGTCATGTCCTTTGTCGGACAGGCGAATCGGTTCGGCGACTCATGGGTGCGGCCGCACGACTTCCAGCTGACACTGACCCCGAACGGCACGACGCGCGAGGCGATGGTCGAACGCGTCACCCATCTCGGCTTCGAGGTCCGAGTCGAGCTGGCGCGCGACGACGGCGAGCACGTCGCCGTGCAGCTGACGCGCGACGAGGTCGAGCGCCTCGAGCTCGCACGCGGTCAGATCGTCTACATCAGACCGACTCGAGAAACCACGTTCGCCGCGTAGCCGAGCTGGGTTCGGGCTCGGGGACGGGCGGTGCCTGGCTAATGGGGTGACCAGGCGTCGGGATCGGCGGCGAGCGCTCGGACGTTCTCGGGTAGCTCGCCGGCCGCCAGGTCGGCGAGCGTGACCGCTTCGAGCACGCCGCGGAGGCTGGCCCGCACCGCCACCCAGACGTCGCGCAATGGCTCGGCGCTGCCCGTATAGGCGAGCTGCTCGGAGCGGACGCCACGGACGTTTGCGAGCGGCCCGTCGACGGCACGGATCACGTCGGCGAGACTGATCTCGGCTGACGGGCGGGCGAGCCAGTAGCCGCCGTCGGCGCCGCGACGGCTGGCCACGATGCCGGCGTTGCGCAGGTCGACCAGGATGTTCTCGAGGAAGTTGACCGGGATCTCCTGCGCCTGCGCGATGCGGTCTCCCTTGGTCGGCCCTTCGCCGGCCGCAGCCAGCTCGACAGCCGCGCGAATCGCGTAGTCGGCCTTGGCCGAGACTCTCACCGCGCGACCGCTCCGAACGAGTCGAGCAGGATTCGAATCTCGCAGAGCTCGCGGAACCCCAACTGCTCGAGGATCGGCCGCGACATCGGCGAGGCCTGCGTGACGAGCGCAGGTGTACCGCGGGCCACTGCGTCCTGCCAGCGAGCCGCGACCAACGCGCGATACGCGCCGCGGCCTCGGGCCTCCGGCAGTGTCGAGCCGCCGAACAGCGCGACCGCGTGCTCGGAGAACGACGCCGACCCCCGGGCCACCGGCTCGCCGTCGACGTAAGCGAGATAGACGACGTTGTCCGGGTCGGGCTCGGGATCTGCCGGCAGCTCCGTCGGGACCGGCCCGCCGAAGGCGACAGCCGCGATCCTCGCCGCCGCAAGATGCTCGGCGCGGGTGGCCGCCCGTCGAACCTCGACGTCGGGTGGCGGCTGCGCCGGCGGTTCGGTCAGCACCATGCCGACCGCGAGCGGCGTCGGCTCGTCGTCGACAAGGCCGAGTGCGAGCAACCGGTGGACGAGATCATCCGGTGTCGCATGCGTACCGATCTCCCAGGTGCAGACGGCCCGACCCTTCGTCTGCAGGTGACCGTGGATCTCCGCGCGCACGTCGGCCACCTCGTCGGCCTGCAGTCGAAAGCGCTGGGCCACGTTCCAGCCCGGCTCGTCACCGCGACCCATCCAGAGGACGTAGCGGTCGGTGACGATGCGCTCGTCGGTCGGCCCGAGCGGCGTGTACGTGTTGGCGTTCTCTGCGAGTTCGACGAGCGATGGCATTCGGCTCAATTCTCCGGATAGAGCTTCGAGCGCCAGGCGCTCCGATAGATCGATTTCAGATCCTCGACCCGCTCGACGTACGCGCGCGTCTCGGCGAACTGGATCGGCTGATGATTCGCGCGCCAGCGATCGACGTTTCCCTGGCCGGCATTGTAGGCGGCGAGCACGAGCTGTTCGTCCCCGTACTTCTTGAAGAGATTGTCGAGATACCAGGCTCCGTAGCGGATGTTGATCTCAGGGTCGTACAGGTCGCTCGTACGGAACGCATGCCCACCCGTGCGCAACGCGATGCCCTTCGCTGTCGTCGGCGTCAGCTGCATCAACCCGATCGCGCCCGAGGACGACTTGGCGCTCGGCCGGAACTTCGACTCCTGGTAGATGACCGCGGCGAGCAGCGCCGGATCGAGGCCGTGCTCGCGGGCATGAACGCGCACGAATTCGCTGTAGCGCAACGGGTAGCGAATGCGCTCGTACCACGGCGGGGACGTCTCGTCCACGTACAGGAACGCGCCGGCGAGAACGGCAACGAGGCCGACGACGGCCAGCAGGCGCTTCACTCGGCGGTCAGCTCCGCCATCACCGACTTCACGAACGCGTCGAGCTCTTCGAGCGAGCCCATGTTCTTGAACGCCCAGTCGGCGCGCTCGATCTTCTCGCGCTCGGGCAGGAAGCGACCTTCCCGCTCGTCGATGGCGATGTCCGAGCGCGCGCGGCGCAACTTCACCGGCGCAGTGATCACGACCACCTTGTCGAAGCGTGCGTCGCCTCCGGTCTCGTAGAGCAGCGGAACCTCGGTGACGGAGACGCGCGGCGCGTCGGGCAGGGCGGCGAGATCGTCCCGCCACTGCAGATACTCCGCCGAGACGAGCGGGTGCAAGAGCGCTTCGAGCCAACCGAGCGCTGCGTCGTCGTTGAAGACGATCGTGCCCAGGGCGCCGCGGTCGATCTCCCCGTCCGGCGCCAGCACGCCGTTTCCGAGCTGGCCGACGATCGCCTGCTTCACCTCGTCGCGACGCAGGAGATGGTGGACGATCTCGTCGCTCGAGACCGTAGCCGCGCCGTTCCGTGCGAACGCGCGGAGGGCTTCTGTCTTGCCTGCGCCGATGCCGCCGGTGATCGCGACGGCGACCGGGCGACTCACTCCTCGGACGAGGACGCCTCCGGCTCCGGCACGGCGGCCGGCTCCGGCGCTTCGACCGACGCGGCGACTTCGGCCTCGCCTTGAACGTCGGGCTCCGTCTCGGCCTCGAGCTGAGCGTCGGCCTCCGCCTCGGGCTGAACATCGGCCTCGGCTTGAACATCGGCCTCGGCTTCGGGCTGACCGTCGGCCTCCGCCTCGGCTTCGGCTTCGACCTCGGCGGGAGCTGCCTCAGCGAGTGGCTCCTCGGCCTGCTCGAGAGCCGACTCGGCCTCGAGCGGCTCCTCGGCGAACACGTCCTCGGAAAGGTCGAGGTTCGGCCGCGTGTGCACGGACTCGGCGCCGTCGGCGCGCGGCTGCACCGGATCGGTGTCCTCGACGCGCTTCAGCGACAGCGACAGGCGCCGGCGGTCACCGTCGACCTCGATGATCTTGACGTTGACGGGCTGGCCCTGCGCCACGACCTCACGCGGGTTCTCGACGTGGTGCTGGGCGAGCTCGGAGATATGGACGAGACCTTCGACACCCGGCAGGATCTCGACGAACGCGCCGAACGTGACGACCTTCGTGACCTTGCCCGCGAGCTCGTCGCCGACGTTGTACGTGTCGACGATCCGCTGCCACGGATCCTCCTGGGTCTGCTTGAGGCCCAAGGAGATGCGCTGGCGGTCGCGGTCGATGTCGAGCACCTTGACCTTGACCGTGTCGCCGATCGACAGGACCTCGCTCGGGTGGTTGACGTGCGACCACGACAGCTCGGAGATGTGGATCAGCCCGTCCATGCCGTCGAGATCGACGAAGGCGCCGAAATCGACGATGTTGGAAATCTGTCCCTCGACGACGTCGCCCG
>DASYPH010000329.1:0-3837 GCA_036006925.1 Gaiellaceae bacterium
TGACGTCGACCGGCATGGCGACCGAGGTCGGCCACATCTCGCACATGCTGCAGAGCTCGGAGGACGCGGACACGCCGCTCACGACCCAGCTCAAGAAGCTGACGAGCCAGATCCTGTTCATCTCGGGCGCGGCGGTGGCCGTGTCGATCGTGCTCAACCTGTCACGCGGCGAGAGCTTCGACACCGTTTTCACCGCGGCAATCGCCTTTGCGATCTCCGCCATCCCGACTGGGCTGCCCGCCGTCGTCACGACGGTCCTCTCGCACGGCACGCAGATGCTCGCGAAGGCGAACGCGATCATGAAGCGACTGCGTTCCACCGAGACCCTCGGTTGCACGTCCGCGATCAACTCCGACAAGACCGGGACGCTCACGCTCAACCAGATGACCGCGGTCGAGCTGACGATTCCGGGGCGTCGCTACACGATCTCCGGCGGCGGCTATTCGACGGAGGGAACGATCAAGCACGCCTACGGGCCGCCCGACGTGCCCCTCGAGCAGTTCCTGCTGCCGATGGCGCTCTGCGCGGATGCGGTCGTCAGAGACGGTGAGCTGGTGGGGGACCCGACGGAGGGCGCCCTCGTCGTTCTGGCGGAGAAAGGCGGCCTCGACGCGATCGCGACCCGGCAGGCCTACCCGCGTGTCGCGGAGTTGCCCTTCGACGCGGCCTACAAGTTGATGGCGACGTTCCATCGAATGACCGACGAGAGTGGTCGCGACGTCGTTCGCTGCCTCGTGAAGGGTGCGCCCGACCAGTTGCTGGCACGGGCGTCGTCGCGGCCCGAGCCCGAAGACCTGTCGATGGTTCCGGTGGACGAGGAGTTCAAGCAGCGGTACATGGCGGAGAACGAGCGCCTGGCGAGTCAGGGGTTGCGCGTCCTCGCCACCGGGCGGAAGGACTTCGACCCTGCCGACTTCGATGCGTCTGCCGACCTGCTTCCTCTGCTCGACGGGCTCACCGTGCTCGCTCTGGTCGGCATCGTCGATCCTCCGCGGCCGACGGCAAAGACTGCGATCGCGACTGCGAACGCGGCAGGGATCCGCGTGCGCATGATCACCGGCGACCACGCCGTCACCGCGGCGGCGATCGCGTCGGACCTCGGCATCCCCGGCCGGGCCATCAGTGGCGTCGAGTTCAAGGCGATGTCCGACGCCGAGCTCGAGGTGGCGATCGACGAGATCGGCGTGATCGCCCGTGTGGCGCCGGAAGACAAGGTGCGCCTCGTCGACACGCTGAAGCGCAAGGGAGACATCGTCGCGATGACCGGCGACGGCGTCAACGACGCCCCGGCACTGAAGAAGGCGGACATCGGGATCGCGATGGGGATCACGGGCACCGAGGTCTCGAAAGAGGCCGCGACGATGATCCTCACCGACGACAACTTCGCGACGATCGTGAAGGCGGTCGAGCTCGGCCGCGGGCTGTACGACAACCTCACCAAGTACATCCGCTTCCAGATGGGCGTGCTCGTCGGCTTCATCGTCACCTTCCTCGGCGCCAGCATCTTCAACGTGGTCGGCGGCGTCCCCTTCGTCCCTCTGCAGACCCTGTACGTGAACTTCACGACCCAGGTGCTGCAGGCGATCGGCCTGGGCTACGGCCGGCCCGCCGAGGGCCTGATGCGCCGCAAGCCCCGCCCCTCCGGCGAACCGATCCTGCCGCGGCCCATCCTGATCTGGGTCGGCATCGCAGGGCTCGTGCTCGGCGGCGCCACCCTCGGCCTGATCGCCTGGGCGGACGACGCCTACGGAAGCGCCGTCGCAAGGACGATGGGCCTGACCACGTTCGCGATCAGCAACGTGCTCTTCTCCCTCACCGTCCGGGACGAGCGGCGCTCGGTCTTCTCGCTCGAAGTGCTCGAGGACCGGATGTTCATGCTCTGCTCCGCCGGCTCCGCCGTCGCGATCGTGCTCGGCACCGAGCTCGGGCTCTTCCAGCGGATCCTCAACACCGTCCACCTCGACCTGCACCAGTGGCTCACCTGCGTCGTGGTCGGGCTGGCGATTCTGCCCGTCTCCGAGGGCCGCAGGCTCTGGCTTCAGCGACAAGAACGGGCCGCCGCCACGGCTCCCGAGCCGCCCGCCGCGCCCGCGTCGACGTGAGCCAGAACGCGGGCGCCCCGACTCCCGCCGGCGTGGTCGATGCGATCCTTCCCGTGATCGTCTTGATCGCACTCACGAACACGCTCTTCGGTGTGAGCGCCACCGACGGGCCGCTGCAAGTCCCACTGCTGCTGAGTGCAGCCTTTGCAAGCCTGGTGCTCAAGAACGGCTTCCTGAGCCCAATTCTCGACGTGGTCTACGGGTTCATCGGCTTCAAGGTCCCCGGCTCGGCGCCGACCGCGCGAGACCCCGGCGAGCACCGCCCGTCGGACGGAACGCCGGTGACGGCTACGAGTGCCCCCGACTGACGGCGTGTAGCGTCCGGGCGTGACGCGATTCGTCGTCGACTGCGAGACACTGCTACGGGTTGCCGCCGGCGAGGTCGAACTTGCCGCCGAGCACAAGCTTGTCGCGCCGACGCTCGTCCGCTCGCAGGCGCTCTCGGCGCTGTACCAGGCCGCCCGGCGAGGTGAGATTTCGGCCGCCGAGGGCCTCGAGCGGGTGACGCGGATCAATTCGCTGAGGGTTCGCTTCCTGGGCGACAAGGTGCTGCAGCGAACCGCGTGGAAGGTCGCAGACCAGCTGGGGTGGGAAACCACGTACGACGCCGAATTCGTGGCGCTGACGCAGCTACAGGCGGACCTGTTCGTCACGGCCGACGGTGACCTCGCCCGAGCAGTCTCCGGACTCATCAAGACGACGTCGATCGACGCGCTGCGCACGGCCTGACCGGCCGCGCCTCGATCGAAGCCGGCGATCGTTCGATCCATAGTCGGTTCGGCGCGTGTTCTGGCATGACGCCTACCGTTAGCCGTCGATCAGTTCGCCTGGCTCGCTCGAGGAGACGATGCGCCAGGAGTCCCAGGTGATCTTGAGGATCACAAGCGTGATCGCGAGACCGATCAGAGGGTCGCCACGGTCGAAGCCGAGGGCGACGACGATGGCGCTTCCGATCACGCCGAGCGAGACGAACCCATCCACGCGTGCGTGGTTGCCGTCCGCGATCAAGGCCGGACTGGAGAGACGCTCACCGGCCCGCAAGCGCACCTGGCCCGCGATCTCGTTGCCGACAAAACCGATCACTCCCGCTGCGGCGAGCACCCACAAGTGCGTCAGGTGCTGCGGATGGATGAATCGAAGGATCGTCTCGTAGAGGGCCACGCAAGCAGACACGAAGATGACAAAGACAACGAACAGTCCGGCGAGCTTCTCCAGGCGGAATGAACGAAGGTAGAAGGCGATCCCGAGCGGCACCGCTGTCAGCGCGTCACCGAAGTTGTGAATCAGGTCAGCGAGCAGAGCGACCGAACCGGAGAGCACGAAGATGACGGTCTGCGCCAAAGCCGCGACCGCGAGCACTACGAGGCTGATCGAGACCGCTTTGACGCCATCACGCGAGCGGACGATGGAGCGATCTACAAGTCCGTGCGAGTGCCCGTGTTCGCCGTGTCCGTGCGGATGGCCGTGGTCGTGCCCGTGCGGGTGATCGTGTTCGTCATGCGGGTGGTCGTGCGGCTGTTCGACGGGCTGCGAACGCCACGGGAGGGCTAGGTGTCGATGCGGTGCGGCGTAGGCGTGGCTGTGAACCCGGCTGCCGTGGCGGTGGGCTAGCTCAGACACGCCGCGAGGGTACCGAGCGCGGTAGCCGGTCGTAGACTCGGTTCATGAGAGTCGGCCTCCTCTGGCGGGCGGAGTGGGACTCACCGGAAGCGCTCGTCTCGGTCACCGAGACGTG
>DASYPH010000330.1:0-5464 GCA_036006925.1 Gaiellaceae bacterium
CGAGTCCGGCCTCGGGATCGCGGCGGGCGCTCACATCGCGTCGCTCATGGACCACGTCGATCTCGACGGCAACCTGCTCCTCGCCGACGACCCGTGGCCAGGCGTCGATTTCCTCGAGGGGGTTCAACTGCCCTCCGACGCCCCGGGACTCGGTGTCGCGCCGGCGTAGGTTGCTCGTCCTGGCCGAAGGACGGTCGGGCGATCCGCACTTCGGCAAGACCGCGCGAGGCGTGATGCGGTACCGCCCCGACGACATCGTCGCGCTCCTCGACTCGACCAGCGACGACACGACCGTCGAGGGCTTCCCGGTCGTCAAGACCGTCACCGACGCGCTCCCGCTCGGAGCGACGACCGCACTCGTCGGCGTTGCAACCCAGGGTGGCCGCTTCCCGCCCACGTGGCGGCGCCTGCTCGTCGACTGCCTGGAAGCGGGCCTCGACTTGGAGAGCGGCCTGCACGAGTTCGTCACCGACGACCCCGAGCTCGTCGCGCTCGCCGCCGAGCACGGGGCGGAGCTGCGCGACCTGCGGCGTCCGCCGGCCGATCTCGATGTTCCGTCGGGCGCCAACCTGACGCACGGCGCGACGACGATCCTGACCGTCGGCTCGGACTGTGCGATCGGGAAGATGACCGTCTCCCTGGAACTCGATCGGGAGGCGCAGCGGCAGGGCTACCGCAGCCAGTTCGTGCCGACGGGCCAGACCGGGATCGCGATTGCCGGCTGGGGGATCTCGGTCGACGCGGTGATCGCCGACTTCATCGCCGGCGCAGCCGAGCGCCTGGTCGTCGAGGGTGCCGAGCGGGGTGGAGAGGTGCTGTTCGTGGAGGGCCAGGGCTCGCTGCTCCATCCGGCGTACTCCGGGGTCACGCTCGGGCTGATGCATGGCTCGGCGCCGCACGGTTACGTGCTCTGCCACCAGGCAGGCGAGGCGGTTGTCGACGATGACGAGCGCTTTCCGATCCCGCCGCTCGCCGACCTCGTGCGCCTGCACGAGCAGATCAGCCTCTTGCCGAGACCGGCCAAGGTGTACGCCATCGCGCTCAACACGCGGTTGCTCGACGACGACGCCGCGCGGCGCGCGATCGTCGAAACCGAGGCAGCGACAGGACTTCCGGCCGACGATCCGGTTCGCTTCGGGGCTCGCAAGCTTGTCGGCTCTCTGACGCCTCTGCTACAGAGTTAGGCGTGCAGCGGGCAGTGGCAGCACTCGCGGCGATGCTCGCCGCCTTCGGCCTGGCCGCAGCGGCGGCGTCGGCCGACAACGTCGTGTGGGGCGTCAACGACGACGCCGGCAAGTACGAGCAGGGCGCCGGCCCGTTCTGGACGACGCTACGTGCCGTCGGCATGACCTCGGACACGATGACCCTGCATTGGGACGAGACCACCCCGACGGGCTACGAAGGGGACGAGCAGAGCCTGCTCGCCCCGGCACTCGATGGTGCGGCAGCAGCGGGCGTGAGCGTGACATTCGACGTCTACCCGCGGCACTCGGCCGCACTCGCGAGCCCCGTCAACGCGTCGCGGTTCGCCGCGTGGGTCGGCGGCCTGGCAGCGGCGTACCCGCAGGTGCGCGAATACGTCGTGATGAACGAGTGCAACACGAGCCTCTTCGCGAATCCCCAGTACGTCCGGGGCAAGAACGTCTCGGCGGCGCGGTGTGGGATGTTCCTCGCCGCCGCGTACGACGCGCTGAAACGAGTCGATCCCAAGCTCTTCGTCTGGGGACTTGGCCTCTCGCCGCGCGGCAACCCGGTCCCGACCGACAAGAGCAGCCCGCGCGCGACGAACCCGGTCGACTGGCTCGGCTTCCTCGGCGTGTGGTACCGCTCGAGCGGCCGCTCCGCGCCGCTCATGGACGGGCTCGACCTGCATCCCTACCCGATCCCGCAGAGCCTTCCCTTCGAGACCGGGTACCCGGGCCGGACGTCGTTCAGCGTCGCGAACCTTCCCCGCGCCTACCAGGCGTTCTACGACGCGTTCAAAGGGACCCACCAGGCGACGGTCGGACCCGGACGGCTGCCGGTCAGCTTGAACGAGGTGGGCATCCAGACGACGCCCGGTGCGTCGGTCGCGGCCGCGTACACCGGCTTCGAGAACGGCGCAGGGGTGGCGGAGACCGGCAGCGAGGCCTATCAGGCTGCGTGGTACCGGAAGCTCGTCGATTTCTCCCTGTGCGATGCGGACGTGACGAAGGTCAACATCTTCAAGCTCGTCGACGAGACTTCACTCCAGGGGTGGCAGAGCGGTCTCTTCTTCGCCGGCTACCTGCCGAAGCTCTCCGCCGCGGCGTTCACGGACGAGTTGGGGCTGACCGCCGGGCTCTGCCCGACCGGGGACGCGGCCTACTTCGTCCCGGGCGGCGCGCCTGCCGCCGGGACGGGAATCGCACAGGGGCTCGTCCGCAAGGTCGCGGTCGCCGCCCGGGTCGCCGGCGGCGTCAGCAGGCCTTGACAGGGCGAACACCTGTTCGCTAAGATGGCGAACACATGTTCGTCAGAGTGCTACTCATCGCTGGGCTTGCCGTTCTCGTCTGGAGCGCCGTCGCGCGCTCGTCCGAGGCGCACGGGGCACGGCAGGTGGTGACCGTCCGGGAATACGACACGCTCTGGTCGATCGCGCAGCGCCACTACCACGGCGACGTGCGCGATGCGATCTGGCGGATCGAGCGGACGAACCATCTGCACAGTCCCGATGTGCACGCGGGCCAGACGCTCGTCCTGCCCTAGGTCTTCGGCGAGCCGGCTCGCGAGACGATCCGCCGTTCGCGGCCGCGCTCGGCGACAATCGAAGCGTGGACCTCGATCTCGTCTTCCTCGGCACGTCGGGCAGCGCTCCGACCGCGAGCCGGGCGCCGGCGGCAACGCTCGTGCGGCGCGGCGGCGATCGCCTGCTCTTCGACTGTGGCGAGGGGACGCAGCGACAGCTGATGCGCTCGACGGTCGGCCTGCCGGACATTGAGGAGATCTTCATCACGCACTACCACGGCGATCACTACCTCGGCCTGCCGGGGATGCTGAAGACGTTCCAGCTCCGGCAGCGCGAGCTGCCGCTCTGCGTTTACGGGCCGCCGGGGCTCCGCGACCTGTTCGGCGGCCTGCGGCGTGTGTTCGGGAAGGTCTCGTACGAGCTGGAGCTCGTCGAGGTGGGACCGGGGGAGGCACTCGAGCGCGACGACTACCGCATTCTCATCTTCCCCGTCGATCACGGAACGTCGGCGGTCGGGTACGCACTGGTCGAGCACGAGCGTCCCGGGCGCTTCGACAACGACGCGGCCGATGCGCTCGGTATTCCGTTCGGGCCCGAGCGTGGTGCCCTGCAGCACGGTGAGTCGGTGACGCTCTCAGATGGCCGCGTGTTGACACCGGACGCAGTGATCGGGGAGTCGCGTCCCGGTCGTCGCATCGTCATCCCGGGCGACACTGCGCCGGTCGACACAGTCCGCGTGCTCGCGGAGGGGGCGGACGTCCTCGTTCACGAGGCGACATTCACGGAGGAGGAGCGCGACCGCGCTGCCGCCACGCTGCATTCGACCGCGCTGCAAGCCGCCGAGCTCGCTCGCGACGCCGGCGTGCGGCTGCTCGCGCTCACGCACGTTTCACCCCGGTACGTCGGCGGCGAGCTCGCGCGCGAAGCGCAGGAGGTTTTCCCGGCGACGGTGGTCCCACGCGACTTCGATGTGATCGAGGTGCCATTCGCCGAGCGAGGCGACCCGCAGCTCATCCGCCGAGGAGCCCGCCCACCACGCGCCGAACGTCTCGCCGCCACGCCGGAGTAGCGCGCCTCGGAAAAGATTCACGAAATCGGCACACCGCTGTTGCACTTCGGTAGCGGTGGCTGCCACCGGTCGTGCCGGGTCGGGACGCGCCTAGAGCTGCCAGGTCCCGTCGCGCAGGACCGGCACGTCGCTGCCGGCCCGCGTGCGGCCAGTGACGGCGACGGCGTCGCTGCCGATCATGAAGTCGATGTGGATCGCGCTCTCGTTGATCCGCTCGCGGTCTTCCTCTCCGACCGGCGCGGCATAGGCGTTGCCGAGGGCGACATGGCTGGCGGCGTTCTCGTCGAGCAGCGTGTTGAAGAAGACCGTGCCCGTCTTGCCGATCCGGCCCTCGCGGTCGACGAGCGCGACCTCGCCGAGCCGTGCGGCGCCGTCATCCTTGGCGACACGGGCCCGCAGCACGTCCGCGTTCTCGTCGGCGTCGATCTGGACGGCGCGCCCTCCCTCGAAGCGAACGCGCAAGCCTCGCACGACCGTGCCATCGACGTCGAGCGGCTTGGTCGCCGTCACGACACCCTCGGTCCGCGTCGGATCGGGCGTCGTGAACACCTCCTCGGTGGGCAGATTCGGGTTGAAGACGACACCGTCCACGGTCGTCGACCCCGGAGCGTCGCCGGCGAACTGCGACGTGGGCAGGAGCCCGACCGTCAGATCGGTGCCGGGGCCTTCGAAGCGAAGCGCGTCGAGGCCGGCGGCGTCGAGCCGCTTGCCGACGGCGTGCAACTCGCCGACCCGCTCGCGCCAGGCGGCACCCGCATCGTCGGTGTCCAGCCGAAGCATGTAGACGAGCTGCTCCCACAGCTTGGCGAGCGCGGCGGCGTCGTCGAGCTCCGGATGGACGACACGGGCCCACTCGGGCGTCGCCCACGGGACGACGCACCAGTTGGTCGTGCGTGCGTTGATCACACTGAGATGGCCCGGAAGCTTGGGCAGCTGGTCGCGCCCCACGACTGCCGGATCCACTCCGTCCATCAGCCCGGGCGGGATCGTCGGTGAGACCGAGATGCGCACGCCGTGGCCCTCGCCGAGCTGCAGGATCCTCTCGGGGTACCACGGCGGGACGAAATCGAGGGTGTCCTCGGCCGCGACCTGCGCACGAATGCGCTTGGTCTGCGGGTCGAAATACCACGGGTCGAAGAAGCGGGCGCCGCGCGCGTAGGCCTCGGCGGCGACCGCCCGCATCAGCGGCGCAGCGGTCGGCGCCCCGATCATCAAGATGTTCTGGCCGGGCTGGACGTTGGTGCCGACTTCGACGATCAGCTTCGCGTACCGGGTGAGCAGCGGGCCTTCCACGGCGACGGAGACTACTCCGTCCGAACGGATCGCCTATGCTGCTCGAGAACTTGCCGCCCCTTTAAGCCGGTCCCGTGAGGCCGGAAAGGAGTCGAATGTCGCACGCTGCCGTCACGCCGGCGCCGAAGATCCTGCTCGACGACGAGGCGATCCGCCGGACCCTGTCGCGGATCGCGCACGAGATCATCGAGCGCAACGACGAGCTCGCGGCAGTCGCGCTGGTCGGCATCCACACGCGCGGCGTCCCGCTTGCCCAGCGACTCCGCGGCCTGATCGAGGAGCGTTCGGGCGAGACCCTCGACGTCGGGCAGCTCGACATCACCTTCCACCGCGACGACGTCCATGTCCAGGCGGGGAAGGCTCCGCGCCGTCCCCAGCCGCTCGTGCGCGACACA
>DASYPH010000331.1:0-8380 GCA_036006925.1 Gaiellaceae bacterium
GGCGCAGGCCGCGGTCTGGTCAGACTCGTCTCTGACAGGAGTCAGACTCAGGGGTTCGCGCCGACGACCTGGGCACCGGCGGCAAGCGGGTCGCACTCACTCACCCTCCAGGTCACGAACATCTGCTGCCGAAGCCGGGGCCTCGCCCGGCGACAGGCGACCCACACTGCCGCAGGCGGCGAACCCGGAAGGGAAGGCTGGGGGAGGGCAACCCGCGGTTCCCTCCCCCAGCGCGCTAGCAGAAGATCCCGAAGCTCAGAGCGCAGAGCGCGGCGTCGACTGCGTCTGCGAACGCACCGCCGATCGTCTGCGCGATCGCGTCGATCTCGTCTGCGGTGTCGTTGAAGACGTCCTGCAACGCCTGGACGATCTGGTCTGCGGCGAAGCCGATCGAGTTCAGGATTCCCGCTACGGCGTCGTCGGCCAGCGCGTAGATGGCCTTCATCGCCCCTGCGACCTCGTCGACGACGTAGCCGAGGCCCTTCAGGATCCCGGCGGTCACGTCGGCTGCGAGGTTGTAGACGTCGAGCATCGCGTTCGCGACCAGGTTGACGGCGAATCCGAGGCCCTTGAGGATCCCCGCGGTCACTTCGGACCCCAGGAAGTAGACGTCCCGAAGCGCTCCGGCGATCAGGTCGACTCCGTAGCCGAGCCCTTGCAGGATCCCCGCCGTCACGGCCGAGGCGAGGTTGTACACGTCTTGCAACGCCCCGGCGATCAGGTTCACGCCGAAGCCGAGGCCCTTGAGGATTCCGGCGGTGATGTCGGACGCGAGGTTGTAGACGTCGAGCATCGCGTTCGCAATCAGGTTCACGCCGAACCCGAGGCCTTGCAAGATGCCTGCGGTGACGGCTCCCGCCAGGTTGTAGACATCCAGCATCGCCCCGGCGATCAGATCGGCGCCGATCCCTAGTCCTTGCAGGATCGCGGCGGTCACGTCGGCGGCGAGGTTGTAGACGTCGAGCAGGGCGTTGGCGACCAGGTTCACGCCGAACCCGAGGCCTTGCAAGATGCCTGCGGTGACGGCTCCCGCCAGGTTGTAGACATCCAGCATCGCCCCGGCGATCAGGTTCAGGCCGAAGCCGAGGCCCTGCAGGATCCCTGCCGTCACGTCGGCGGGCAGGTTGTAGACATCGAGCATCGCCCCGGCGATCAGGTTCACGCCGAAGCCGAGGCCCTGCAGGATCCCGCCGGTGGCCGCGCCGGTCAGGCTGTAGACGACCTTCAGTGCTCCTGCGATGTCGACGGCCCCGAAGCCGAGCGATTGCAGCAGCTCCGCGCCTTGCTCCGCGGTCTGCCCGAACGATCCGAGCAGCGCGGTGGCGATCTCCGTTGCCCCGAAGCCGACCGCCTTGAGAACGCCGGCGGCCTCCGGCCCGTTGAAGCCGAAGACGCCCGACAGGAACGTCCCGATCGCCGGTGCGGTGATCGTCGAGTCCTTCAGCACCTGTGCATCGACCTGGGGCACCGGCGTCCCGGCGGCGCACAGACTCTGGATCTCGCCGTTCACCGCGCTCGACGATCGGCCTGACACCGTCCCCAGCGTCGCCGGGTTGTACCCGTTGCCGGCCAGTGCGCTCGTCGCGGCGTCCTTGCAGCTCGGCGGCTTCGGCGCGGCGAGCGCAGGTGCAGCGAACGTGAGCGCCGCGACGACCCCCGCGGCGACCACGAGGCGCGGACGGAGCGAATCCATCCTCATCTGGATTCTCCTTTCGACTGAGCGATCGGAGCCGTGCCAACGCTGCCGCGGGCGAAAGCCCGTGCCCCCCTCTCCCGACGATGCTAAGCACCTTGCGCCGATCGTTGCAATCCCTCGAACGAGCGATCCGCGCTCGATCAACGTGTTCGGGTCACGACCGTGCCGCTGCCGAAGCCGGGCTCCGGCCGGCGGGGAGGCGACGTGTGGTCGGGCGGGCGGCGCTCCCGGCGGGGGCCTCGGGAGGGAAACCCGTGGTCTCCCTCCCGACGAGATCCCGACTTAAAGAACGGTGAGGTAGCGGTCGAGCTCCCATTGCGTCAGCTGTACGCGATATTCGTCCCACTCCTTGCGCTTCAGCTTGACGTAATTGTCGAAGATGTGGTCGCCGAAGGCCCGGCGCAGCAGGTCGGACTGCGCGAACTCGTCGATCGCCTCACCGAGCGTCTCGGGCAGGGAGACGATGCCGCGCTCGCGGCGCTCTTCGGGGGTCAGGTGGTAGAGGTTCGAGTCCATCGGGGCCTCGAGCTCGTACCCCCGCTCGATCCCCTCGAGCCCTGCGTGCAACAGCGCGGCGAACGTGAGGTACGGGTTGCAGGCCGGGTCGGGGCACCGGATCTCGGCGCGCGTCGCCTGCTCCGAACCGGGCTTGTAGAGCGGGATCCGGATCAGAGCGGAGCGATTGCGCTGCGACCAGGCGACGTAGACCGGCGCCTCGAAACCAGGCACGAGTCGCTTGTACGAGTTGACCCACTGCGCGAACACCGGTGCCAGCTCGCGCGCGTGGCGAAGCAACCCGGCGATGAACTGCTTGCCCACCATCGACAGGTTGTGGTCGTCCGAGCCGTCGAAGAACTGGTTGCGGCCGTCGGTGAACAGCGACATGTGGGTGTGCATCCCGGAGCCGTTCTCGCCGAACAGCGGCTTCGGCATGAACGTCGCGTAGACACCGTTCTTCGCCGCGACCTCCTTGACGATCAGCCGGTAGGTGATCGTCTGGTCGGCCATGTCGAGCGCGGAGGCGTAACGCATGTCGATCTCGTGCTGCGACGGGGCGACCTCATGGTGGTGGTACTCGATCCCGATCCCGACCGACTCGAGCGCCTTGATCGTCTCGTTGCGCAGCTCGGTCGCGGCGTCCAGCGCCGTCATCGCGAAGTACCCGCCCTCGTCGAGCGTCTCCGTGCCGCGGTTGTCCCTGAAGAGGAAGTACTCGAGCTCCGGCCCGATGTTGAACGTGTCGAAGCCCAGCGAACGCATCCGGTCGAGCGCGAGCTGGAGCACGTAGCGCGGATCGCCCTCGTACGGGACCCCGTCCGGCTTGACGATGTCGCAGATCATGCGTCCGACCTTCGCCTCGCCTTCTCGCGCGGGCATGATCCGGAACGAGGCGGGATCGGGGATGGCGACCATGTCGGACTCTTCGATCGCGTTGAACCCGGTGATCGACGAGCCGTCGAAGCCCATTCCGTCGTCCAGGGCGCCGGCGATCTCGGAAGGCGTGATCGCGAAGCTCTTCAGGTGCCCTTCGATGTCGGTGAACCAGAAGAGGACGTACTCGACCCCCTCCTGCTCGATCTGCTTGAGAACGGCCTTGCGGGCCGCCGGGTCGGATGTCGCCCGGTCCTTGCTCTCGATCATCGCCACGGTTACGTGCTCCTCTCTACTCCGCTCCGCCGCCGGCAAAGCCGGTGCTGCGCTATCGGGCGGCGGCTCCGTCAAGCCTGCGCCGCGTGGAAAATGAAAAAGACCCCAGGAGCCCCGCAGACGGAGCGCCTGAGGCCTCGTCGCCTCAAAAACCGGGCTGAGCCTATCAGCCCGGCCGCACCGGGCCGGAGAGATGAACCCACTCGAACAGGCGCTCGTACCCGAACTGCTCGTTGATACGCCGCATCGCCGCGTTGGCGAGGTCGTTCTGGGTACGGAGGTAGCGCACGCCCGCCTGCCGCGCCGCGACGATCTGCGCGTGCTTCAGCGCCTTCGCGATGCCGCGGCCGCGCGCTTGCCGCGCCACACCGGTCATCGAGTGCTGGCACGTGTCGTGGGTGAACCTCGAGACCACGCCGAAGGCGACGACGACGCCGTCCTCGAGCGCGACGAGCGAGAGCTCACGCGACGTCAACGGCCCGAAATGCCGCCTTTGCCACGTCTCGAAGTCGCCGGTGCTGAGCGGCGTCCCCGACGGGATGTCCGCGTCGGCCTCGAGCGCGACCGCATACGCACCTTGCTCGAGGTCGGGTGAGGCGACGACGATCGCGACCCCGTCGGGCGCCTCTGCCTCGATCGTCGCCGTCGACACGTCGAGCACGACGTCCTGCATGCGGCCGATCTCCACGAAGCCGCAGGCGTCGTAGTAGGCGAGCGAGCCGCGATCGTCGTCCCGGACGACCGCGTAGAAGCGCGTCTTGGCCAGCAGCCGCGCGTGTTCAGCTGCGCGCTCGTGCAACGCCGACCCGACACCGTGCCGCCGGTGTTCCGCGACGACCCTTAGCGTCAGGTAGGCGAACTCGCCGTCCGGAGCGCCGCCGAACCTCGCGGTCGACGCCGCACCGACGGCCTCTCCGTCCCGGTATGCGAGCAGGTCGAGCTGATCCGGCCGCTTGCGGTCCTCGACGACGACCTCGCGCGGCATCGGCGTCTCCGGGTGGACACGGGTACGCACCGCGACGTACGTGTCGATATCCGCCTCGCTCTCGACCGGCCGGATGTCGATCACTGCAGCGGCCCCTGCATCGTCAGGACACGGGAGCGGTTCTCGTAACCGAGACTCGCGTTCAACGCCTGCATACCCTCGTTGCCCTTCTGGGTCCACGTGACGAGCTCGACCACGCCGGCCTTCGCCGCCCAGTGCAGCTGGGTCAGCTTGAGCGCCCGCGCAATCCCGCGCCGTCGGCGGTCGCGGCGGACCACCGTCAGTCCGTGCTCAGCGCTCGCCGTGCCGTTGCCGTGCTCCGTCAGCCCGGCATAGCCGACGATCTCGCCGTTCTCGAACGCGACGAACGACCCCTCCGGTCGCGTCGCTTCCTCGCGCAACCAGGTCGCGAAGGGGTAGGTCACCGCGCCGGGAAGCGGCAGGTCCTCGTAGCCCTGGCAGGCAACCGGCCAAGCAGCCTCGAGGAGCTCCTCACGTCGGCCGGCCAGCGGCACCAGTTCGAGGCCGTCCGGCAGCGCCGGTTCGGGCTCGACGCCGATCAGCCGCACCTGCTCGAGCTGGTAGTCGACCTCCTCGAGGCCGTAGGAGCGGGCAAAGGCCAGCGCCCCGGCGTCCCCGGCGTCGACGAAGCCGTTGATCCCGTCACAGCCGAGCGCTCGCCCCTGCTCGGCCAGCACACGGACGAGCTCGCGCCCGACGCCCCAGCGCCGGTGCTCCGGCAGCACCCGCGCGGCCACGAAGACGCGCCCGCCGAAGTGCGACGGCGCAGCGATGCCGCAGCCGGCCAGCTGGCCTTCGCGCTCGGCGAGCAACAACAACCGGCCCGGTTCGTCCGTCGCGACGAGCTGCTCGGCGGTGACGGGCTCGTTCGGGACGACACGGCTCTTCAGCGCGGCCCACACCTCAAGGTCGGCCGGCGTCGTGGCGACTCGCAGCTCGATCATCCCGACCTCTTGAGCTTGCCGTGCTGCTTCGCATAGCGCTCTCCCGCACGGAACACGAGCAGACCGACCGGAATCGAGACCACGCCGATCAGCAGCAGCGGCCAGACGTCGTCCCAGCTCAGGCCGGCGCCGTTCAGGACCGAGTCACGGATCCCACGGAGCGCGTACGTCGCCGGCGAGATCTTCGAGATCCACTGCATCCACTCCGGCAGCACGCTGACCGGGTAGTAGACACCGGAGACGACGAGCATCAAGCCCTGCGCGACGAAGCCGAGCTGGGTTCCCTTCTCCGGCGAGATCAGCGGAAGGACCGCGGTCATCATCCCCACGCCGATGAACGAAACCGACGCGATCGCGAGCAGCGCGACCGACGCCGAGTAGTTCGCATTCGGGAGACTCAGGCCGATGAACGCGACGACGGCCACGAAGATCAGCGCTGCCCGCACGAGCCCGTACAGCACGGCATAGAAGCCCATGCCGATCAGGTGCACCGGTCGCGAGACGGGCGCCATGAAGGTGTACTCGATCGTTCCCTCCCAGCGCTCCCACGCCACGGTCTCGGTGACGATCTCGAAGATGATCCCGAGGTACGCCCAGATCACTGCGCCCACCAGCAGCTTCGTCGCCAGATCGTTCTGTGCCTCCGGCGACAGGTCGACGCCGCGCGAGATGAACACGATCGTCAACGTGTTCGCGATCGTCCAGAGCAGGAACGCGATGTCCCAGAGCAGGTAGCGCCTGGTCAGATAGAGGTTGCGCTCGACGACGCCGTAGAGCCCGATCAGCTCGCCGCGGATCACGCGCCTGCGGGTGTACGTGATCTCCGGAGTCGCGAAACCCCGCGCCGGCACCGCCGGCACGTCGGCCCCTGGTGAGCCTCCGCCAAGTCCACGGCTCATGCGAACACCTCTCTTTCTTCGTCCTCCTCGGTTTGCTCGTCCTCGTAGGTCCGGCCGGTGGCGGCGAAGAACGCCTCCTCGAGCGTCCCCACGCCGTAACGCTGCTTGACCGCCTCGACCGGCTCCAGGAAGAGGAGAGCACCGCGATCGAGCAGGCCGATCCGGTCGGCCAGTTCCTCGGCCTCGCCCATGTCGTGGGTGCAGAGCAGGATCGTCGAGTCGTGACGCTCGCGGATCTCGCGGATGAAGGTCTGGACTTCCTGCTTCGACCGCGGATCGAGGCCGGTCGTCGGCTCGTCGAGCAGCAGCAGCACGGGCGAGGTCAGGAGGGCGCGCGCGAGCGCCACCTTCTGCTGCATGCCGCGCGACAGGTTCTCCATCGCCTCGCCCCGGCGCGCCGACGGGAAGCCGACCCGCTCCAGGATCACCGGGATCTTCGCGTGGGTCTCGCGCGGCCCCATGCCGTAGAACCGAGCCGCGTAGGCAAGGTTCTCGGCAGCGCTCATCTTCTTGAAGAAGCTCGCCTCGACCGAGACGCGGTTGACGAGCCGTCGCACCGACCGCGGATCCTTGAAGACATCGTGGCCGAAGATCTCGGCGGTGCCGCCGTCCGCGAGCAGCAGCGTCGAGAGCAGCCTGACCAGCGTCGACTTGCCCGAGCCGTTCTGCCCGAGGACCGCAACACACTCGCCTCGCTGCATCGTGAAGCTGACGCTGTCGAGCGCGATCCGACGCCGCCGGCCGAGGCCCTTCCGGCGCGTGAAGACCTTGGTCAGATCACGTACTGATACCGCACTACCGACAACCACACCATGCTCCTTGGGATTGTGAGAGAAGAAACCGAACGAAGACGCACCTCGACCGCGGTCAGCGGCGAGGTGTCACGTTTTCGTTGGCAATCCCAAACACGGTCTGGTCAGAATACGCGAACACCTCCCTCGAGCGCAAACTCCCGGCCGATCCGGACGTCCTATCGACCGATGGCACGGGGACTCGCCGTCATCGCGCTCGCACTCGTACTCGCTCCGAGCGCACTGGGCGACCCGAAAACGGTGAAACCGGACCGCCCGGCGATCAACCGGCTGCTCGACGAGTTCGTCCCGACAGTCGTCGAGCAGAAGGATCTAAAACGCGGCTGGCAGCTCGTGGGCGGCGTCTCGCGCGCGGTCACCTACCGCCAGTGGCTCTCCGGCAACACCTCCGTCCAGGCGTACCCGGCCAAGGGAACGAGATTCCACGGCTGGCTCGTCAACTACTCGTATCCGGGAGACGTCGGCTTCGACCTCCTCCTGCAGTCCAGGAACCCGAAGCAGGGCGCCTGGTCCTTCCGCGCCGAGGCGCAGAAGGTCGGGGGCCGGTGGAAGATCACCTCGTGGTATCCGGTCGCCGAGTTCGCCCCGCCCGGGCAGGCCGGGAGGGTGAATGGCCCGGCGGACCTGGGCGCCGGTGCCGCCGCCTCGGCCGCCGCGGGCGAGAGCCGTCTGCCGCCGTGGGTACTCGCGACGCCCGCCGCAGCCATCACGGTGCTGGTTCTCGGTGCGGTCGGATTCGCGACCGTCCGCTGGCGGCGACGCCGGCGGCGGGTTCGCGCGATCGAGCAGCTACTCGCCTCGGACCGCTGACGCGCGCGCGACCTCGATCGCCGCCACCGCCTCGGCACGATTGCCGAACCCTCGGGTCTCGGTCTTCTTGTCCTCGAGATCCTTGTAGACCTGGAAGAAGTGCTCGATCTCGTTGCGCAGCTCGGCCGGCACGTCGTGGATGTCGGAGATGCGCATCCAGGCCGGATCCTTGAGAGGGACGCAGATGATCTTCTCGTCAGGGCCTTTCTCGTCGGTCATGTGGAACATGCCTACGGCCCGCACCCGGATGCGGCAGCCGGGGAACGTCGGCTCGCCGACGAGGACGAGCGCGTCGAGTGGGTCTCCGTCCTCTCCCAACGTGCCCTCGATGTAGCCGTAGTCGGCCGGGTAGCTCATCGACGTGAAGAGGCGACGGTCGAGCACGATCCCGGCGAGCTCCTCGTCCCACTCGTACTTGTTCCTCGACCCCGACGGGATCTCGACGAACACGACGCCGTCGCTCATTACCCGCTCCGGCGCCGGCCAAGCCGGCAGCTGCGCTCCTCAGCTCCGTCGAGCCTACGCACGCCCGCTCCGGCGCCGGCCAAGGAGCCACCTCCGCCCCT
>DASYPH010000332.1:0-10896 GCA_036006925.1 Gaiellaceae bacterium
GCAATATTCACCTCGCCGCTCTGCGCGAACCGCGTCGTCGGCACCACCATCACACGACTCTAACCACCACGGGACGGACCCACTTTGGGCAGGCATCGAACCGCCGAGAGGCTTCTTCGCGGTGCGGCTGAGCAAGATGAGAGCCGCAGCGGCGCGGCGCAACCTCAAGGCCGTGCTCGCCGCCGACCGCGACCTCGATCGTTCGGGCGCGGTCAGAGCAATGATGGCAGCCGTCGCCGACCTGCAGCGCAAGGGCTAACAGACTCGGCCAACTCGCTTCAAACAGCAAGCCCTAACGACCGTTTCGGACTTGCGGGTCAGCCTGTAGGCCGTGTGTGCTGCGTTATGTCCTGCCGCGCCAGCGCCAATAGCTCATGCCGGCAGCGATCGACTGACGATCAGGCGTCATCCCAGAACGCTGGCGCAGTCCAGGGTGCCGGATCCAAAGGAGTCCGATCCGGGAACCGTCGCGATATGGTGCCGCGATGATCCTCGCGGCCTCCGACATCGCCGTCGTCGCCGTTGCTGCTGCAGTCATCGTGGTCGCTCTCGTCGTTTGGTACGTCCTGCCGCGAGGCGGACGACGTAAACGGAAACCACCCCCCAGTTAGTCGCTGCTCTCGGTCAAGTCTCTCAAGCTCGGACTTGGAAGCGTTCCCCACGAAGTGCCTCACCATTCCCGCGAGACGCGCCGCTCGTATTGCTTCACAGCACGCGAAGACGTCGCCTTATTGCAGCTCGACTGCTCCGGCGCCGTCGAGATCGGAGCCGAGGGCGACGGGGATGGCAGAAAGCCGGCGTACTGTCTCCCGTTCGCAGAGGCTGAGTCTGAACGGTTCGAGCCGAATCGGCGCTAGAGCGGCTCGGCCTCGATCACGCCGCGCGAATCCGGCTCGATGGCGGTCAGCCGCCGACTCCCTCGAACGAGTGAACTGCTCACTCGGCGCGACCCTCCACTCGTCGCCCGGGGGAGTGCCGAGTCGAGTGGAAAACGGGACCAATCATCGCCGGCGTCTTTACACCTCCAACAGTGATCGCCTTGGATCGGTTCGTCATACCGGCGACTGAGAGTTAGCCACTGCCCGTGCTTCGCATCGTGCACACCCCGGTGCACACCTCCAGCAAAGAACAGAGCGATTAGCGGGCGAGTTCGATTCCTGCCGGGCGCATCCTGACTCGCGTGGCGATGCGCTAGCCCGCACCGTTGCGTGGGTCAGGTCTGTCGTAGGTGCCGGGTTTGGTCGTGCGGTGCATACCCCGGTGCATACCCTCGGGCCGCGAGACGCAGCGCTTCTCGCGGGTCCCGAACGAAGCCGTTGGGCGGGACTTTCGCGAAGAACTAGCGCGCTTTTCGACCGGGCCCAGCATCCTCTCAATGAAGCACGGGACGACGAAGGGCGCCCGGAGGCGCCCTTCGTTTTCGTTCGCTGCGTTGCGAGGTCAGGGAAGCGTGACCTTCGCGATGAAGACGTCCTCGTCCGGCTGCCCGCTCGCGCTCAAGTTCCGCGTGTCGGACCAGTTCGGGTAGACGAGGCTCGAGCCGGCCGCTGTCGAGGCGGCGATGCTCGAGTAGTCGCCGAGGAAGCCCGCCTGGGACGGATTCAGCTGCGGGCTCGGGTTGGCCGCACTGTCACTCACGAGCTGCGGCGCCGACCACGTCGTTCCGCTCCGCGAGACGAGGTAGTAGCCGTACGTCCCCAGCCCATCGCTGTTTCCATAGGCGTTCGCCTTGTAGAAGCTGACGGCCAGCTTGCCCGTCTGCGTGATCGTCACGGACGGCTCGAAGTACGCCTCGCCGGCCGCGCCTTTCAGGTACTTCGTCTCGGTCCACGTCGCGCCGCCGTTCGTCGACTCCGAGACCGCGACGCCGTAGTCACCGTCGGCGTTAGGCGAGTTCCGGCTGTCCTGCCAGACCGTCACGAGGTGGTTGGCGTTCGTCGGATCGACGGCGATCGCCGGATAGTCGTTCGTCCGGACGTTGATCGAGTCGACGCACTCCTCCGGGCCGCGCCCGAAATCGCACAGCGCCTGATGGCGCCAGTCGTCCGTGCCGACGCGCGTGACCGGTCCCATCGTCCCGTCCGGATGGACGAGGCGACCGAGCGTCTGGTTCGGCGCCCCGAGCGGCGTGTTGCCATTGTTCCAAACGACGTACGCGTCGCCGTTCGGCAACACGACCGGCATCGAGCCTTGATTGAAGTTACATGCGTTCGGATCGGCCTTCTTGTCGAAGAAGTCGCCGAGCACACACAAGCTCGACGAGGAGCCGCTGAGGTTTGCGATCGGCGTGAACTTGCCCGCAACCGGATCCCACTTCGAATACCAGATCTCCGAGGAGCAGAACGCGCCCGGATTGTTGCCCTTCGAGCACTTCTGGTCGGCGACGAAGACCGTGAAGGTCTCGTACACCTCCTCGTGGCTCGCACGGGTGTCGCCGGCGATGAACTCCTTGTCATAGAAGGTATGCCCGTCATTCGTCTCCGCGACCACGAGGGGTGACGGAGCGTCCGGAATGTTCGCGTACGCCGAGCCCTTGAGCGCCGGCGTCGAGCGGGTCGCGAAGACCGCGCTCGCGTTGCTGTTGATGTCGAAGACGACGCACGAGTACCAGGCCCGCCCCGTGCCGGTGAACGTCACCGCGGGGTCGCTGGCCGCGTCGTAGGTGTGGCCGGTGCCCGGGTTCGTGTGCTGGAAGAACGGCGGAATGCCGTCGCCGAAGTGCGACCCCCCGTCCAGCGAGTAGTCAAACCCGCAGTGGTTGTACCCGATCCGGCTGTCGTTCTGGCCGACGATCACGTTCGTCGGGTCGGTCGGGTTGACCGCCACCTGCTCCTCGGCCTGCCGGCGCAGGGTGCAGTCCTGGTTCGCCCGCGGGTTCGACGCGGTCCCGCGGTTCGCGCACCCGATCGCGGACGCCGTGGCGTCCGGCGGGGTGTCGCTGCCGACATTCGACTGTGCGTCCGCCGCCGCCTGCCGCTCTTCGTCGAACGCCACCTCGAGGCCGCCCGAGAAATGCGGGAGCGCCCGGTTGCCGATCATCCCATGCTGGCTCCGGGTAAGCACCGTGATGTCCGATGACGCACCGCTCGAGACGAGCGTCAACGCCACCAGGGATGCCACCGCAAGAACGACTGTCGCAGCTGCGGCGGCACCTGAGCGCCGCACTGGAATTCGTTTCACTTCCCCTCCCCTCCAAAAGAGACAATTCTCTCCATCTGGGACACGGAAGTGTGGTCCCCCGGGCCCCGCGAAGTCAAGGAAGCAACCGCGGCGAAGTCGTCCTATAGTGTGGTCGTGCGCGTACGAGTGGCGCTCCTCGTGTGTGGTGCGGCGCTTGCAGCCGGCGGCGGCGCAATTGCGTCCATTCACGCCAGCCTCTCGCTGGCCGACCGGCAGCCGGTCGTGTTGAAAGGACGGGGCTTCCGTCCGCTGGAGCGTGTCCGGGTGACGCTCGAGACCCGCGTCACGCGGATCAGGGAGGTGCGTGCCGGGCGCACCGGATCCTTCGCCGTCACCTTCCTCGGCACGAACGTGCCGCACTGCGGTGGGATGTTCGCGCACGCCCGAGGAGCGGCCGGCAGCCTCGCGACCCTCAAGATCCCCCTTCCCGCCTGCCAGCCTGACTGAGAAAGGGCCGCAGCGGTTGTGCTACTTCCTTCCCTACTACAAGGAGGTAGCCACTAACGGCCTCAATACGCCGCGCGCCTTAAGTCGGGTTGGTGCTGTATGCGGAGAACTGCAGCTGACCGTGCTCGCACACCGAGGTCGGCGGCGCGACCTTGACCTTGGTCGTACCGCCACCCTGGCCGACGACGCGGAAGAACCACGACGCCGGCTCACACCTCTTGCCCGCGGCTGGCTCCCCAATCCCCGGCACATCGGGTGAAAAGCGCGCCGTCGCATAGGCCTTTTGCCCTGGCGTGAGCCTGACGAGGATGGCCGTCAACGCTCCGGGAAAGGCCGCCATGACGTGCGTGGGCAGCGGCTTCCCGGCCTTCCCGAGCAGACGGCCCTGCGGCAGACCGGTGACGCTGCACTGCATCCCCGACACGTTCTTGAGCGCGAGCCGATAGCTGATGTTCCCCGCGCCTGCGCTCCCGCGAATCGCCGAGAACGAGCCGCTCAGCTGCGACCCTGCGCAGAACCCGACGCCTGACGTCGCGCTCGCCGTCGAGGCGACAACCGCCGCGACGAACACGAACAGTGTGAGCAGGCGCGACATGTCGTTCACGCAACCTAGTCGAATGGAGGTAGCGACTGTTGCTCGTCCCGGGCCGGGCTATTCTGGCGATCCGCGGTGGGGATCAGAGTCGTAGCGGTGATCGTGGCCCTCGCGTTTCCCGCGGCGTCCCTGGCCGGGACGGTTTTCTTGCTCGACGGGCGCGGTTGGGGACACGGTGTCGGGATGAGCCAGTGGGGGGCCGAGGGGTATGCCCGGCATGGCTACGGGTACCGCACGATCCTCGCCCACTACTACTCGCAGACGCACATCGCGATCGCACAGCCACGACAGGTCCGCGTCCTGCTCGTGCAGGGTCAGCCGACGGTGCGTGTCGGTTCTGCCGCGCCGTTCCTCGTCGTCGACGCGCACGGTCGCAAGCTTCACCTTCCCGCGCGGGCGGTCGTCGTCGACCGGCGATTCCTGCTTCGTCATAAGCATCTGGCGGCCCCGATCCGGTTCGAGCCGGGCGCCCAGCCGCTCCGGCTTGGCGACGCCGGTTACCGCGGCGCCCTCGTTGTCCGGCCGGCGCAGGGTGGCTTGATGGCGGTCAACGTGCTGCCGCTCGACCGCTACCTGCGCGGTGTCGTCCCCTGGGAGGTGCCGAAGGGCTGGCACGAGGCGACCTACGAAGCGCAGGCGGTCGCAGCGCGGTCGTACACGCTCGCGACGGTGCACCCAAGTAAGAACTTCGACCTGTTCTCCGATCAGCGGTCGCAGCTGTACGGCGGCATTCGCGCGGAGCGTCCGCAGACGAATCTTGCGATCGGCGCGACCGCGGGCCAGGTGCTCGTCTGGCACGACAGGATCATTCAGGCGTTCTACTTCTCCAGCTCGGGCGGCAGAACGTCGTCCGTGCACGATGCCTGGCCGCGCGCGCAGCAGGTGCCGTACCTCGTCTCGGTTGCCGATCCGTACGACTACATCTCGCCGCACCATGTCTGGCCCACGGCGGCGCTCAGCGTCGCCCGCGTCGCGCGCGTCCTTCGCGTGCGAGGAGTGCGCGATGTACAGGTCGTCAACAACTCCTCCGGCCGAGCACAGGCGGTGCGTGTGCTCACGGCGAGCGGCTGGAAGACGTTTCCCGCGCAGGTCGTCCGGAAGCGCTTCGCGCTGGGATCGACGGATTTCGAGGTGCGGGTGATGTCGCTCGACGCACCGAGCTCACGGGCGGTGTTCGGCGATCGCGTCCAGGTACACGGCTGGGTACGCGGGCTCGGCAAGGCCCGGCTGCAGATACTGACACTGAACGGTTGGCAGGTGTTCGCACGTATCCATCCGACAGCCGGCGGGCGGTTCACGGTCACAATTCCCGCCCGGCGCTCGACGCAGCTCCGGCTCGCCTACAACACGATCGCGGGCGACGCGGTTGCGCTCGACGTCACGCCGCGGCTGGTCGTCCGGGTCGAAGGGACGAAGCTTCGCGCACTCGTTTCGCCGCGCCTGCCGTTCGAGGTGCAGCGACTGACGCAGCAGACCTGGAGGTCGGTCGCCCGCGGAACGGGAAGCTTCGACCGCACCATGCGGCCCGGCAGCTACCGCGTCACCGTCCCTGGGAGCTCCGCCTACATGTCCTCCGTTTCGAAGCCGGTCGGCCTGCACGCATAGGCGTGAGATGTGCACGTGAGCGGTTCGGCCCGAACCACGCAGCTTGATGCTGTCGGCGATCCGCGACCGGCTGACCTACCAATAGGCGGTCGGCGCATCTCGACAGCAGTCGGCGAGCGACGGCCGCCTGGGAGGCCCTACCTCAAGACGCCGCCCCGCACCAAACCTGGACAAGGTGAACGATCGTCGAAGCGGCAGCCCCCATGTCCGGGACACAGACCCACTCCCGGCGCGAGTGGTAGTCATTCCCACCGGTCGAGAGGTTCGGGCACGGCAGCCCCTTCTCCGAGAGCCGCGACCCGTCTGTGCCGCCGCGGATGCTCGCACGCTTCGGCTCGACGCCAGACCTGCGGATCGCCTCCTCTGCAGCCTCGACGATCCACGGATCCTCGATGAAGTGGCTCATGTTCGAGTACTCCCGCGCGAGCGCCACCTCTACCTCGGCTCCTCGACCCGCCGCTGCCTCGCCCGCGAACCGGCGCACCAGCTCGGCGTGCGCTTCGAGACCCGCTTCGTCGAAGTCACGCAGGATGAGGACGACAGTTGTCCTCTCCACGTTCCCCGTGACCTCGTCTGGATGGACGAACCCTTCGCGTCCGTCCGTGGTTTCCGGCGAAAGCCCCTCACGCGGGAGGGCGGCAAGGAAATCGCCGGCAGCCTTGACCGCGTTCACGAGCACGCCCCTCGCTGTTCCCGAGTGCGCGGACCGACCGACAAAGGTGACAGTTGCCTTGATCGCGCTGAACGTCTCGGCTTCGATCTCGCCCCGGCTCGACCCGTCGAGGGTGTAGGCGACATCGGCGCCGAACGCCGCGAGGTCGAGGTGGTCCGTTCCGCGTCCGACCTCCTCGTCCGGATTGAACAGAACTCGAATCAGCCCATGCTCGATCTCGGGATGGCGAACGAGATAGGCGGCCGCGGCCATGATCTCCGCCACGCCCGCCTTGTCGTCCGCGCCGAGCAGCGTCGTCCCGTCGCTCGTCACGAGTTCGTGTCCGACGTGCTCGGCGAGTGCCGGCGTGTCCCGCGGCGAGAGCACCTGCGTCGGATCGCCGGGCAGCGCCAGGTCACCGCCCTCGTAGCGAACGAGCTGCGGTTTCACCCCGACACCCGTGACGCCGGGGTACGTGTCGACGTGGGCGAGGAAGCCCAGCGTTGGGACAGCTCGGTCGACCGTCGCCGGAACGGACGCCGTCACGTATCCGTACTCGTCGAGCACCACATCGGTGAGTCCCGCCTCCCGACACTCGTCGGCAAGCAAGCGCAGCAGGTCGAGTTGCTTCTCGCTCGACGGGTACGACGTCGACTTCGGGTCCGACGCCGTGTCGATTTGGACGTAACGGAGGAACCGCTTGAGCGCGTCCGCGGCCAGCTCACGAGCGAGCTCTGAGAGATAGCCGTCGTCTGCCATGCGTGCTTGCTACGCCTCGATGAGAAGCTCTTCGATGTTGCGTGGATAGTCGGTGAGCACCTGGACTCCATCCTCCGTCACGACGACCGTGTCGGAGTGACGGAACCCGCCGACCGCGTCCGAGTAGAGCCCCGGCTCGATCGTGAACACCATCCCCGCCGCGACCGTCGTGCGGTCGCCGACGTCGAGGAACGGCGCTTCGTGGTTCCGCAGCCCGATCCCGTGCCCGACGTGCTGCCGCCAAAACGGCAGCAGGTCGTTGTCCTCGAAGTACCTCAGAACCGCGTTGTCGACAGCCGCGCACGTGACGCCCGGTCGTAGCGCTGCGAACGCGACGTCCTGCGCCGCGACCATGTGGTCGAACAGCCGCCGCATCTCGTCGGTCGGCGGGCCGATGATCATCGCTCGCTCGAGTTCGGCGTTGTAGCCCCAGATCGGAGCGCTCGTCTCCGTCACCAGCACGTCGCCGGGCTTGAACTCGATGTTGTGCGCGACGGCGTGCGCCCACGCGCTCCTCTTGCCGATTTGGCCGCGGTAGCCGGCGGACGCGCCGTCGCTCGACGCTTGCTGGCCGCCGAACTCGTCGCCGAGTGTGGACAGCAATTCGAGCGTCGCTACGTGGCTCGCGCGCAACGACGCCCCCGCCTCGGTTACGCCCGGCACCGAGTACTGCTGCAGCAGCCGGTGCGCGACCGCGCACCACTTCGCGCTCTCGCGGATCAGCTCGATCTCGGCCTTGCTCTTGATCCGCATCAGGCGCTCGATCTTCGGCGCGAGCGGTGCGACGCGAGCGCCCGTGACGTCGCTCAGCGGCGGTCCTTCGTACCCGAGGATGCCCGGATAGCCGTCCTGGTCTGCGCCGATTGCTGCGCCGACGCCCAGGTCGGCGAGCACGCGCGCCAGGATCTTCATCGGATGCTCGAACCCCGGGTACTCCGGATACGACTCGATCCGCTCGAAGTCCGTCTCGGCCGTCACGCGCTCCACCTCGAACTCCGGGACGAACGCCGCCAGCTCGCCGGCCGCGTTCGACGCGACGGCAACGGGACGCTCCGTTGCCAGGAAGTTGAAGCCCGTGAAGTACTGGATGTACTTGTCGTCGAAGAGGACATAGCCGACCAGTCCCTCGCTCAACGCGTGTTCCAGCAGGCGCCTGCGGCGCTCCGCGAACTCCTCAGCTGAGATACCGGGCAAGCCGGTGATTCAATCAGGCGGCGACGGAACGGTCGCCGGCTCGCGCCAGGGCGCTGCCGTCGAACAAGCCACGGGCACGCTCGACGCCCAGCCGCGACGCGGCCAGCTCGTACGCCCAGTCGAGCCGCGCGTTGCGGTTCGGGGCGTGCGCATCGCTCGCGACCAGATCGCCGTAGCCCGACTCGAGCAGTTGCCACGCAGCCTTCTGCGACTTCGGGCCGTGGCGACCGTCGAGGCTCATGCCGTTCAGCGCGAGCAGCCAGCCGCGGTCGACGAACTCCTTGACCCGCTTGGGCTCGGCGGCGATCTGCGCGCAGCGCTCCGGATGGGCGAGCACCGGCAGCAAGCCTGCCTGCTCGGCCCGCTCGGCTTCGCGGCGGACGAGCCCGAGCGCGTCTGTTTCCGGCGTCCAGAAGCCCGGGAACTCGATCAGGTACCCGCCGCTGCCGCTGAGGCCGTACTCCTGCAGGTCGGCCGAGCCGGGCAGCGCGCCCGGGTACACCTCGAAGCCACGGCGCAGGTCGAGACCGAACCGCTTGCACGCCGCTCGCAGGACCGGGAAGGCCTCGTCGTAGCGTCGGAGCCGTTCCGCTGTGAGCGGGTAGTGGTCCCACTTCGCGTGGATGTGCGGCGTCGCGTAGAGGACGCGCGTGCCGTGATTTGCAGCGTCCCGGCAGAGCTTCAGGCCGTCCTGGAGTGTGCGCGCGCCGTCATCGCCCGTCGGTACGACGTGCGAATGAACATCGACGATCCACTGCCTGCCCACTGCACGCAGCATGCCGGACCCGCCCCACGCTGTGGTCGGAAACGCGCGATTCGCTCACCACTTCCATACGCGGCGCATACCACTCCGACCTAGCCTCTCGTCATGTCGAACGACCAGCTGACCCGCCGCGAGCTCGTTGCTCGCGCGGCCGGGCTGGCCGCCGTCGCCGCCCTCCCCGCGCTCCGCTACGTTCCCGTCGCGACCGCCCGAGGCGCCGTCGACCCCCGGATCAGGGCCCTCGACAAGCTCGTCCGCGGCCCCGTGCTCATCCCCGGCCAGCCGAGATACGACACCGCGCGCCTCGTCTTCGACAGCCTCTACAACAATGTCCACCCGCTCGCGGTCGTGCAGCCGCTCGACGCGACGGACGTCAGCCACGTCGTGCAGTGGGCACACAAAACAGGAGTGCACATCGTCGCCATGTCGGGCGGGCACAGCTACGGCGGCTACTCGACGACGCCCGGCGTCGTCGTCGACCTCTCCAAGCTCGCGAGCGTGCGCGTCGTCGCGAAACAGGCCGTCGTCGGCCCGGGTGCGCGGCTCGGCAACATCTACAACACGCTCGGCGCACACCGGCTCGCAATCCCCGCCGGCACCTGCCCCAGCGTCGGCATCGGCGGCCACGCGCTCGGCGGCGGCTTCGGGCTCGCCTCCCGCGCCTGGGGGCTCGCCTCCGACAACCTCGTCTCCGTCCAGATCGTCACCGCCGACGGGCAGATCCTCGTCGCCGACAAGAGCCACCACAGCGACCTCTACTGGGCCTGCCGCGGTGGCGGCGGCGGCAACTTCGGGATCGTCACGCGCCTCGTCTTCCGCACGCACCCCGTCGCCCAGGGCGCGTACTTCGTCGCCACCTGGCCGTGGGCGCAGGTCGAGCAGGTGCTTGCGAGCTTCCTCGCCTGGGCGCCGCACCAGCCCGACGCGCTCGGCTCGCTCTGCCGCCTCGCCGCCGGGCCGGGCGGGCCGTCGGTGCAGGTGTTCGGGCAGTTCCTCGGCAGCGAGACGCAGCTGAAGTCCGCGCTTGCGATGCTCGGCCCGCCGGCGACGAAGCTGACGACCGGCACCGCCTCGTGGCTCGACCTCGTGCGCCGCTGGGCCGGCTGCCTCGGCCACACGCTCCCGTCCTGCTCGGCACCCGGGACGCAGGCGTTCGTCGGCGCCTCCGACTACATCGGGAAGGTCCCCACGGCCGGGCAGCTGACCACGTTCCGGACGGCGATCGAGTTGCGCGGCACGGCGTCGGGCGCGCTGCTGATCGACTCGTACGGCGGCGCGCTGAACCGCGTCGCGCCCGCCGCGACCGCGTTCGTGCACCGCAACGTGCTCTCGTCGATCCAGTACTTCGCCGCCGGCGACGCGACCTCGGCGCGCGCCTGGGTGAACAGCTCGCGCGCGTCGCTCGAGCCCGCCGTCACCGGAGCCGCCTACGTCAACTACATCGACCCCGCGCTCGCGAACTGGCAGCAGGCCTACTACGGCACGAACCTGGCCCGGCTTCGAACCGTCAAACGGAAGTACGACCCCAAGAACCTGTTTCACTTCCCACAGAGCATCCGGCCATAGCCCAGCCCCTACGCGCTAGGCGGGCTCGATGTTCTGATTGACGTGGAACAGGTTGTCCGGGTCGTAGGTCCGCTTCACCTGCGCCAACCGGTCGTAGTTGCCGCGATAGGTCGCGCGGATGCGCTCGTCGCCTTC
>DASYPH010000333.1:0-7046 GCA_036006925.1 Gaiellaceae bacterium
CCGTCGCGGATGCCGTCGACGAGACCGCCGAGGTGGGCGACGAGGTGGGCGACGAAGAGCCGCTGGAAGAGGCGGTGCCGGAGGTGCGGATCGACCCGGAGACGGGCGAGGTGCTGCCGCCGAAGAAGCGCACCCGTCGCGGCTCTCGCGGCGGGCGGAACCGCAAGAAGAAGCCCGTCGTCGCGGGTGAGGCCGCCGCCGAGGAGGCAGTTGTCGGCGGCACGCCCGCCGTGGCGCCCGACGAGGCAGTTGCCGTCACTGCGCCCGCTGTGTCGGCCGACGAGGACAAGGCGTCACCCTCCGCGAGCCCGGGCCCCGTGATCCACCTGCCGGAGCGCGATCTCGGCGAGGCCGAGAGCGAGAACGGCGATGCGCCGGCCGCGCCCAAGAAGCGCACGCGCCGAGGCTCACGTGGCGGCAAGAATCGCCGCAAGAAGCCGGTCGCCGACGGTGCCTCGCTCGAGGTCGGGGCACTCACCGCCGACGAGCCGTCCGCGAACGGGGCCGAGCCCGAGGTGGCACCCGAACACGAGTCCGTTGTCGAGCCCGAGCCCATCACAGAGCCCGAGCCAATTGTCGAACCCGTGGCCGTTCTCGAGTCCGCGCCCGTTCTCGACCCCGTGGCCGACGGCGCGCCACCGCAGGAGCGGGCCGAACCGGAGCCCGAGCAGGAGTCTGAGGCGGAAGCCGACGCCGCCGACGACGAGGGCAAGGCCGCGGACGCCTGGGGTTACACGCCGATGAGCGAGTGGGGCATGGACGAGCGGTAGCGGGTCCCGCTACACTTGCGACCGCTTCGCTGCGGGCGACCTTTCGCCCGCGCGACACTTCACACCCGCTTCACCACACCAATGGACTACGCAATCATCCGTCTTGGCGGCAAGCAGTACCGCGTCCGGGAGGGCGAGACGCTTGTCGTCGACCGCGTCAAGGCAGACGAGGGGAAGACCTTCACCCCCGATGTCCTGCTTGGCGACGGTGCGACCGTGACTGCGAAAGTGCTTGCGCACGAGCGCGGGCCGAAGATCCTGATCGGCAAGTACCGCAAGCGCACCGGCTACAAGCGGCACACCGGTTTCCGCGCAGCGACCTCTCGGATCGAGATCTCGCTGGGCGGGGCGAAGAAGGCGAAGCCTGCGGCGGCCAAGAAGAAGGCTCCGGCCGAGGCGGCGACACCCGCCGCCCCCGAGGCGACGGAGGATCACGTCAAGGGCATGCCGAGCGGCTACGAGGGCATGACCGTGGCGCAGATCGCCGACGGTGCGAAGACCTGGAACCATCCGATGCTCGAGGCGGCGCTCGAGTACGAGCGCGGGCACGCCGCCCGCAAGGGCGCAGTCGCCGCACTCGAGTCGGCGCTCAAGGCGAAGGACGAGGAGGCGTAGTCGATGGCACACAAGAAAGGCCTCGGGTCCTCCAAGAACGGTCGCGACTCGAACCCGAAGTACCTCGGGGTGAAGATGTTCGACGGTCAGGCCGCGGAGTCGGGCAACATCATCGTCCGCCAGCGCGGCACGCGCTTCCGACCGGGCCCGGGCACCCAGATCGGCCGTGACGACACGATCTTCGCGATCCGTCCCGGCACCGTCTCGTTCCGGACGAGCGGCGAGCGCCGCACCGTCTCGGTCCTCGAGTCCGCTGACGACGCGCAGGCCTGACGGCCCAGGCCGGGTCGGCCCGGTTGGCAGACCCCGCGCTACGGTTCGCCGGTGTTCAGCGATCGGGCAACGATTCACGTTCAGGCCGGCAAGGGCGGCGACGGCGGCCTCAGCTTTCGGCGCGAGAAGTTCGTGCCGAAGGGTGGCCCGGACGGCGGTGACGGCGGTGACGGGGGAGATGTCGTCCTGGTTGCCGACCTCGCCCTCCGCGACCTCTCCGCGTTGCAGCGGCGCCGCCTGATCAAGGCGGCGCGCGGCGAGAACGGACGCGGGGCGCGCAAGCACGGTGCGAACGGCGAGGACGTCGAAGTGCGGGTGCCGGTGGGGACGCAGGTGTTCGCCGAGGACGGTGGGCTGATTGCGGACCTCGCGCACCCCGGTGCGCGCGTGGTGTTGGCGCACGGTGGCAGCGGTGGCCGCGGCAACGCACGGTTCGTCTCGTCGACGCGGCAGGTGCCGCGCTTCTCCGAGGTCGGGCCGCCCGGGGAGGAGTCCGACGTCGAGCTGCATCTCAAGCTGCTCGCCGACGCAGCGCTCGTCGGTCTCCCGAACGCAGGCAAGTCCTCGCTGCTCGCACGCATCTCGAATGCGAAGCCGAAGGTCGCCGAATACCCGTTCACGACGCTGCAACCGGTACTCGGGACCGTCGTTGCGCCCGACGGCCGCCAGCTGGTCGTCGCGGACGTGCCGGGGCTGATCGAAGGCGCGAGCGAGGGCGTGGGTCTCGGACACGAGTTCCTCGCGCACCTCGAGCGCGCCCGCACGCTCGTGCACGTGATCGACGCGTCGAAGGACGTCGCCGAGCAGTGGCACACGATCGACGCCGAGCTCGCTGCGTACGGGGCGGGGCTCGACGAGCGCCCGCAGCTCGTCGTCCTGAACAAGCTCGATCTGGCCCCGGAGGCAGCGTTCCCGATCGACGACCCCCGTGTGCTCGCGGTCTTTCGTCTCTCCTGCGCGACCGGCGAGGGGCTCGAAGAGTTCCGCCGCAGCCTGTTCACATTGGTCCCCGAGCCGGAGCTGCCGGAGCGGGACGAGGACGACCTCGCCGACTACCTGGTCTACCGGCCGAAGCCGAAGACGCGGCAATGGCGGCTGCTGCGCACCGAAGGTGGCTTCCGCGTGCTCGGGACGCCGCCGACGGACGACGAGCTCGAACGCGCGCTTCGTGCGGCCGGAGCGAAGGTCGGCGCCACCGTCGAGGTCGGCGACGAAGAGTTCGAGCTGGCGTGACCGCGACGCTCGGCCTGTACGGCGGCTCGTTCGACCCGCCGCATCTCGGTCACGTCGAACTCGCAGAACGCGCGAAAGTGGAGCTCCAACTCGAGCGGCTGCTCGTGCTCGTCTCGGCCGATCCGGGCCACAAGCAGGTCGACACACCGGCCGAGATCCGTCTCCAGCTGGTGCGCGCCGCGTTCCCGGACGACGATGTCGAGCTCGACCCGACCCCACGCACGATCGACCTGTTACGGGCGCACCCCGAATGGGTCGATCCGATCTTCCTGATCGGGGCCGACGAGTTCCGCGACTTCGGGCACTGGAAGGAGCCAGGTGCTGTCCTCGAGCTGGCCCGTCTTGCCGTCGCGACCCGGCCTGGCTTCCCGCCCGGTCCGCTCGACGCGGTGCTGGCTCAGCTCGACCGGCCCGAGCGGGTCGCCTTCTTCACGATCGACCCCTTGCCGATCTCCTCGCGTGAGCTTCGCCGCCGGGTCGCCGCCGGCGAAGACGTCTCCGCCGACGTGCCGCCTGCCGTCGTGGAGCTGATCCGCGAGGCCGGTCTCTATGCCCGTCCCTCCGGCTACACTGGCAGAGCTTGAGCCCAATCGACCAAGCACGCCGGATCGCGGCGCTCGCCCAGGGAAAGCTCGCGCGCGACGTGGTCCTTCTCGACATGCGGCCTGTCTGTTCCTACACGGACTTCTTCGTCGTGTGCACGGGCGGCAACGCCCGCCAGACGAAGGCGATCTGGGACGAGGTGCACAAGGGCCTCAAGGCCGACGACGGCCTCGTGCCACGCTCGGTCGAAGGCGCGACCGAGGCGACCTGGATCGTCGGCGACTACATCGACGTCGTGCTGCACGTCTTCACGCCGGAGGCCCGCGAGTACTACCGCCTCGAGGAGCTGTGGGACGACGTGCCGCACGAGACGCTCGAAGCAGCCTCGGCCTAAACGGACCTGTCTTCTAGACGGACAACAGTCCGTCGTCCGCAGATCCTAGAATTCGTCGCCGATGTTGACGACGAATCAGAAGGGCGCCCTGGCCGAGGCGAAGATCGTCGCTGCCGCAATGGAGCTTGGATTCGGCGTTGCGCGCCCACTGGGAGACGAGCGCTACGACCTGATCATCGATCTCAGGTCACGGCTGCTTCGCGTTCAATGCAAATGGGCGGTGCGTCGCGGTGACGTCGTAGTCGTGACCTGTCGGACGAATCGACGAGGTCCTGATGGCTTCGTCCGTCGTCTCTATGACCTTGACGAGATCGACGCGATGGCAGCCTACTGCGCCGCGACCGGCGGCAGTTATCTCCTCCCCGCTGCCCTGTCGGCAGGCCGGACAGCTGTCCAGTTGCGACTTGCACGTGCTCTCAACAACCAACATCTCAAGATCAACTGGGCTCAGGATTTCGAGCTTGGAGCTACACTTCTCAAGCTCCGCGGGCCCATAGCTCAGCTGGGAGAGCGTCGCGCTGGCAGCGCGAAGGTCGCCGGTTCGAGCCCGGCTGGGTCCATCGTCCAGTGAGCAGTTCCCCACGAGGCCTTGCCGGGCCTCGTGGTTTCTCGGCAAGTCTGGTTTACTGCGAGCACCACCGGCGCCGACCCAAGGAGCAACGCGATGCGCCAAGCGTTCATCTCAATCGAAAAGGGCTTGTCCACCTATTCGGAGGGTATGACGCTTGCTGCAACGAACGCTCAACTTGGGGATCCTGGCGCATGTAGACGCCGGTAAGACAACTCTCACCGAACGGCTGCTGTTCGCGGCTGGCGTCATCGACGACGTCGGCAGCGTCGATGCCGGCACCACGCAGACCGACTCGCTGGCGCTGGAGCGGCAGCGCGGGATCACGATCAGATCGGCCGTCGCGTCGTTCGCGCTCGGCGATGTCAACGTCAATCTGATCGACACGCCGGGCCACCCGGACTTCATCGCCGAGGTGGAGCGGGTCCTGAGCGTCCTCGACGGCGCGGTGCTCGTGATCTCGGCCGTCGAGGGAGTACAGCCGCAGACGCGCATCTTGATGCGTGCGCTGCAGCGGCTGCACATTCCGACGCTGATCTTCATCAACAAGATCGACCGTCCGGGCGCCGGCGACGAGCATGTGCTGAAGGCGATCTCGGAACGCCTGGGCGCTGCGATCGTTCCGATGGGAACGGCGCGCGAGCTCGGCACGCGCACTGCGTCCTTTGCTCAGTTCAGCGCAGATGATCCCGAGTTCTCAGCCCGCCTGGCCGAGGTACTCGCCGACCGTGACGAGGAGATCCTGACGGCGTACGTCGAGGACGCGTCACACATCCCCTACCGCCAGCTTCGCGAGGAGCTCACCGCTCAGACGCACCGTGCGCTGGTGCATCCCGTCTTCTTCGGGTCCGCGATCACCGGTGCAGGGACGCAGGCGCTGATGACCGGGCTGGCGGAGTTGCTGCCGGCTCCCGCGGGCGATCCCGACGGTCCGGTGTCGGGTGTCGCCTTCAAGATCGAACGCGGCGCGAACAGGGAGAAGATCGCGTACGTGCGGATGTTCTCGGGAACGATCCGAACGCGTGACCGGCTTCAATTCGGCCGCGAGCTCGAGGACAAGGTGACCGCGATCGCGGTCTTCGAGCGGGGGCCCGCTGTGGCGCGCCCCCTCGTCGCGGCCGGCGACGTCGGAAAGCTCTGGGGTCTCGCCGAGATCCAGATCGGGGACCGGATCGGCGAGACCGGAAGCCGTGGCGCACACGATCAGTTCCCCCCACCGACACTCGAGTCAGTCGTCGTCGCCCGCGACAGCGGCGACCGTGAACGGCTCCGCACCGCGCTTGCACAGCTCGCCGAGCAGGACCCGCTGATCAACGTCCGGCAGGACGACAGCCGCCAGGAGATCTCTGTCTCGCTGTACGGCGAGGTTCAGAAGGAAGTCGTCCAAGCGACGCTGGCGGCCGAGTTCGGCCTCGACGTCACATTCAGCGCAACGACGCCGATCTACATCGAGCGGCCCGTCGGCCCCGGCGAGGCGATCGAGATCCTCGGCGCGGAATCGAATCCGTTCCTCGCCGCGATCGAGCTGCGCGTCGAGCCGGCGCCGAACGATACGGGTATTGCCTTCCGGGTGCAGGTCGATCCTCGCACGGTTCCGTTGTACCTCTACAAGACAGTCGAGGGCTTCACCGAACGCATGGATCAGTACGTTCGCCAGACGCTGAGCGAGGGAATCTTCGGGTGGCAGGTCACGGACTGCGTCGTGACGATGACGAAATGCACCTACAGCGTCCCGGACGGTCCACCATCGAGGCGCGGACCGCTCAGCAGGGCCGCCGACTTCCGAAAGCTCACACCGCTCGTCCTGATGCGGGCGCTCGAGCGGGCGAAGCCGGTCGTCTGTGAGCCGATCGTCCGAGTCGATCTCGAGATCCCGACCGGCACGATCGGAGCGGTTCTGGCCGCACTCGCGCGGCTCGGGGCGACCGTCGAGACACCGTCGCCGAGGCGGAACCTCTCGACGATCGAGACGATCCTCCCGGCGGCGCGGGCGCAGGACCTCCAGCGGCAGCTGGCCGGTCTGACGGGCGGCGAGGGTGTGCTCGACTCGACCTTCGCCGGCTACCAGCCGGTGAGCGGCGACCAGCCGACCCGCCCGCGAACGACGCCGAACCCGCTCAACCTCGCCGAGTACATGAGGCAGTTCGCGCTGGGGGTGGGCTCCACTTGACGACGCCCCGAAAGGGGCTTTCTCGATCTTCGATCGCCTGCACGCCCGTTCCGCATCAACCACGCGTCGATCCGCACGTTTCACCGTCCGACACCACTCGACTGCGAAGGCGAACGTCAGGCGGGCGCCTTCCGCCGAAAGGAAGGACGGATGCGTTCCACGATTGGAGCTGCGCTCGTCGTGTTGTTGACGGCACTCGTCGTCGCAGGCACGGCAGGCGCCAAGCAAGTCAAGACGGGTGGCACGCTGAACGTCGACCTCGCCACCGACGTCGACTACACGGACCCGTCGCTCAGCTATCTGTCGACCGGGTGGGAGCTCGAGTACGCGACGTGTCTGAAGCTCGTCAACTACCCGGATGCGAACGGTCCGCGGGCGAGTCAGCTCGTGCCCGAGGCGTCGTCCGGCTTCCCGAAGGTCTCGAAGGACGGCAAGACGTACGACTTCACGGTCGCTGCAGGGTTCACGAAATTCTCGAAC
>DASYPH010000334.1:0-4666 GCA_036006925.1 Gaiellaceae bacterium
AGCGACGGAGCAGGCCCAGGACTTCCGCGGCCCGGGATGAATCCAGGTTGCCCGTCGGCTCATCACCGAGGATCAGCTTCGGGTCGTTCACGAGGGCACGGGCGATGGCCACGCGCTGCTGCTCGCCCCCTGACAACTCCATCGGCCGGTGCCCCGCTCGCTCGGCAAGGCCGACCGACGCCAGCGAGGCGCGCGCAGCCACACGGGCTGCCGAACCGGACGTCCCGGCATACTCGGCGGCGAGGGCCACGTTCTCCTCGGCGGTGAGCGTCGGGACCAGGTTGAAGGACTGGAACACGAAGCCCATCGATCGAGCCCGGATGGACGTTCGCTCGCCGTCCGAGAGGGTCGTCGCATCGACCCCATCGATGCGCAGGGTCGGGGCCGGGCCGTCGTCGGTATCCGGCGCGTGGAGCAGCCCGAGCAGGTGCATGAGCGTGCTCTTGCCGGAGCCTGACGGCCCCATGATCGCCACCATCTCGCCGGCGGCGATGCTGACGTCAACACCCTGCAGGGCATCGATGCTGGTCCGGCGCGACAGCCGGTAGGTCTTGCGCAGGTCGGTCGCTTCGATCAGGTTCATCGTTCGCTCCTTCGTCGTTCGGTCGTTGGTCATTCGTAGCGCAGGGCCGACACCGGGTCGAGCCGTGCGGCAGTCCAGGCCGGGATGATCCCGGCCACCATCCCGAGGATCGTGCTGAAGCCGACCGCGAACGCCGCGGTCTGTGCGGTGAGGTCGAAGAGGACGGTGCCGCTCGATCGGCCGGCCTCGTTGACCAGGACGACGACCGCAGCGCCCAGGCCGAGCCCGATCAGGCCGCCCAGCAGCCCGATGACCCCGGCCTCGGCGACGAGCTCGCGGACGATGCGTCGCCGGGAGCCGCCGATGGCCCGCCGGATGCCGATCTCGCGGGTCCGCTCGGCCACGCTCATGGCCATCGTGTTGATCACCGACAGGCCGCCCACGATGAGGCTGATGGCGGCCACCCCGATGATGATCGCGTTGAAGATCACGGTCGTGGCGCCGACCGTCTCGGAGAACTTGGCACCGGTCATGGTCGCGCTGTTCTCGACCGCGGCCTCGATCGCCGCGGCCACCGTCGTCGGGTCGGCACCGACTTCGGGGAAGACGACGATCTGGTTGGCCAGCTCGTCCGCCTGGAGCGACTCGGCGACGAGTGGGGGCAGGTCGCCCAGGTACAGCGCCTGGGCCGTCGAGAGCGGGATGAAGCCGTTCGTGTCGGGCGAGCTGAGGGTGGGTTGCAGGGTCCCAAGGACCTCGAAGGACTCGCCTCGGATGTCGACCGTCCCGCCGGCGACGACGCCGTACTTGCGGGCGATGGTCGACCCCAGGACCACGACGTTGCCGGTGTCCTCGGCGATGAGCTGGCGTCCCGTGGCCAGCTCGAGTGTGAACGTCTCGAACCCGGCGTCGGCGCCCGGGATGGTCCCGACCAGGAAGTCCGGCGCGCCGAACCCGATAGCGGGATCGGGGTCCCACGGGATCTCGACCTTGGGCTGGACGGCACCGACGCCGTCGAGGCCGGCGATGATCTCGACGTCGTCGAGGCGCATCGGCGACGAGCCGAAGGCCATGCCGTCGGTGACGACGATCTTGTCGGCGAAGTATTCGCTGCCCATGCCGACGAGGCCGTTGATCTGGTTGGCCAGCGAACTGAACACCACGAGTGCCCAGATGCCGATGGTGATGCCGGTGATGGTCAGGCTCGTGCGCAGCTTGCGCCGCGAGAGCTCTCGGAGGATTCGCATGACTACCCTGCTTTCAGGCTGAAGGGGGGATAGCGGTCGGTCACGAGCAGGAACGCGTAGGCGTTCACGCGCAGGCTCCACCGCCCGACGCCGACCACGTAGTTGAAGAGCGGCTGGGGATAACGCCCGGTCATGAGGATCGCGAACCAGGCGATCACGATGGCGAGGGCCGCTCCGATGATCAGGACGATCAGCGCGACGTAATGGGGGATCGCCAGGAACCACTTGACCAGTGGAAGCCAGCGGTTCAGGTCGCGATCGACCTCTGGATACTCGATCTCGAGGTGCACCGATTGCTCCTCGACAGTGGACGGATATCGGTCCGTGAGCAGGGCCACGTAGGCACCGACGCGGGCGCCGAAGCGGGTCAGCTCCCGTGCGAAGTCGAACCACCAGCGCGGGTAGCGCATGCGGATGACGATCATCAGCGCCGTGGCGAAAGCCAAGCCAGCGAGCAGTCCACCGCCGGCTCCGACAATCTGCCCACCGGCTGCGGTGACCATCATGTGGGTCCCGCTCCCCGTGATCACTCCGAGCACGATGGCAATCGGTATGACCCAGATCAGGCGAAAGAAGGTCGTAACCCGATCAAGGCGTTCGGGGTAGTCAATGGTCAGACGAGCCGCGTACAGCCCCACTGGCATCGCTGGCGCCGTCACGACGCCACACTCGCCCGCGTCAGCGCGGCCAGCGCGCCGCGGTCGCTGATGCTGATGATGACCTTGCCCCGGGCACGTCCGAGTTCCAGGTAGCGGATCGCCTCGGCTGCTTGGTCGAGGCGGTAGGTCCGGTCGATGACCGGCACGATCTTTCCGTCGTCTGTCAGCTGCGCAAGGACGAGCAGGTCGGCACTGCTCGGAGCGGTCGTGAACGAGACGATCCTGTGGCTCGTGAACCGCGTCAGCACCACGGCAGCCAGGATGTGACCGATCGGCCCCACCCAGCGGTTGGTACCGACGTATGACAGCAACAGCGTGCCCGTCGCGGTCAGCGCGCGTCGTCGAGCCGACAGTGAGTGGTTGCCCACAAGGTCCAGGATGACGTCATACCGACTGGCTGACTCCGTGAAGTCCTCGCTGGTGTAGTCGATGACGTGGTCGGCGCCGAGTGATCGAACCATCTCGACGTTCGGGCCGCTGGTCACCGCGGTCACCTCGGCGCCCAGGACCTTGGCGATCTGCACCGCATAGGTGCCGACGCCGCCCGAGGCCCCATTGATCAGAACCCGCTGCCCGGGCTGGACCTGTCCGGCATCGCGAAGCCCCTGGAGTGCGGTGAGCGCGGCCAGCGGCATCGCGGCGGCCTGTTGGAAGCTGAGGCTCGACGGCTTGGCCGCCAGGGCGGTGTCCGGCGCCGCGACGTACTCCGCGATCGCGCCGGGGACGCTCCCGTACACCTCGTCGCCGGGGCGGAAGGCGGTCACCAAACTGCCTACCGCCGCCACACGACCGGCGAGGTCCGTGCCCGCGACGGCGAACTGGGGTCGACGCGGGCTAAAGCCGAGTCCGGAGCCCGCGGCGCGCATCAGATAGGGGCGGCCGCGCAGGATGAGCCGGTCGGCGGTGTTGACCGACGCGGCATGCACGCGCACCAGCACGTCGTGGTCGCCGATCGTGGGCTGGTCGATGTCGCGCAGCTGCAGGTCATCGGGTGAGCCATAGGTTGGTTGAACGATTGCCTTCATGGTGGTCTCCTGCTAATGTACGGCGTACACCGCCAATACGGCGTACATTAGATGTACAGCGTACATACGTCAAGACCCAGGTGCCGAGAGGGATGCAATGTCTGTCAAGCAACGATCGAGGACCAGACGACGAGTCCCACTCAGCCGGCAGCGAGTGCTCCGAACGGCCATCAAGCTCGCTGATGAAGGCGGAATCGAGTCGCTCAGCATGCGGAACGTCGCCCAGGAGCTGGGGGTATACCCCATGGCGCTCTACAACCACTTCGCGAACAAGGACGATCTGCTCGACGCGATGGTCGACGTGATGTACGAGGAGATCGACGTCACCGCCGGAGGGTCAGACTGGAAAGGGGCGATGCGTCAGCAAGCCAACTCGATCCGCGAAGTGCTCGCGCGTCACCGCTGGGCGCTGGGGGTGATCCAGTCCCGCGTCCATCCAGGCCCGGGCAACATGCGATACCACGACATGGTGATACGGGCGTTGCGGCAGGCTGGCTTCTCCGTCGCGATGGCCGTTCACGCCTTCACCCTGCTCGACAGCTTCATCTTCGGCTTCGCGCTGCAAGAGCAGACCCTGCCCTTCGAAAGCACGGACCAGGTCGACAAGTTGGCGATCGAGATTCTCAGCCAGTTCCCCGCTGACGACTATCCCTACCTCGCCGAGTCCGTTGCCGAGCACGTGGGCAAGGCCGGCTACGACTTCGCCAGCGAGTTCGACTTCGGTCTCGATCTGATCCTCGCCGGTCTGGACAGCCTCCGGGCGTCGCCCGACCGTGCCGATCCCATCGGCACGGCCTGACTGCGGAGCGAGAGTGGTTGGCGCATAGTCCGGCTTGAGCGAGCGATGGGCACTCGGGGTCGCGCGCGGGGGCTCAGCCTGCATTCAAGAGATCACGCTGGCTCCAGGCTCGGGACGACGAGCCAACCAAGGGCGCGGCCCGAAGAGATCAGCTGCTCGGTCGTCAGTCCCGACCGCGCTCGTAGGTCGTCGAGGTGCCGCTTGACGGTGCTGGGCATGCTGGGCCTGATACCCACGAGTTCGGCCGCGTCGTGGACCGACACGCCGGCGGCGACGTAGGCGGCAAGCACGTCCATCTGGCGCCGCGTCGCCTGCGGCGGAAGCACTCCGCGCTGGTACCCGTCCCTCATGCCAGCCGCCTAGCAGCGGCCAGCCACTCGTCCCGCCCCTCGATCGGGATCTCGTAGGTTGAA
>DASYPH010000335.1:0-1688 GCA_036006925.1 Gaiellaceae bacterium
GGTCGCATCGCCCACAGCAGCGCTGATCAGGCCGATGAAGTGGCCTTCGATCCAGTCGCGCGTGAAGTCGTTCGGGACGGCGAGCACGAACTCGTCGTCGTTCAGCTCGACTCCCTCCACGTGGCCGAACCACGTGCGGTACGTCGTCTCGTTGAGGGCGCCTCTGAGCCGACTTGCAACCTCGCTCCACAGGCCTTCCGCAGTCAGCTCAATTGGGGGCTCCACCCGCCGGACGCACTCCTTGTTCGAGAACAGGCGAACGGCGAGCATAGCAGCGTCACGGCGGCCTCACAACGCCCGCTCCCGACCGGTCTTCGTGGAAGAAAACCACCAGATTTGCAGGGAAAAGAATGCGCTCCACACCACCGTCCACAGGTGTGGACGATGCTGCCGGTGGAGGCGACGCTTGCACCGGTCCGCCCCGCACTCGCCCCACGATTCGGCACCTGCTTGTGCGCCTCTCGGCCTGTGGAGAACGACCCCTCAGCGCGTCGCTATACTGGCGGCTCGCTGCCCGGGAATCGGGCGGTTCTGCTTCCCTCCTTCGACTCGTGAAACGGACCTACCAGCCCAACGTGCGCAGGCGGAAGCGCCGCCACGGCTTCCGCGCCCGGATGTCCAGCCGGGCCGGCCGCGCGATCCTCAAGCGGCGCCGCGCGAGGGGTCGCAAGCGCCTCTCGGCCTGACCTCGCTGGACGCGCGCGTGCAACGCCGCCACCGACTCTCGCGCTCGCGCGACTTCGACGCGGTCTATCGCCACGGCCGCTCCGTCTCGACGCGCTTCCTCGTTCTCTACTGGTTCGCGCGCGAGGACGGTGCCGACGCCGCGCGGCTCGGCCTAGCGGTCCCCAAGGCCGTCGGCCCGGCGGTCGTGCGCAACAAGATGAAGCGGCGTCTGCGCGAGGCCTTCCGGGCCCGCCTGGCGGAGCTGCCGCAGAACCAGGACTACGTGCTCGTCGTCCGCCCCGGCCTGGCCGAGGCGGTTGGCGCGCGGGGGTTCGACTGGCTCGGCGAGCGGGTGGACGAGATCCTCGGCAAGGTTGCAGCGTGAGGCTTGCCTTGCGGGCGCCGTCGTACCTCGGCCTCGGCCTCGTCTACGCCTGGCGCTGGAGCTTCGGGCTGCTCTCGCACGGGTCGTGCAAGTACCACCCGACCTGCTCGCAGTACGCGCTCGACGCGCTGCGCGAGCACGGGCTCGTGCGCGGCTCGATCCTCGCCGGCTGGCGGCTGCTGCGCTGTAACCCCTGGAGCCACGGCGGGGTCGACTACGCGCACGACCAGAGGCTCTTCCGGTGATCCTCCACGCGCTGATCGTCGCCTCGCCGCTGACGCCGCTCGAGAACCTCCTTCGAGACGTGCTCAGGTGGCTCGGCCCACACGGCACGATCGGGCTGACGTGGGCCTGGTCGATCGTCGCGCTGACGATCATCGTCCGCCTGCTGCTCGTACCGCTGACCGTCCGGCAGATCCACTCGATGCAGAACCTGCAGCGGCACGCGCCGCAGATGAAGGAGATCCAGAAGAAGTACAAGGCCGACAAGAAGCGTCAGCAGGAAGAGCTGATGAAGTTCTACAAGGAGAACAGCATCAACCCGGCCTCGTCGTGCCTGCCGCTGTTGGCGCAGTTCCCGGTCTTCATCTCGCTTTACCTGGTGTTGAAGCATTTCCCGCACCTGCCGGGCGACAAC
>DASYPH010000336.1:0-11870 GCA_036006925.1 Gaiellaceae bacterium
GGGGACGACCACCGGCGTTTCGAAACCGCTCACCCAAACCTCGCCGCTGGTCCCGATCAAGGCAGTCTCGACCAAGCAGCAGGTGACCGCCGTGTTCCTGCGCTACGGGAAGGTCGCGAGCTGGCTCGAACGCTACCCGCCCCATCCCACGACCGATGCGACGTACAAGGACGGTACGTGGACAGTCAACGTCTGGTCGGGTCGCGCCGGTGAGATCGCGACCGGCACGGTTGACGACCGCCGCGTCGCGGTGATCGACGCGTGGACCGGCCCACAGGTCGCCTGGCGCATGGCGCGGGGCGATCCGGGTGCCTTCGGCGGCGCGAAGATCAATAGTTACAGCGTCTGGCTCAGCTTCTCGGCGCTCTTCCTGCTGGGGCTGATCGACTGGCGGCGGCTCTTCTCGGTACGGAACGCGGATCTGCTCGTTCTCCTCTCGTTCTCCCTCTCCCTCTGGTTCTTCAACCACGGCCGCGTGTTCGCCGCGATGGCCGCCGCGTATCCGCCGCTCGCCTGGATCCTCGTGCGCTGCGTCTGGATCGCGCGGTGCGACCGGCCGTCGCGCGGTGCGGCGGTGTGGCCCGTGTGGCTGCTCGCCGCGGCGACCGTCTTCGTCGCCGGCTTCCGGGTCGGGCTCAACGTGCGCTCGTCGAACGTGATCGACGTCGGCTACTCGGGTGTGATCGGCGCCGACCGGATCGTCCACGGCGAGAGCCCGTACGGCCACTTCCCGGTCGAGGACACCCGGCCGAAGTGCGGTCCGGCCGACTCGAGCGGCGAGGTTCGCGACCGGATCCAGACGAACGGGCGCTGCGAGACCGCCAACCCGCTCGGCGACACCTACGGCCCCGTCTCGTACCTGGCCTACATCCCGGGCTATGCGATTCTCGGCTGGAGCCACAAGTGGGACACGCTCCCGGCGGTGCACCTGACGTCGATCCTGTTCGACAGCCTCTGCCTGCTCGGGCTCGTTTTCGTCGGCCGTCGGTTCGGCGGGCCTCGACTCGCCGCCGCCCTCGCGTTCGCCTGGGTCGCGTGGCCGTTCACGCAGTACACGTCGAACTCGAACACCAATGATGCGATCGCACCCGCGTTCCTGATCTGGGGCTTCCTCGCCGTGACGAGCCCCGTTGCACGTGGGGCCGCCGTTGCGCTGTCCGGCTGGACGAAGTTCGCGTCGCTGCTGCTCGTCCCGCTCTGGTCCGGCTACCCGGAGGCGCGTCGGCCGCGGGCGGTCGCCGTGTACGCGGCTGCGTTCGCTGCGACGACGCTGCTCGCCTTCTTCGTCCTCTTCCTGGAGCCGTCGCCGCTGCATGCAGCTCGTGTGTTCTACGACCGCACGTTCTCGTTCCAGGTCGGCCGCGAGTCGCCCTTCTCGCTCTGGGACTGGCGCCAGTACCACGCCAGCGGCATCCCCGACCTGCACCTCGTGCAGCGCGCGCTCGAGGTGTCACTCGTCGTCGGCGCACTCGCCCTCGGCTGGTTTCCACGCCGCCGGTCGCCGCTTCGGCTGGCGGCGCTTACCGGCGCCGTGCTCGTCGGCTTCGAGCTTGTCCTGACGCACTGGTTCTACCTCTACCTCCCGTGGTTCTTCCCGTTCGTCGCGCTGGTGTTGATCGCTCCGCTCCCTGGGGCCGAGGAGCCGGCGCTGCCGCCGGTCGAGGATGAGCGGTCCGACGCGGGCGCGCTGGCCGCTGTCTGAGGACCGCGTCGCCGCGTCCCTGGCGGCCTCAGCGGTCTTCCTCCTCGCCTGGGCGCTGGTGCACACGTGGTTCTGGGGGCACGGCACGATCGTCGACTGGCCGTCGTACAAGGCCTACGGCGAGGCGATCAGGGCAGGCGCGGTCCCGTACCGGGACTTCGCCGTCGAGTACCCGCCCGGGTCTCTGCCGGTCTTCGTGCTGCCGTCATTGCTCGGCGGTGACTACGCGGCGACCTTCGCGTGGCTGATGGCCGCCTGCGGGGTCGCGCTCGTCTGGGTGGTCGCGGCGGTGCGCCCGGGCGCCGCGTTCTACGTGGCGCTGGCGCCCGTGCTGGCCGGGTCGTTGATCCTGTCGCGGTTCGACCTCTGGCCCGTCCTCCTCGCGACGGGTGCGCTCGTGGCGCTCGTTCGTCACCGTCACGGGCTCGGCTGGACGCTGCTCGGGGCGGCCGTGGCAGCGAAGCTATGGCCGGTCGTGCTGGTGCCGCTCGCGCTCGCCTGGTCGGTGCGGCATGGCCGCGCTCGGGCCGTCGGGTACGGGGCGCTCGTGCTCGGCGTTGCCGTCACTCCCTTCCTCGTCGTCGCCCCGCACGGGCTCATCGACAGCGTGCGGGGCCAGGCGTCGCGGCCGCTGCAGATCGAGTCGCTCGGTGCCGCGCTCCTGACGACGTTCGGACATCCGCACGTCGTCTACTCGCACGGCTCTCAGGGCCTCGGCGGCCACGAAGCGCTCGGAGCGCTCTTCGTCGTCGCGCAGGCGGCCACCCTGCTCGCGCTGTGGGTCGCGTTCGCTCGCGGTCCGGGGACGGAGCAGCGGCTGCTTCGGTTCGCCGCGGCGTGTGTCTGTGCGTTCATCGCGTTCGACAAGGTCCTGTCGCCGCAGTACCTCGTCTGGCTGATCCCGCTGGTGCCGCTGGTCCGGGGCCGCCGCGGTGTCGCAGCGACGATGCTTCTGACGGCCGCGCTCGTGCTCACGCAGGTCTGGTTCCCCTGGCGCTACTTCGAGTATGCCGCGCGTTTTCACCTGGCGGGCGTGGTGCTGCTCCGCGATCTCGTGCTGGTCGCGCTGCTCGCGGTGCTCGCGCTGCCGCCCTCAGTTGCAGGCCGGGACTGAGTGCGTCAACGTCACAGCTCAGCCCGCGTCCACGCGGACGAGGGTGCAGCTCGTTGCCCGCCCGTCTGCGCCGCACTCGACGAGCACGCCTTCGATGCGCACGTCGCCGGTGGCGGGCTCGAGCCGGACCGGCATGCCCGTGAGGAACCGCTTGATCGCTCCGTGCTCCTCGCTGCCGATCACCGAATCGTGCGGTCCGGTCATGCCGGCGTCGGTGACCGCTGCGGTGCCGCCCGCGAGCACGCGGGCGTCGTTCGTCTGCACGTGCGTGTGCGTTCCTAGCACCGCCGTCGCGCGTCCGTCGAGGTAGCGCGCCAGCCCGACCTTCTCGCTGGTCGCTTCGGCGTGGAAGTCGACGACCACGATGGGCGTGACGCGTCGAGCCTCCTCGACGAGCCGGTCGGCGGCGAGGAACGGCGATTCGAACGGGTCGAGTGAGAAGACGCCGAGCAGGCTGATCACGGCGACGCCGTCGTGCACGGCGAGGCCGGCACCGGGCGTCTGAGGCGACATGTTCGCCGGGCGCAGAACGCGGTCGGTGCCGCTCAGGTAAGGGGCGAACCCGGCCTGGCCCCAGGTCCAGTTGCCGAGGGTGATCACGTCGGCGCCGGCCGCCAGGAGCCGGTCGGCGAGTTTCGCCGTGATCCCGCGCCCGGCGGCGGCGTTCTCGCCGTTGACGATGCAGAAGTCGGCTGCCAGCTCGGTCCGAAGGGCGGGCAGGCGGGCCTCGACGGCTCGACGCCCGGGCGCACCGAAGACGTCGGCGATGAAGAGAATGCGCAGCGGGCGTACTTCCTAGCCGAGCGACAACGACGCCGCCGGGTGGACCTCGACGACGACGTGGTTCCCGGAGTCGTTCGTGTACCGGGCGAGGGACTGGCGCTCGGCGCCCGAGAAATCGACGATCGAGCCGAGCTTCGAGCCTGCAGCCGTGAGCGGCGAGCCGACGACGAGCGCCGGGTCGATGGTGATGTGCGAGACGGAGACGACGAGCGACGGCGTACCTGTCGGCTGCACGTCGATCCGCGCGCCGTAGTCGCGTCCGTTGAGGACGACGTTCCCGATCGACAGGACCGTGCCGTCGACCGGCGAGTAGACGTCGGTGCCGGCGGCTGCTCCGACCTCGAGCGCCGAGGTGGCGGGTCCCTGCCCGCCCGGGAGCTGGTACCAGCGCGGGCCGCTCGGCGAGCCGCCGAAGATCGAGTGCCCGAGCCGGCGCAGGAGCCCCTGGTTCGCCTGGTTGCCGAGCGGATCGAGAGGCTCCGATCCGGCGCTACCGCCCTGGTAGCCGATCGCGGTCACGCGGCTCTGTGAGACGGGGAGCTGGAGATGCAGGGAACCGACCCGGCTGACGACCTCTGGTTGAGGCGGCCCTGCGGGCAGCAGACGTGACGCGCTCGCGGGTGCGGGCGACGCTGCCGGGGCGCCGGATCCGCCGAACGCGGACAGCAGCAACGTCACCAGCGCCACGAGGGCGATCGCGAACAGCACAGCGAGGCGGCGCACGCGCCGTTCGCGCTGGCGGGGACGGCGTTGCGTGGAGCGGGCACGCCGGTGAGGCCCCTGGGGCGGCATCGGGGGCACCGTAGCGGACGCTTCCTGGGAGTTCAACGTGGGAACGAGCGCCAGCGCCCCGTCCGTCGTGAACGACCAGTCCCAGTCGGGTGGGCGAATCGGCACCACGCGCGCGGTAGCATCGGCTCTGTGAGCGCCCTCGGTCGCCCGCCGCGCATCCAGGTGCCGCGCTGGGTCCAGCTGGTGGGCCTGCCGTTGCTGCTGGTCCTCGCGTGGATCCTGCTGACAGCGGCGAGTCACGTCGTCTTCCTCTTCCTGGTCGCCGCGCTCGTCGCGCTGCTGCTCGATCCACTCGTCCGCGCGCTCCAGAAGGCCCGCCTGCCGCGCGGCCTCTCGGTCGCGCTCGTGTTCCTGACGTTTGCGACGATGTTGGCCCTGGTCATCCTGGCGATCGCGACGGCAGTCGTCGGCGAGACGAAGACGGCTGCCAACCGATTCAACGACTACTTCACGAATCGTCTCCCGTCGACCGGACAGACCGCCGCCGACCGCGATGTCGATCGTCTCCAGCTGTGGCTGAACCAGCATCACTTGAAGTCGATCGACATCAAGCAGCGCGGGCACCGGATCGTTCGTCAGATCCAACAGCGCGACGTCGGGAAGAACACGAAGCGCATCGTCTCGATCGTCGAAGGTGCGGCCATCTCGATCGGCAAGACGCTCTTCTCGCTCGTGCTGCTCGTCGTCGTGACGATCTACATGCTGATCGACATGCAGCGCCTTGGGCGGGCGATCGACCGTCGCTACCCGCCGCGACGCGGAGAGCTGCCGCTGCTACGCAGCATGGAGCATGCGCTTGCGTCGTACGTCCGCGGCCAGATCGCGTTGTCGCTGATCATCGGCGTCAGCGCAGGGGTGGGGATCTGGATACTCGGTGCGACGGGCTTGCTGCCGCACGCCCAGCAGTACGCCCTCCTGTTCGGCGCCTGGGTCGCGCTGACGGAGGTGATCCCGTACCTCGGGCCATGGCTCGGCGCGCTGCCGCCGTTCATCTACGCCCTCGTCGTGCATCCGATCTCCGCGCTCTGGGTTGCGCTCCTCTTCCTCGGGATCCAGCAGATCGAGGGGCACGTCGTCGTCCCGAAGGTGATGGGGAACGCCTTGCGGCTGCACCCGCTGCTGGTCATCTTCGGTCTGGCTGCCGGCGCCGAGCTGTACGGGCTTCCCGGCGCGCTGACCGCGCTGCCGCTGCTCGCGGTCGGCCGCGCGATCTGGGAGTTCTTCGCCGACCGGCTGACGCTCGAGCCCTGGCAGGGAACGCCCGTCCCGGTCGAGGTGGAGCTGGTCGACGTCGATCCGCCGCGTACCCTTCGGCCGTGAGCGCGTTTCCGACCACCCGCCTGCGCCGGCTGCGCCGCAACGAGCCGTTGCGCGAACTCGTGCGCGAGACGACCGTGTCGCTCGACGACCTGGTGATGCCGTTGTTCGTCGCTCCCGCTGCGCGTGCCAACGAGCGCCTGCCCGCGCTGCAGCGGCACACGGTCGAATCGGTCGTGCGGGAGGTCGAGGAGCTCGTCCGGCTCGGGCTCGGCGCGGTGATCCTGTTCGGCGTGCCCGAGGAGAAGGACGACGAAGGCTCCGGCGCGTGGCTCGACGACGGGATCGTGCAACAGGCGCTGCGAGCGCTGCGGCCCCGGTTCCCCGAGCTCTTGTTGCTCACGGACGTCTGCCTCTGCGAGTACACGTCACACGGACACTGCGGCGTCATCCACGACGGAGAGGTCGACAACGACGCGTCGCTCGAACTGCTTGCCCGCACGGCCGTCTCGCACGTCGAGGCGGGCGCGGACGTGGTCGCCCCGAGCGACATGATGGACGGACGCGTGGCTGCGATCCGCGAACAGCTTCCGGCGACGCCGATCATCGCGTACTCGGCGAAGTACGCCTCTGCCTTCTACGGCCCGTTCCGAGACGTCGCAGACAGCGCGCCGGCGTTCGGAGACCGGCGCGGCTACCAGCTCGATCCCGGCAACGTGCGGGAGGCGCTGCGCGAGTGCGAGCTCGACATCGCCGAAGGCGCCGACGTGCTGATGATCAAGCCTGCCCTTCCCTACCTCGACGTGCTGCGCGCGGCGCGTGACCGCTTCGACCTGCCGCTCGCGGCTTACAACGTCAGCGGCGAGTACGCGATGATCAAGGCGGCTGCCGCAGCCGGCGACCTCGACGAGCGCGCCGCGGCGCTCGAGTCGGTGACGGCGATCCGCCGCGCCGGTGCCGACGTGATCGTCACGTACTGGGCGAAGGATTTCGGCTCGTGGCTCTGAGGCTCGACGGAGCCTCGCGTTGCTAGTCCGCACGCCGCTCTGGCATCGGGCGCTCGGGTTGATCCCGGGCGGCGTCAACTCGCCCGTGCGCGCGATGCGAAGCGTCGGGCTCGACGAGCCGTTCTTCGTCAGCAGCGGACGCGGCGCGTACCTCGAGACGACGGACGGCAGGACGTTGGTCGACTGGGTGCAGTCGTGGGGCCCGTTGCTCTTCGGCCATGCGGACGAAACAACGGTCGAGGCCGTGCGCGAGGCTGCGCTCGACGGGACGACGTTCGGCGCCACGACCGAGCGTGAGGTGCTGCTTGCGGCCGAGATCGTCGATGCGGTTCCGTCAGTCGAACGCGTGCGGCTCGTTTCGTCCGGCACCGAGGCGGCGATGAGCGCGGTGAGGCTCGCGCGCGGATTCACCCATCGTGACCGCGTGCTCAAGTTCGCGGGCTGTTACCACGGCCACGCCGACCAGTTCCTCGCGAGCGCCGGCTCGGGCCTCGCCACGCTCGGCATCCCGTCGTCCCCCGGTGTGCCGACGGGCGTGATTGCCGACACCATCGTGTGCGAGTACAACGACGTCGACGGCACCGCCGCAGCCGTCGAGCGCTACGGCGAGGGGCTCGCCGCGATCATCGTCGAGCCGGTCGCCGGGAACATGGGGTGCGTGCCGCCCGAACCAGGCTTCCTCGAGGCGTTGCGGTTGCTCTGCGACGCGTCCGGCGCATTGCTCGTGTTCGACGAAGTGATCACCGGCTTTCGCGTCGCCCGCGGCGGCGCCCAGGCGTTGTTCGGGGTGACGCCGGACCTGACGGTGCTCGGCAAGATCGTCGGCGGCGGGCTGCCGCTCGCCGCGTTCGGCGGTCGCGCGGACGTGATGGAGCGGCTCGCGCCTGCCGGGGACGTCTACCAGGCGGGCACGCTGAGCGGTAACCCGCTCGCGACTGCCGCCGGCCTCTCCGTGCTCGAGCGCCTCCGCGAACCGTGGATCTATCCCGAGCTCGAGCGGCGTTCGGCCCGGCTCGCCGACTGCCTCGCTCGCTTCGGCACGGTCCAACGGGTCGGGGCGATGCTGACCTTGTTCGCCGGACGCGACGAGCCGGTGCGGCGGTTCGAGGAGCTCGACACCGTTCGGTACGGCGAGCTGTTCCGCGGCCTCCTCGACCGCGGCGTCTACGTCGCGCCGAGTCAGTACGAATGCCTGTTCCCGTCGCTCGCACACGGCGACGAAGAGATCGACCGGACGATCGAGGCGGTGAGCGATGCTTTCGACGATCGTTGACGAGGCGACACGAGAGAGTGACGTCTGGGGCGCCGCGGTGCTTCCTCACGACGAGCGTCAGCTCGTCGCGGTTTTCTCGCCGCTCGCGCCGCCCGAGCTCGCGCTCGGGCTCGAGACGGTGTACGAGGCTTACCTCATGCACTACGGGTCGCCGCGTCTGTTTGACCCGGCCGACGCGGATGACGCGGTGCTGCTCGGCGACTATCTCTATGCACACGGGCTCGTGCGGATCGCCGAGGCCGGCGGGGTGCGAGCCGTCGCCGTCCTCGCCGAGCTGATCTCCCGCTGCGCGGCGCTACGCGCCGATGGCGCTTCCGGTGACGGCGACGCGTGGGTCGCCGCTGCGCGCGCCCTCGGCGGCGAGCCGAGCGACGACGACGTCCAGCTCGCGCTGGCCCGTCACTCCGCTAGAGTCGCGCCGTGATCTACGACGCCGCCTCCGAGGGCTTGCACGTGATCGTCGGCATGTTGATCGTCGGCCTGATCTTCCTCACGGTGATCGGTCTCGGCGAGCTCTCGAACTGGGCCGGCCACCGTCGCGCCGCCCGCCGCCGCGCCCGCCGCCAGGCCTACTAGCCGCCGATGGCCCAGTGACGGCGCCGGCCCGCGATCTGCGCGAGTGGATCGCGCTTCTCGAGCGCGAGGGCGAGCTCGTCCGGGTGACGGCCGAGGTCGATCCGCATCTCGAGGTGACGGAGATCGTCGAACGCACCGTCAAGGCGGGCGGTCCGGCGCTCCTGTTCCAGCATCCGAAGGGGTCGCAGCACCCACTGCTGATCAACCAGTTCGGCACCGAGCGGCGCATGTGCCTCGCCTTCGGGGTAGAGCGGCTCGACGACGTCGCCGCCCGGCTCGCGGACGTGCTCGAGATGCAGCCGCCCGAAGGTCTGGCCGCGAAGGTGCGCGGTCTGAAGACGCTCAAGTCGATCGCCGACTCGCGGCCGAAGGTCGTCCGCCGCGGCGTCTCGCAGGAAGTCGCCCTGCGCGGCGACGACGTCGACCTCGGCAGCCTGCCGGTGCAGTGGGCCTGGCCGGGCGACGCCGGTCCGTTCATCACCCTCCCCGCGGTTATCACCCGCGATCCGCGAACCGGCGGCCGCAACGTGGGGATGTACCGCATGCAGGTGCTCGGTCCGCGCACGACGGCGATGCACTGGCAGATCCACAAGGACGGCCGCGCGGACTACCTGTTCAGCGAGGGGCGGATGGAGGTGGCGGTTGCGCTCGGGCTCGACCCGATCACGGCGTACTCGGCGAGCGCTCCGCTCCCGAAGCACATCGACGAGCTGATGGTCGCGGGCTTCCTACGTGGCGAACCGGTCGAGCTCGTGCAAGGCGTGACGGTCGACCTCGAGGTGCCGGCGGCGGCCGAGATCGTGCTCGAGGGCTACATCGACAAAGGGGAGTTGACCGACGAAGGGCCGTTCGGCGACCACACCGGCTTCTACACGCCCGCCGAGCAGTTCCCCGTCTTCCACCTGACCGCGATCACGATGCGACGCGACGCGATCTACCCGTCGATCGTCGTCGGCAAGCCGCCGCAGGAAGATGCCTGGCTGGGCAAGGCGACCGAACGCATCTTCCTGCCCGCCGTGAAGATGACGGTGCCGGAGATCGTCGACTACGACCTCCCGGTTGCCGGCGCCTTCCACAACCTCGCGATCGTCTCGATCAAGAAGGCGTTCCCGGGTCATGCCCGCAAGGCGATGCACGCGATCTGGGGTCTCGGGATGCTCAGCCTGACCAAGGGCATCGTGATCGTCGACGAGCACGTCGACGTCCACGACTACGCCCAGGTGCTGTTCTACGTGGGCGCGAACGTCGACCCGAAGCGCGACGTCGTGATCACCGAGGGGCCGCTCGACCACCTCGACCACGCGCCGACGCTGCAGTTCCTGGGCGGCAAGATCGGGATCGACGCGACGGCGAAGGGCCCGCTCGAGGGGACGCGCGAATGGCCGCCGGAGATCGAGATGAGCGCCGAGGTGCGAGAGCTCGTCGACCGCCGCTGGGCCGAGTACGGGTTGCCGAACTGACCGGCGGCGGTTCCTCGCGCACGACGCGAGCGAATGCGTCAGAGTTCGCCACGCTTGTCACGACGTTGACCTTCGTCTGCCTTGACCGCTTGAATCCCGACTAGAGACTGTGTCCGAGAGCCACGACGACCATCCCCACGTCCCGGGTCCGAGCCTCTGGCCGGTCGGCTTCGCCATCGGCATTGTCGTCTTCCTGGTCGGCCTGATCATCTCCTGGTGGGTGGCAGGGCTCGGGCTGCTCGTCGCGCTCGCCTTCGCGTTCCTGTGGGTCCGCGATCTCGCCTCGGGGTCGGACCTGGCCCACGCGCCCGAGGTGCCGGCGGAGAGCGCCGCTGCGGCCGCCGCCGCAGTCGACGAAGCGCCTGCCCAACCGGCAGGGCCGCGCGACATCTCGGCCGAGCGCTACCCGCGCTCGAAGTTCCTCGAGTTCTCGACCCTCGGGCTCGGTGCCGTCCTCGGCGGCGTGCTCACCGCACCTGCGCTCGGCTTCATGGTCCTGCCGCCCTTCCTCAAGCAGGGCGTCAAGGACCACGACCTCGGGCCGATCTCGAACTTCCCGGAGGGGAAGTACGTCGTCACGACCTTCATGCTGAGCGCCAAGGAGGGCTTCGTCTCCAGGCGCTCTGCGTACATTCGCAACAACGGCCAGCTGAACGGGCAGCCCAGCTTCACGATCATCTCGAACCATTGCGCGCACCTCGGCTGCCCGGTTCAGCCGAACGGACCGCTCGACGCGCAGCATTCGAAGCACTTCGCGGACGTGACCCTGATCCCGACGATCTCGATCGCGGGCTTCGGCTGCCCGTGTCACGGCGGCCAGTACGACACCGAGGGCAACCGCATCGCCGGGCCGCCGGTGCGGGCACTCGACCGTTACTCGTTCTCGATCAAGAACGGCCATCTCTTCCTCGGCAAGGCCTTCTCCGTCTCGCACGTCGACGGAACCGGCGCCGACGCCAAGATCCACAAGTGGCCCCTTGCCTATCCGGGCGAGCCCGTGAGCGGTCTCGAGTCCTGGCTCTATCCGATCCAACCGCCCCGCTGACCCGATGGCAACCCGGACGAAACCCACACGTGGTGAGCAGCTCCAGCAGGCGATCACCTACCCGATCGACTGGTTGGAAGAGCGCTCGGGGCTGGTGGGCGGCATCAAGTACTTCCTCTTCCGGAAGGTGCCTGGTGACATCAACTGGTTCCAGACTCTCGGCTCGGCGAGCCTCACCGCGTTCATCGTCCAGGCGCTGACCGGGGCGATCCTCGCGATGTACTACAAGCCGGACCCGCAGAACGCCTACGCGTCGATCCAGAACATCACCAACGACCTCTGGGGCGGGTGGCTCGTGCGCGGCATGCACCGGTGGGGCGCCTCGGTCTTCATCATCCTCATGTTCATGCACATGGGGCGCGTCTTCCTGTTCGGCGCCTACAAGTATCCCCGGGAGCTGAACTGGATCCTCGGCGTCCTGCTCTTGACGATGGGACTCGCTGAGGGGTTCACCGGCTATCTCCTGCCGTGGGATCAGACCGCGTACTGGGCGACGATCGTCGGGGTCAACATCAACGGCACCGGGCCGTTCATCGGGCCCTTCCTCGCGCAGTTCTTACAGGGCGGCACTGCGATCGGCGGCGACACGCTGTCGCGCTTCTACGCCATCCACATGCTGCTCATCCCTGGGCTGATCGTCGCGCTGATCGGGCTGCACCTGTATCTCGTCGTGCGGCTCGGCGTCACGTCGCCGCCGTGGTCCAAGGAGGCCGCGGGAACCGGGCCGATCGGGACCAACGGCTCGAGCAACGGCACGCGTTCCGGCTTGACACGCGTGCGGAGGCGCGGGCGTTAGTGCGCCTCCAGGCAATGACCTCCGGGCCGCTGGCGGCTGCAAAGCTGCGCGATGCCGCGTCCTCA
>DASYPH010000337.1:0-3234 GCA_036006925.1 Gaiellaceae bacterium
CCCCGAGGCTGAACGATCCGGCGCGCGTGACGCACTCGCGCACGCGTACGTCATCCTCGACTGGGCGAACGTTGCGCTTGGACGGATCGAGCAGGCGGTTCACTCGCAGCTTGCCGCGCCCATTTATGAGGAGCTCGGCAACTACGAGCGGCTAGCGGCCGTACTGAACAACCTCGGGCAGAATCTCTACCTGGAGGGCCGCTGGGACGAGGCGCTCGAGCACACCTACCGGGCGCGCGAGGCGTGGACGAAGGTCGGCGATCACACACGAGCGACCTTCGCCGACTTCAACATCGCCGAGATCCTGGCTCACCAGGGGCTGCTGGAGGAGGCGGAGGAGCTTCTCGCGGGTGCGCTTGGGGTGCGTCAGGCCGCGGGCAACTTGCTCGAGGTCGCGCACACGACGAGCGCGCTTGCTCGACTGGCGGCGCTCGGCGCTCGGTTCGACGAGGCGCAGGGGCTGTATAGCGAGGCCCGGACGCTGTTCGAGGAGGAGCAGGACGCCATCTTCCTGCTTGCGATCGACGCGAGGATCATGGAGTCGCTCGTGCTCACTGGAGAGAGTGGTCGGGCGCTTGCAGATGCCGAAGAGCTCCTGGAGGCGGCAGCGACGATGGAGGGTGTGTCGCCGATCGTCGGGGCGGTCAACCGCCTGAGGGGTTGGGCGCTCGTACAGGAGGGCGACTTCGACGAGGCGCAGCGGGCCTTCGAGGAGAGTCTTCGCATCGCCAAGCTCCACGACCCCAACTACGGAGACAACCGATCGATCGACTACGACGTCGTGCTGGCGCTCGACGGACTCGTCCGGGTTCGCTCGCGCCAAGAAGAAGCGCCGGTCGAGCTGGCCGAGCTCGTGCGCGAGCGGGATGGGATCGTCTCGCGGCTCGGGATCAGGGCGCTGCCGGAGTTTCCCTTCCCGACCGATCGCACGTAGCTGTGGAGTCGCGAGGAGGTGCCTCGGGCGGCGTCGCCGAGGCACCTCCTTCGCAAGGCCGTGTTAGGGCACGTAGTGGCCGTCCCAACCGGACGGCTCGTGGATCGTGAAGGTTCGGTAGACCCCGTCGGGCGAACTGCCCCAGCCGGTGATGAGCGGGATCGAGTTCGAGTTGAAGGGCGGGTTCGGGTCCTGGAACGTCCCGAGGATCCCCCACCAGTAGCCGGTCGTCGGGTCGCAGACGGCCGTGCTGTAACCACCGTTGAACCTCCCGTCCGACCCGAGCGTCCGGTCGGCCCAGCCGCCCAGCCCATTCGTTACGTCGGTGGTGCAGGAGACGGGCTGATTGTTGACGAGCCGCATCGCGCCCGCGCAGATCGGGACATTCGGCTGGCCGTAGTTCGGGCCGTACACCTGCTTCAGATCTTTTTGCGGGATGGAGACGGTGACGTCGACCGTGCCCTGCGCCGTTCGGCCGTCCGTCAATGCGAAACCGTCATTGAACGGCCATTTGAAGTTCGCACAGCCGCCGCTCGTAGTAACCAAACCAGGGGCGCTTGCAGGGCCGACGGCGATGAACAGGAAGTTGCCGCCGTTCGCGCTGGCGTTGACCTGCACATCCCCGGCCCCGCCGTTCAGCAGGCACGGGTCCTGGCCCAGACAGTCGACGCCGTTCGTTTGGATCACGAACGGCGGGCTACTCGCGGGAGTGCTCAGCCCTAGAGCGCTCGCCGTGACCGTGAAGCCGGTGCCGGTATACGCACTCTGGAAGTCTGTAAACGTCGCCACCCCGTTCGTGAACGTCGGCGGCGTATAGCTGAAGCTCGGGCTGCATCCGGCGCCACAGTCGTCGAACGAGCCGGTGGTGAGCGCGAGCGTCGCCGTCGCCGTTCCGGTGTTCAGGTTTGTCATCACCGCGTTGCTCGCGTTCTCGACCGCGACTGCCACGTCATTTCCGCTTGACGTGAATGGCGTGTCGGTGATCGTCGTCGACTGCTTCGCGGAAGCCGGCTGATGGATCCACGCGAGGTGGCAGCCGTTCGTGATCAGGCTCGTCAGCCCGCCCGTCTTTGTCAGGGCGTAGTCGTTCCCTGAGCCGTTGAAGTCGTTCGACTGCTTCGCAGCGGGGCTGTTCCACTGCACGGTCCCGCAGACACTCGGTGCAGCAATCGTGAAGGTCACGTGGTAGGACGACCCCGGCGCAAGATTGAGGTTCCGCAGTTGGAGCCGCGTGATGGTGCTCGTGCCAGTGATCGGATCGCCGGCAGCACCGACCGGCACCTGGAGCGTGATACCGGACGGCATGTCGAGGTTCAACGATCCCAGCGTCGTGTTGCTCCCGGATTCGTTCTGCACGTTGAGCGTGACCTGTGGGTTTGCGCCCGAGATGGTCGATGTCGACCCGCCGGTCGAGCTCCAGCTCGTGCAAGGCGTCGTGCCGCCCTCCAGGCAAACGTCATAAAGCTTGATCGGTGCTGTCGGCGGCTTCGCCGAGCCTGTCGGTACGAGAACGACCGCGAGCGCCGCGAGCGCCGCGAAGACGAGCAACGGCCGCAGGCCCCTCCTGGAGTTCTTCGGCCCCACCTGGTGACGGCGTCGCTTATCGGAATTGGTGCCCATCAACATCCTCCCCGTGCTTCATCGCCGGCCGCGTCGCCTCGAAATTCCGCAGGACGGCGGACCGCGTTCCGGAAGTCACTATCCAAGCACAAAGACGCAGAAAATCCAAGGATTCTTCCGTCAGAATGTGATGTAATCGATCGGCGGCGTCCGTTCAGGGAGTGCTGCCAAGTGCGATCTCGAGCCCCTCGCGAGCGATCAGCGGCGGCTCCTGCACGTCACCGAGCAACTCCGAGGCCTGGTCATAGAGCTCCTCGAGCTCGTGGTCCGAACGCATGGGATCGTGGTGGAACATCGCAAGTTGGCGTACTCCGGCGGCGCGAGCGAAGGCTGCGGCGTGCGTGACGCTCGAATGTCCCCAGCCGAGCCGCTGCGCGTACTCGGCCTCGGTGTACTGGGAATCGTGGAAGAGGAGGTCGGCGCCTTCCGCGAGCGCCCAGCCTGAGATCCATTCGGGCTCGTCGTCGAGAGCAGCGGTCAAATACGGCTCGTGATCGGGCAGGTAGACGAAGACACGACCTTCCTCCTCGATCCGGTAGCCGAGCGTCGGACCTCGATGCTCGACCGTCCGGGCCTCGATGACCGCGCTTCCGACACGCCACGGCTCGCGCGGCACGTCTTCGAACTGGGCGTCGGCCGGGGCTTCCGAGAGTCCGATCGGGAAGAGGGGTGGCGACAAG
>DASYPH010000338.1:0-3106 GCA_036006925.1 Gaiellaceae bacterium
GGCCGTCGGCCACGTCGAGCGTCGAGGTCGCGGCGACATATGCGAGCCGCGCCTCCTCCTCGCCGGAGATGACCTCGATGCCGACGCCGCAGCCCGCGCGCACGGCTGCGACCAGCTCCGCGGAGTTGCCCGCGATACGCATCCCGGCCGTTGCGACTGCGGCGACCTCGGCGACTCCGGCTCGCCGCGCCTCCACGACCATGCCGACGATTGCGTCGACCGTCCGCCGCATCGGCTCCGGCTGCAGCACGCCGCCGTCCTGCAGTCCCTCTCCGAGCCGCGTCACCTCGGCGCGGTCGGCGATCGTCCGCCAGCCGTCTCCGGCACGCCGCTCCCCGATGTGGAGCTTGACCGAGTTCGTGCCCACGTCGATCACGGCGAAGCGGACGGACTCGAAGCCGATCAGTGACTTGAGCCCGCGCGCCACACAGACGTTCGGCCGGTCTGCGAGCTGGAGCTCGTTCACAGCGGCGACGACGGCCGCGGGGTTCTCGGACTCGACGGCGAGCGTCCGTGCCGAATGAGCGGCGCCGGCCGTCACCTCGGACAGCTCCGCCATGGCGGCGCCGATGCGGTAATGGACACGCCGCTTGCGGACCCGGACCGACGTCAGGGCCTTATTCGGCCGCACGATGTCGTGGAGGAGCTGCCCGAGCGTGTACGTCCCGCGCGCAACCCTCTGACCGGGCACGCCGAGCGCGGCGACGACAGCCGACACGGCGGAGGCCTGCAGAGGGAAGGCGCCCTTCAGCACCGGTCGCCACTGCTCGAGCCCGTCGCCGTCGACACTCTCGAGCTGCTTGACGTCCATCAGGCCGTCGCGGACCTTCACGGAGGCGTCGCTCTCGAGCGACAGCAGGTAGAGCTCTTCGCTCTCCTGGACACGTTCGGGCTCGTGGACGGCGAGGAGCCCTTCGGCGGGGCCGAAGCTGTCGCCGAACGTCCGCCACTCCCAGCGCGGGACGATCCCGGCCAATGCGGCGCCGGGCTCGGCGAGATGGTGCGTCGCTGTCACGAACCCTCGTTGCCGCGCGCCCCGGCGAAGTACTCGAGCGCCCTGCGCGTCTTCGTCTCCTGCTCAGCCGAGAGGTCGATGCCCTGCCCGGCGAGAAACGCGCGCGTCTCGGCGGCGACCTGGAACGCCTCGTGCGTCTCGCAGCGGGTCGACAGCTCGAGGATTCTCGAGCCGTCCGGGTAGAGCCACATCTCCGCGACGAGCCTGCGCCCGAGCTGCGGCGGGAAGAAGCGCAGCTTGAGGACGAAGATCGGGCCGAGGATGGTCAGGTCGTCGAGGCCGACCCCTTCGGGCGCGTGGGCCGCGAAGAGGCGGCGCTGCCCTTTCGAGAAGAGCTTCCGCAGCGGGAGCTTGCCCGTCGCGGCTTGCAGGACCTCCACCGGCGGCGGGGTGCTCTTCAGCGTCGCCGAGCACACGAACCCGCCCGGGAGCGCGTCCACCTCGACGTTGAAGGCGGCCGAGCGCCGAAGCTCCGCCGGCAGCTCGCTCGGGACCACCGGCCGGAGCTTGATGATCGCATCACCGCCCTTGCCCTGAATCCGGCGAGCGCGCGCGACGACGCCTTTGGCGTCGAGCGCGAGCTCCGGCGTGTCGAAGAAGAAGACCTGACGAATCTGCGCTTCGAGGGGGTCGAGCTCGAGCGCCGCGATGGTCGAACGCTGGTGCGTCTCGGGCACGGTCAGCTTCAGCTCGACGCTGTCCGAGTCCTTGAGCGTGTCGAGCAGGCGCACGATCTCCTCGTCCGAGAGAGTGGGCCGTGCGGTCGTGGCAGCAGACATGTGCTCCTCCTGTCTTGTTCCGCCAGCCTCGCCTCCCCACGGCCCGGAGTCGTCGTCTCATGTGGGCGATGTGCGCGCACCCGCGCTCCGGTCGCACGCGCTTCCTGGCGAGCACCGTGAACGCAGCCTGGGCACCAGCCGACGCGGATGCGATGGTCTCGACTCCCTGTTCAAGGAGGAAAGCCAGTGACTACAGCGGCCTACGAAGGTGAGGAGAGGGGCGTCGGGTGGCTCGTCTTCGCCGCGAGCATGCTGGGTCTCGCCGGCATCTTCGCTGTCATCGACGGCATCGTGGCGCTTGCGCGATCGAAGTTCTATACGGCGAATGCCGTCTACGTGTTCAGCGACCTGCGCACGTGGGGTTGGATCATCCTCGTGGTCGGTGTCCTCGCCATCGTCGCCGCGATGGGTGTGCTCAGCGGCTCGTCGTTCGCGCGCTGGTTCGGGATCATCGCGGCCGCTCTGAACGCGATCGGCCAGTTCATGTTCATCCAGGCGTACCCGTGGTGGTCGGCGATCGTCTTCGCCTGCTGCGTGCTCGTGATCTACGCGCTCGCCGCCTACGGCGGGCAGCGCCGGACGGCCTGACCTCGACACTGATCACCGCAGCACCGTGAGCCCCGGGCGCCGACGCGTCCGGGGCTCCGGCGCTGGTGGAGACACGTCGAGGAGGAAGTCAGTCGCGCTTGCAGGTGCAGGTGCGGCGAGGCATGCCTCCGCAGGTGCGGCAGCGGGTCGGGCGCCGCTCGAGCAGGTGCATCCCGACGCCCTGTTTCAGCATGAGCCAGCCGGCGAACGAGGTGATCGCAAACGCTGCCATGAGCTGGACCGAGATGACCATGCGCTCGCATTGTCGGCCCGCCGGGCCGCCGAACACAGGCGGTGCCCACGTCCCAAGCCGTGAGGCGGGCACCTCCCTCGGCGGATGCTTGCCCTCTGGCCGCAGGCGGGAGACGGTGGGAGCCTTTCCGGGACAGGCGCGCGAGGAAAGGACGCGACTCGTGGAGATCGGAAAGCCGTTGAGGAAGATCGTCGTCGAGCCGATCCGCGATCCCGTTCCGGAGCGGACGCCGAAGGTGCCCGAGCCCGCGCCGCCGAGCGAGCCGGTTCGCGTCGGCGTGTGAGCGGGGCTGCTTCCGCGGGCGGGACTCAGGACCGGCGCCCGAAAACGTAGAGTCGCGCAGTGCGCAAGTGGCTCCCGCTGATCATTCTCGCGTCGGCCCAGTTCATCATGGTGCTCGACTCGAGCGTGATGAACGTCTCGATCTCGCAGATCGTGGCCGACCTCAACACGACGGTCACCGGCGTGCAG
>DASYPH010000339.1:0-11537 GCA_036006925.1 Gaiellaceae bacterium
ATCCAGCTGCCCTACTCACTACGGCCCGTGCAGCGGTTTCTCTATGACCTCTGCGACCCGTACCTGCGTCTCTGGCGGCGCCTCATCCCGGTGTCGGCAGGACCGATCGATTTCACGCCGATGGTCGCGGTGATCGCGCTGATCGTGGCCGACCGGATCTTCGACGCCGTCATCCAGCGGCTCCACTAGCGGAGGGAGAGGAGAGCAGATGCGGTACACACCGGTTGAACTGAGGCATGTGCGGATCAGCAGAGGGTTCTTCGGCTACCGCCGCGACGAGACGAACCGGATGCTCGAGGATGTCGCAGACAGCTTCGAGGAGGTCTGGAGCGAGCGCGGGGAGCTCACCGACAAGCTCGAGGACACCGAGAAGCAGCTCGCCGACTTCAAGGAGCGCGAGGTGCTTCTCGCCAACACGCTCATCTCGGCCGAGAAGGCCGCAGCCGACGCGAAGGAACTGGCTCGCCGCGAGGCAGAGCTGATCCTCTCCGAGGCCCACCACGAGGCGCGCTCGATCACGCGCACCGCGCTCGCCCAGCGCGAGCACCTGTTCGCAGAGGCCCGGCGGATCGAGACGCTCCTGCGCTCGGCGCTCGGCATCGTCGAGGAGTCGAGCCCGGTGGAGGCTGCCGCCGGCGAGGGCGAAGCGGCCCAGCACGACGAACAGTGGCCGAAGCGCGAGGACACGCGCGAGTTCCAGCTGCCGCAGACGGAGGACGGCGCGGAGGCTCAGGCCGAACTGACGCCGGAACCGACACCCGAACCGGAGCCTGTCGCCGCAACGCCGGAGCCCGAACCTGCCGCGGCCGCGTCGGCGGCAGAGTCGCCTGCTGAAGAGAACGACAAGCCGCTGCCGCCACCGCTGCCGCCCGCCGCCGAAGAGGCCGAGGTCGACGGCCCCTGGGCCGGTCGCGACTTCGCTTGGGGGTAGCCTTTCCCGGGTGACGGCCCTGCTCTCCCTGCGCGTCTCTCCGGGCGCTTCGCGGCCGAGCGTGGTCGGTCGCTACGGCACGGCCTGGAAGATCCGCGTCGCAGAGCCGCCCGAGGACGGCAAGGCGAACGCGGCGGTCGTCCGTCTGCTCGCAGCCGAGTTGGGCGTGGCGCGCCGCGACATCAAGATCGTCGCCGGCCTGGCGTCTCGTGACAAGACTCTTGTGCTGGCCGGCATCGATTCCGACGAGATGGAGCGGCGGCTCGTGCGTGCGAGCGGCGGCGGAGAGGACCCTGCGTGAGTGCTATCGACACCGACGAGTTCCGGACGCTGCTCGAGAATGAGCGCGCCCGGCTCGCGAACGCCGTCGAGTTCCTGCACGACGAGAGTGGTGCCAGCCTGGAGGACGAGCTCGGCGAGATCGGCAGCGGTGGCACCGACAACCACCTCGGCGATACGGCAGGGGCGGCCTACGACCGTGAGCTCGACCAGGGACTCGAAGAGGGCGCGCAGCAGACGATCGACGAAATCGATGCGGCACTCGCGAGGATCGAGGACGGCACCTACGGCACGTGCCAGAACTGCGGCAAGCAGATCGGTGTAGAGCGGCTGCGCGCGATCCCCTGGGCTCGGCTCTGCATCGACGATCAGCGGCGGGCGGGTTGAACGAGCCGCAGCAAACGCCAGACGTGCGGGTCGGCTCGAGCACCGACGGGCTGACGCCGCTGTCGGTCGCGGAGCGGTCGCTCGCCGCGGGTGTGTGGCAGTGGGCGGGCCTCGCGACCGTGGCGGTGGCAGCGGTGATCGCCGACCAGATCACGAAGCACGTCGTCACGCGCACCTTGGGCCTCGACGAGTCGGTGCACGTGGTCGGGCCGCTCTCGATCCACCACGTCCAGAACTCGGGCATCGCCTTCGGTCTCTTCGCGGGCGCGACGGGGATCGTCACGTTCGTGACGGCCGCCGCGGTCGTGTGGATGGTCGCGTTCTTCGCACGGTCCGGCGCGCGGCATCCGGTCCTACCCGCTGCACTCGGGCTGCTCGTAGGCGGCAGCCTCTCGAATCTCGTCGACCGGATCCGCCTGCATCACGTGACCGACTTCATCGACCTCGGCTGGTGGCCCGCCTTCAACCTCGCCGACAGCTTCATCGTGATCGGCGTCGCCATCCTGCTCGGTGGGCTTGTCGCGGCCGACCGTACGCCGAAGCCGCCGCGCCGCACGCTCGACGTCGCAGCCCGGTGAGGGTGCCTGCCGAGGCGGCGGGCGAGCGGCTCGACCGTTTCCTCGCCGCGCAACTCGGCTCCCGGGCTGCCGCAGAGCGAGCGGTCGAGGCGGGGGCGCTCGTCGACGGCGTGCCGCGCGTCAAGAGCTACCGGCTGCGCGGTGGGGAGGAGGTCGCCGTCGCAGGTCCCGTCGCCCCCGTTCGTCTACCCCGACCCGCGGAGCCGCGAATCGTGTGGGAGGACGAGCACATCCTCGTCGTCGACAAGCCGGCGGGGCTCGTGGTCCACCCAGGGGCCGGACATGCCAGCGGCACGCTCGTCGACGCGCTGGCCGACAAGGTCGCGGGCGGCGACCCGGAGCGTCCCGGTGTCGTGCATCGCCTCGACCGCGACACGTCCGGCCTGATCGCGTTCGCCCGTTCCGAGCGCGCATACGCCGCGCTCAGCGAGCTCGTGCGGGAGCGGGCGTTCGAGCGTACGTACCTCGCGCTGGTCCGCGGGCGACCGCGGTCGCGAACCGGCAGGATCGAAGCGCCGATCGGGCGCGATCGCGGCGATCCAACACGTGTCTCGCTCGACACCGACACCCCGCGGGAGGCGGCGACCACATTCGAGGTCGTGCAGCTCTATCCGGAGCACGCCTTGCTGCGCGTCTCGCTCGAGACCGGCCGAATGCACCAGATCCGCGTGCACCTGGCCGCCGTCGACCTGCCTGTCGCCGGCGACCCGAGCTACGGCGTGCGTGAGCCGCCGCTCGAGCGGCAGTTCCTCCACGCGATCGAGCTCGCCTTCTCGCATCCCTTCACCGGCGAGCGGCTCGAGACGGTGTCGGAGCTGCCCGCCGATCTGGCGGCGTTCCTGGCGGAACTCTCCTAGAGAGCCTCGCCGGTCACGCTCGGTGAGCGACGCCCGGCTACCATGCGGTGTCCGCTTTCCCTCGAACCGGTGGGCAACCCGAGGTGGACGGTGGTCGGCAGCTCGTGTCGGCTTCCACCGCGGCCCGGCCGGAGTCTCAGCATTCAAACCAGAAAGGGGCTTCGATGCCCGTCGTTTCCATGAAGGACCTCCTGGAGGCCGGAGTTCACTTCGGTCATCAGACCCGCCGCTGGAACCCGAAGATGAAGCGATTCATCTTCACCGAGCGCGGGGGGATCTACATCATCGACCTCACCCAGACGCAGGAGCTGCTGGACGAGGCGTACAACTTCGCCAAGGCGATCTCGGAGCGGGGAGGCTCGGTCCTCTTCGTCGGCACGAAGAAGCAGGCGCAGGACGGCATCCGCGACGAGGCACGACGGGTCGGCATGCCCTATGTGAACCATCGCTGGCTGGGCGGCCTGCTCACGAACTGGCGCACCATCTCCGACCGCATCCAGCGTCTGCACGAGCTGCGGGCGCTGCAGCAGGAGTCGCAGCTCGGCCTGCTGCCGGCCAAGGAACGCATCTCGATGGAAGCCGAGTTGGAGAAGCTCGAGGCGAACCTCGGCGGCGTCGCCGACATGCGCCGCCAGCCTGAAGCTGTCTTCATCGTCGACCTGCGCAAGGAGCAGCTCGCTGTTCGCGAGGCGCGGCGGCTCGGACTGCCGGTGATCGCGCTGGTCGACACCAACTGCGATCCCGACGAGGCGCAGTACGTGATCCCGGGCAACGACGACGCGATCCGCTCGTGCACGGTCGTGATCAAGGCGATCGCCGATGGGATCGAGGCCGGGAAGAAGAAGGTCAGCGAGAACGAGCTGAAGGCCCGCAAGGCGGAAGCCGCGGCAGTGGCCGCTCAGGCGGCAGAGGTTGAAGCCGCAGAAGCCGAAGCCGCAGCCGGGGTTGCGGAGGCGGCGACTGAGGCGCCTGCACCCGAGGCGGCGCCCGAGGCGCCCGCGCCCGAGCCGGAGACAGCCGCCGAGCCCGCCGCAGCCGCCGGGGAGGAGAGCGCGTGACCGAGATCTCGGCTGCGATGGTCAAGCAACTTCGCGACGCCACAAGCGCGGGGATGATGGATTGCAAGCGCGCACTCCAGGAGACCGGCGGCGACTTCGACGAAGCTGTGAAGCTGCTCCGCGAGAAGGGCATGGCGTCCGCTGCGAAGCGCGCCGACCGCGAGACGAGCGAAGGCAAGGTCGGCGTGATGGTGCGCGACGACGTCGGCGCGATCGTCGCGATCGCCTGCGAAACCGAGCCGGTGTCGAACAACGACGAGTTCCTCGGTTACGCCGAGGGCGTGCTGAAGGGCGTCTTTGCCGACGGCGACGAGGCTGCCGCGAGCCTGGAGGATCAGCGTGTCGCGCTGACCGCGAAGCTCGGCGAGAACATCCAGGTCGTCGGCGCGAGGCGCATGACGGCCGTCGACGGCGAGGCGCTGTCGTTCTACGTGCATTCGCCGGCGAACAAGGTGGGGGCGCTCGTGCGCACCAAGGGGGGTGACGCTGCGGAAGCGCGTAGCCTTGCGTTGCATCTGACGTTCGCACGGCCCACGTACTCGTCGCGTGGCGAGGTGCCGCAGGAGCTCGTCGACGCCGAGCGGGAGATCCTCTCAAACTCGGAAGACGTGCGTGCGAAGCCGGAGGCCGTTCGTGACAAGATCGTCGAGGGGCAGCTCAACAAGCGGTTCTACGGCGAGGCGGTGTTGAGCGAGCAGACCTGGTATCGCGCCGACGAGTTCACCGGCAGTGTCGAGCAGTACCTGAAGGAACGCGGGATCGAGCTGCTCGACTACGCCTGGTACTCCGTCGGTTAGATGTCGTAGATGTTCAAGCGCGTTCTGCTGAAGCTGTCCGGCGAGGCTCTGATGGGCTCGCGCGAGTACGGGCTCGACGAATCGAAGATCGATGCGCTCGCGAAGGAGCTCGTCGAGGTTCGCTCCGGCGGCCTCGAGCTCGGTCTCGTGATCGGCGGCGGGAACATCTACCGCGGCATGGCGGCAGCAGCGCGCGGTATGGATCGAGCCACCGGTGACTACATGGGGATGCTCGCAACGGTCTTGAACGCTCTCGCCGTCCAGGAGGCGCTCGAGCGAAACGGCGCCGACACACGGGTGCTCTCGGCGATCGAGGTGCAGGAGGTCGCGGAGCCGTACATCCGCCGGCGCGCCGTTCGCCACCTCGAGAAGGGCCGCATCGTCATCTTCGCTGCCGGTACCGGCAACCCGTTCTTCACCACCGACACCGCGGCCGAGCTGCGTGCGCTCGAGATCGGCGCGGAGGCGATCCTGATGGCCAAGCATGGTGTCGAGGGCGTGCTCGACGGCGATCCCCGGCTTGATCCTGACGCGAAGCTGATTCCCGAGTTGACCCACCTGCAGGCGATCGAGCAGGGTCTCAAGGTGATGGATACGACGGCGCTGTCGCTCTGCATGGACAATCACCTTCCGATCCACGTGTTCGAGCTCGCACCCGGCAACATCGGGCGGGTGATCGAGGGCGAGCGCCTGGGCACCGTCGTTGGGACCCCTGCTGTGCTGACCCCTGAAGGAGGCGTACATTGATCGACGATTTTCTCGGCGATGCCACTCAGCGGATGGACAAGTCGGTCGAGGCGACGCACGAGCACTTCAACTCGGTGCGCACCGGACGGGCGACGCCGGCGCTCCTCGACCGGATCGCGGTCGACTACTACGGAACCGCGACGCCACTCAAGAACCTGGCGACGATCAACTCGCCGGAGCCGCGGCTGCTGACCATCCAGCCGTTCGACCCGACGTCGATCAAGCAGATCGAGAAGACGATCCAGGAGTCCGATCTCGGCCTCACGCCGTCGAACGACGGCAAGCTGATCCGCCTGCCGATTCCGCAGCTGACCGAAGAGCGCCGTAAGGAGCTCGTCAAGGTCGTTCGTCACATGGCCGAGGAGGGACGCGTCGCCGTGCGGAACGTTCGTCGCGACGCGATCAAGCACCTCGAGGAGCTGGTCAAGAGCGGCAGTGTCGGGGACGACGAGGAGCGGGCCGCCGAGGGGCGGGTCCAGAAGCTGACCGACGAGCATGTCGCACGGATCGACGACCTGCTGAAGCGCAAAGAGGCCGAGATCATGGAGGTCTAGGCAGCCGCCTGGATCTCGATGAACCTCCTGACTCGTATCCGCACGCTCGCGCGTGCCCGGCCGGTTGCCGAGCCCGCATTGCCAGAGGTTGCGCAGTCCGTGGCGATCATCCTCGACGGAAACGGCCGCTGGGCAAAACGGCGGCGGCTGCCGACTGCCGCTGGGCATCGTGCGGGTGCGCGCACGGTGCGGCGGATCGTCGAGGCGTCGATCGATATCGGAATCCACGACCTCGCCGTCTTCGCGTTCTCGACCGAGAATTGGTCGCGCTCCGAGGAAGAGGTCGAATCGCTGATGGAGATCTTCGCGGAGACGATCGAGCGCGAACTGCCGGACCTTGCCGAACAGGGCGTGCGCGTCCGTTTCATCGGTCGTCGCGATCGCGCGCCCGAGGTGTTGCGGGCGCGCATGGACGCAATGGAGGACCGCACGGAGCTCAACACCCGCATCAACCTCTGGGTCGCGTTCGACTACGGCGGCCGAGCCGAGTTGGTGGAGGCCGCGCGGCGCCTCGTCGAGAGCGGTGTCGACGCGGCGGACATCGACGAGAACGTCTTCGCCGCAAACCTGTACGCCCCCGACTTGCCCGACCCCGACCTGCTGATCCGGACGAGCGGCGAGTTGCGCGTCTCGAACTTCCTGCTCTGGCAGGTCGCCTATTCGGAGCTCGTCTTCGTCGACAAGCTCTGGCCGGACTTCGACGAACGCGACCTTCGTGCCGCGCTGCACGAGTATGCGTCGCGCCGTCGCCGGTTCGGCGGTCGCTCGTGAGCGTAGGCTTGGCGGAGCTCACCGAAGAGCGGAGGTGCCGGCTTCGCCGGTGCCGAAGCGGGAAAGTCATGGGGCAACCGAAGGTTTCCCTATGAGCAACTGGCTGTCTCGGGTCATCGTCGCGATCGTCGGCCTGCCGGTCGTGCTTGGCGCGATGTACCTCGGAGGCTGGTGGGCGTTCGCTCTCGCGCTCATCGCGGCGTTGATCGCGCTCCACGAGTACTGGCTGCTCGCGCGTCCGCTCGCCCCGCTTGCGCCTGCCGGCTACATCGGAGCGGTCTTGGCGCTCGTCGGTGCCGAGGTCGGTGGCATCAGCTGGGCGGTCGGAGGCCTGTTCGCGACCTTCGTGCTCGCCTTCGTGCTGAAGGAGATCTCGGAGGCACGCGCTGCGGCGACGATTGCGATCAGCGGCACTGTCATGGGAGCAGTCTGGGTCGGCGGCGGCCTCAGCTTTCTGATCCTTCTGCGCGAGCTGCCCTTGCATGGACGGCTCGCGGCGATCACGGTCCTGCTCGCCGTCTGGGCCGGCGACACGTTTGCCTATCTCGGAGGGCGCCTTCTCGGCCGGCACAAGATGGCACCAGCGACCTCACCGGGCAAGACCTGGGAGGGATTCATCGTCGGCTCGGCCGCGACGATCTTCGTTGCGTTCGTCGCGCTCTACCACCAGAACTTCCTCACGATCGGGCAATCGGTGGCGCTCGGGGTTGCGGTGGCGATTACAGCACCGATCGGCGACCTGTTCGAGTCGCTGCTCAAACGCGACATGGCGGTGAAGGACACAGGCACGCTGCTCGGGGGCCACGGCGGCATGCTCGACCGCATCGACGCCCTGCTCTTTGCAGCACCTGCTGCCTACTTCGTGATCCTCGCCGTGCTGTAGGGGCACGCTGAGGGCACACTGTCCGCATGACGCGGATCGCCCTGCTGGGCGCAACCGGCTCGATCGGGCTCCAGGCGCGCGAGGTGATCGAGGCGAACGACGGCCTCGAGTTGGTCGCCGCAACCTCTGGGTCGACGCCGATCGAGGGCCTCGCACCGCTGACCCAGGTCGGCGGTGACCCGACGAGCCTGCTCGAGCGGGCGGCCCCCGAACTCGTCTTGAACGCCACCCTCGGGTTCGCAGGCCTGGCCGCCACGATGTGGGCGCTCGAGAACGGTGTCACGCTCGCACTCGCGAACAAGGAGAGCCTGGTCGCTGCCGGCGAGCTCGCTCTTGCGGCCCGCCGGCGAGGCGGCGGCCTGCTGATCCCGGTCGACAGCGAGCACTCTGCGCTCTTCCAGTGCGCGCAACTCGGCGACCCGGAAGCTGTCGTTCTGACCGCGAGCGGTGGGCCTTTCCGCGGTCGAAGCCGCGACGAGCTCGCTGCGATCACCCCCGAGCAGGCGCTCTCACACCCGACCTGGAACATGGGCGCGAAGATCACGATCGACTCGGCCACGCTTGCGAACAAAGGGCTAGAGGTGATCGAGGCCCATTTTCTGTTCGGACTGCCCTACGAACGGATCGAGGTACTCGTGCATCCGACCTCGATCGTGCACGGGCTGGTTCGCTTCCGCGACGGTGCGGCGATCGCGCACCTGGGTTACCCGGACATGCGGGTGCCGATCTCGTATGCACTGACGTACCCCGACCGCGCCGCAACACCGTTGCCCGGACTCGACCTTACCGCCGGCCCGCTCGAGTTTCACGAACCCGACCTCGAGACGTTCCCGCTGCTCGCGCTGGCGCGCGAAGCGGGGGAGAAGGGCGGCACGTACCCGTGTGCGTTCAATGCAGCCAACGAGGTCGCGGTCGCAGCGTTTCTTGCCGGCCGAGTCGGGTTCCTCGAGATCGCTGCGCTCGTCGCCGATGCACTCGAGCGGGTCGACGGGGCCGCCGCGCGCGACCTCGACGAGCTCGGCGAGGCCGATCGGCGCGCGCGCGAGCTGGTGGAGCGGGTTTGGGTCTGATCGCCGCCATCTTCGGGCTGGCGGTGCTCGTGATGATTCACGAGGCCGGGCACTTCTTCGCGTCGCGCGCCGTCGGCATGACGCCGCGGAAGTTCTACCTCGGCTTCGGCCCGCCGATCGCCAAGACGACGCGCGGCAAGGTTGAGTACGGAATCGGCTCGATTCCGCTCGGCGGGTACGTCAAGATCCCTGGCATGAACCGGCCGTCGCCGGGAGACCTGACGGCGACGTTGCGCGCGGAGGACCGCGAGCGTTACCGGGCCGAGCTCGCTCGGCTCGACTACGCAATCGAGCGCGAGGACTGGGCTGCGGCAGATGCAGAGCTGCAGGAGTTGCGACCGGCGCTCGGCACATCGCGAATGTGGCAGGAGCTCGAGTGGTCGCTGGCACCGGATGCGTACTGGCGGCAGGCAACCTGGCGGCGGCTGACTGCGATCTTCGCCGGCCCGGCCGTGAATCTCGCCTTTGCGTTCGTCCTGTTCGCGACGCTGTTCTTGGTCGCCTCGGAGCAGAGCACGACGACGATCGGTCGCGTCCTCAGTGGCAGCCCGGCGGCTGCCGCTCACGTGCGGGCGGGAGATCGGATCCTTCTTGTTGCCGGCGAGCCGACGAAGCCCGACGACATCCCGAAGCACATCCGTGCGACGCACGGTCAGCCCTTCACCCTGGTCGTCCGACGTCAAGGGAAACGTGTCGTCCTGGGTCCGCTCCGCGCGAAGATGGATAACGGCGCCTACCGGATCGGGATCGCGATCGAGGCCCGCACAGGCCCGGGAGAGTCTCTCGCCGCAGCCAGCCGCGACGCGCTCGTTCTCACCTGGGGGATCACCTCGGACACGGTCCGCGGCATCGGTCACCTCGCAACCGGCCGTGACACGAACCAGGTGTCGAGCTCGGTCGGCATTGTGCGCGTGTCGGCACAGGCGTGGCGGCAAGGGTTGCGCGACTTCCTGTTCGTACTCGGCCTCGTCAGTCTGGCGCTCGGTTTGCTCAACCTGCTTCCGGTGCTGCCGCTCGACGGGGGCCACATCGTGATGGCGCTGGTCGAGAAAGCGCGCGGCAAGACGTTCCGTCAGGCTGTCTACATCCGCTATTCGGTCGTCGGTCTGACCTTGTTCGCCGTACTCATGTACTTCGGCCTGCGCAACGACCTCTTCGGCGGCGGCGGCGGCGGCTAACCTCGGGCGAGAGGACGCTCGCGCAGCCGAGGCCCCTTGCTCCTAGACCTCCACGAATTGGAGCAGCCCGAACTCGAAGTTCGCCTGCGCTACTGCCGCCGCGATGTCTACATGCTGGGTGTCTGTGATGACGTTCCAGCTTCGGTCGCAGTAGAAGAGATAGACGCCGGTCGAGTCGTCGTCGTATCGAGCGATGGCAACCGCCGCGAAGTCAGTGACCTCGACTCCGTCCACTACGTGCCGCGTTTTCCCCGTCGGCTGCGACCGTGTGAGGTTGGCGAACTGCAGGACGCGTGCGCCGTCGAGTGTTTCCGGCGGAGGTCGCATTGAGCCACATCATCGCCTACCCGCTCTGGCGTCATTCCGGAACACTGGCGCAGCTCAGAGTCCGGGTCGCCCGGGATAGGGTGATCACGCATGGGCGAGCGCGACCCCCAACGGATCGACCCGCTGATCGATGCGCTCCGCGAGCTATGGCATCGACACCCGGACTACAGACTTACCCAACTTATTGTGAACCTGACTGGGGAGGTCTCACCCGAGGTTTTTTCGTTCGAGGACGTGCCGCTTGAGCATGAGATCCGTCGCTGGCTTGAGCACGGGCCGTCAGCAGCGCCTCCAAGAGAGTCGTAACGACGCCGCCCTCGTACGCCATTGGCGTCCGAAGATGGTTGGGTTCGAGCGAACCGTGCGAGTGACAGTCATGAAGCCGACGGTCGGCCGCGCGACCTGGGCTAGGTGCGGGGTACTGCGTGAGGAACTTGGAGCGCAAAGCTTGTCGCTCGACGGCCGTCGTCTCCATCACCCGAAGAGGATCGACGACATCAGGACCCTCCTGCTCCACGACCTTGACGGGCCGGCCGAACGCCTGCTCGAAACACGCAGAGCAGCACGCCAAGCATCAGGATCGCCATCACCGAGATAGGCCCGTAGCGACTTGATCGCTGCCGGGACGAGCTCCTCGAGCGCGGCAGCGCGGGCTTCGACTTGCGTCGGCTTGCGCGGCCGGTCACCGAGTTGCCGCTGCGCGGCCCTCGGTCGTTCACCCTCGCCAGCTCCAGCGGCGGTGGCGGCGGGGGTGACGGCGGCGGAAGCGACGGCGGCGGAGTCAGGGAATCCATCGTGATCTCCGATCTGTTCCGCGATGCAGCCCTCGACCGTCGCGATGCGCTCCGTGTCCGTGATCCAAACATCGCTGTCGGCCGGCGAGACGTGCCCCACGCGCTCTCCGTTGAGAACCAGCGTCTCGAACGCGAGCAGCTGTGCGCATTCTGGATGCGCCAGCTTCGCGACCAGGGCCGTCTCGACTCCGTGATCGAGCCCGGCCTCCTGAATCGAGGCCGCGAGGTCAGTTGCTTGCTCTGACGCGCCCTCAACGTGCAGGTCAAATGACGCAGTCGCCGTGTTGCCACTGTCGTCCGTCGCGGAGCAGGTGACGGTCGTCGTG